>DASWME010000102.1:0-38849 GCA_036399915.1 Thermoanaerobaculia bacterium
CGGGTGGTGAGGGCGCGGCGGCGCGGACGACGCTCGTGGCACCGAGAACGGCGGGATCGCCGGCGACCCTCTCCCGGGCATGCGGTTGCCGCCGGCTTCTGGTAACATCCTCAGAGAACCGCCGAGCCACCGATGTCCGACTTCGTCCACCTCCATCTGCACAGCCAGTACAGCCTGCTCGACGGGGCGAACCGCCTCGACGACGTGATCCGGGCCGCCGCCGGGGCCGGCATGCCGGCCCTGGCCCTGACCGACCACGGTAACCTCTTTGGGGCCATCGAGTTCTACAACAAGGCTCGGGCCGCGGGCGTCAAGCCGATCGTGGGCATGGAAGCCTACGTGGCGCAGGGGAGCCGCCTCGACCGCACGCCCGGCCGGGGGAGCAGCAACCATCTCGTCCTCCTGGCCAAGAACGAGGCCGGCTACCGCAATCTGCTGAAGCTCACCTCCAGCTCCTATCTCGAGGGCTTCTACTACAAGCCCCGCATCGACAAGGAGCTGCTCCGCCGGCACAGCGAGGGGCTGATCTGCCTCTCCGCCTGCCTCAAGGGGGAGATCAACGAGCTGATCGTCGCCGCCCGCGAGCGGGAAGCCGAGGCCACGGCCCGCGAGTTCCTGGAGATCTTCGGGGAGGGCAACTTCTTCCTTGAGATGCAGGACCATGGGATCACCGAGCAGCGGCTGGCCAACGAGGTGGTGCGGCGCATCTCGCGGAAGCTTGACATCCCGCTGGTTGTCTCCAACGACTGCCACTACCTGCGCCGGGACGACGCCTTCGCCCACGACGTGCTGCTCTGCATCGGCACGCAGAAGACCTTTCAGGACGCCGACCGGCTCCGCTACGCCACGGACAACTTCTATCTGAAGTCCGCGGAGGAGATGCACCAGCTCTTCCCCGAGGACCATCAGGCCATCGAGAACACGCTCGCCATCGCCGAGATGTGCGACCTGGCGATCCCCACGGGCTCGTTCCACCTGCCGGAGTTCCCCGTCCCCGCCGGCTACTCGCTGCAGAGCTACTTCGAGAAGGTGGTCCGCGAAGGGTTCGAGGAGCGGCTCGCCGAGTTGCGCCGGCGCCGCGAGCAGGGCCTCGTCCGCCATCCCGACGACGCCTACCGGCAGCGGCTCGAGTACGAGATCCAGGTCATCGAGAAGATGGGCTTCCCGGGCTACTTCCTGGTGGTCTGGGACTTCATCCGCCACGCCCGGGAGAACGGCATTCCGGTCGGGCCCGGCCGCGGCTCGGCGGCCGGCTCGGTGGTGGCCTACGCCCTGCGCATCACCGACATCGACCCACTGCAGTACGACCTGCTGTTCGAGCGCTTCCTGAACCCCGACCGCATCAGTATGCCGGACATCGACATCGACTTCTGCATGCGCGGCCGGGGCGAGGTGATCCACTACGTGGGCGAGAAGTACGGGCGCGACCGGGTGGCCCAGATCATCACCTTCGGGACCCTCGCCGCCAAGGCGGTGATCCGCGACGTCGGCCGGGTCATGGGCCTGCCCTACGCCAAGGTGGACCGCATCGCCAAGCTGATCCCGGACATGACGAAGTCGCTTTCCGCGGTCGCCAGGGAGGAGCCGCTGGCGTCCGAGACCGCCAAGGACCCCGAGGTCAAGCAGATCGTCGACGTGGGCACCCGCCTCGAGGGGCTCACCCGCCACGCCTCGGTCCACGCCGCAGGCGTCGTCATCACCCCGCGCCCGCTGGACGATCTCGTGCCGCTCTACAAGGTCACCAAGGGGGACGAAGAGCAGGTCATGACCCAGTGGGACATGAACGTCATCGAGAGCCTCGGGCTTCTGAAGATGGACTTCCTGGGCCTGCGCACCCTCACAGTGATCGACGACGCCGTCAAGATCGTCCGCCAGCAGGGGATCCCTCTCGACCTCGACGAGGTCCCCTTGGACGACCCCGAGACCTTCCGCGTCTTCTGCGAGGGGCGCACGAGCGGCATCTTCCAGTTCGAGTCGCGCGGCATGACCGACCTGCTGCGGCGGGTCAAGCCCTCGCGCTTCGAAGAGCTGGCCGCCTTGAACGCCCTCTACCGGCCGGGCGCCATGACGCTGATCGACGAGTACATCCAGAGGAAGCAGGGAAAGCGGTTCAGCTATCTCACCCCTGAGATGGAGCCGATCCTGAAGGAGACGTTCGGCATCATCGTCTACCAGGAGCAGGTGATGCTGATCGGCGTCGCGGTCGCGGGCTTCAGCATGGCCGAGGCGGACACGCTGCGCAAGGCCATGGGCAAGAAGAAGGCCGACGTGATGGCCAAGATGAAGGAGAAGTTCGTCGACGGCGCCGCCTCCCGCGGCATGCCGCGCCAGAAGGCTGCGGAGCTGTGGGACAAGATCGAGCCCTTCGCCGGCTACGGTTTCAACAAGAGCCACAGCGTGGCCTACGCCAACCTGGCCTACAAGACCGCCTACTTGAAGGCCCACCATCCGGTGGCCTTCATGGCCGCCATGCTCAACTCGGAGCTCTCCTCCTCGGACGGCATCGCCAAGTACATCGGCGAGTGCCGCAACATGGAGATCGATCTGCTGCCGCCGGACATCAACGAGAGCGGCTACTACTTCACCGTGGTGGGAGACCAGATCCGTTACGGGCTCGGGGCGGTCAAGGGCATTGGCGAGAGCGCCGTCGAGGAGGTGCTCAAGGCCCGTCACCGGGCAGGCCGCTTCCGCAGCCTCGCCCATCTCGCCACCGAGGTGGACCTGCGGGTGGTCAACCGCAAGGTTTTCGAGTGCCTCGTCAAGGCCGGCGCCTTCGACAACCTCGGGGTCCACCGGACAGCCCTCTGGAACTCCCTCGACTCCCTCCTCGACTACGCCCAGCGCCGGCGGCAGGAGCGCGAGGCGGGGCAGGTCAACCTGTTCGGGGCCCTGGTGCCGGCGATGGAGCCCGCGCCGGACCTAACGGCCAGGCCCTGGCCGGAGCGCGAGCGGGTGCGCTACGAGAAGGAAGCCCTCGGCCTCTTCCTCACCGGTAATCCCTTGACCGAGCACCAGGAGGCCCTGGAGCGGTTCACCACCCACACCACCGCCTCCCTGCGCGAGGCCCCGCCCGACGGTACCGTGACCGTGGGCGGCATGGTGACCGGCTTCTCCCGCGTCAAGATCAAGAGCGGAGCCAATGCCGGCCGCTTCATGGGCCGTTTCGTGCTGGAGGACCTGGAGGGGAGCCTGCCCGTGACCCTCTTCGCCAACCAGCTCCAACAGTTCGGCCACCTGCTTGCCGAGGAGGCCCTGGTGCTGATCAAGGGCCAGGTGCGCGAGCGGGGGGGCGACATGGAGCTGACCGTCGAAGAGATCACGCCCCTGGAGAAAGTGGCCGCCCGCCCCCTCGCCGGGGTGGACCTGATGCTCGCCCCCTCCCTCTCCCAGAGCCGCATGCTGGAGCTGCGCGACCTGCTGACCCAGCACCCCGGCGATGTGCCCGTGACCCTCCAGGTGCAGCTCCCCGACCGCACCGTCCGTATCGCCACGCAGGACAACCTCAAAGTCCAGTTCGGCCCCGAGCTGGCGGCCTCGCTCCGGGGGCTGCTGGGCGAGGGGAGCGTGCGCGAGCGGTATCAGACGGGGGCGGTGTAGAACGCCGTCTCGGATCTGTTGACCTGACGCGCACCTGTGGTGCTCCGCTGGGACCTTGCGGCCGCCCCAGGCCCTCGCCACCCCGGCCCTCCTCTAGCGCCGGCGGCGGCAAGCCGTCGCCGGCGCAGTGAGACATGCTTGGCAGGCTTGCTACTTCCTCACCTCTAGTACCTCACTTGATTGGGTGCAGGTACCGATACAGGTCAGGCCGCAGCTCCAGCTAGTGCAGCCAGTAAACCCGTCCGGTTCACACCCATCCTGTGAACAGGAGCTTCCTGTGCAGCTCAACGTGCACTTGGCAGCTATAAGGAGTGCATTTCCATTTTCGTCATAGGTGAGGAACTCTTTACGAGAGACTTTTGTGGTCGTCTCTCCACTCGTCCGATGCTCCACCGTCAGGGGACCAGAGGAGGCCACCGTCAGGCTCTCCAACTTCTTGGCCAGTTCTGGATCGGTCAGCCTGATCAACTCGGGGTTGCAGCTTGGCGAGGCGGGTTTCTCGGAGGAGGGCGCTTCGGCCAGCATGGCGAGGGGCAAGAGGATCAAGCCGGCGATGAAAAGACGGAACGCTTTGCTCATGGGCATCCTCCTTTCTTGCTAACGACGGTTCAATCTGTTCCTTCTTCCCTTGCGCTTCCGCCGGGACACCAAGGCATGGCGGCTGGGGTGCCAGGCTGGCGTACCCGATCGCTCCGGGGAGAGCAAGCCGGGGCTCGTGGGTACGCGTTTGCAGGCCCAGCCCCGGTGATCTACATCGTCGAGATCAGCCGAGAGCCTCGGACAATCCCCTACTAAACGAAGGTGCGCGAAAAGCGAAAGAGCGAGCCCGCTCTACGCTCGCAGCCTTACCTAGAGTTCACCCCGTGAACTGTGTTAGTGGGTGCGCACGGCCCAGGGCTGGAAGGTGGTCCACGACCACTCCAGTTGAGCCGGGCTTTCCAACGTCTCGCTTCAGCGCTTCTTCCCTGTGCGGGGCGGCTGCGACTCGGCCCGCCAATCGGGCCACCAGCCGTGCTTCTGTTGCTGTTGCGGCGGCTTCGGCAGCACGCCCACTGCCTGCAGGGCCGCCTTCACGGGCCGCTTCACCACGGACGGCACCATGTGGCTCAGCCGCTTGGAGATCCGGACGCGCGGGTCCTGCTCCTGCGAGAGGCGAGGCTTGAAGTCCTCCGGCCAGGCGGTCGCCGGCAGCGCGTTGACCTTGGGGGTCGAAAGCAACGTCTGCCGCTTCCCCTTGATCGCGAGCAGCGTCACCCGGTCGGCGGGCTTGTGGAGATCCGCGGGGACGTGGCACTCGTAGACGGTGGTGAAGCCGCAGTCCGCGAGCAGGTTGTAGAGCGAGCGCCGCGTGATCCACAGGCTTTTCGGGTTGTCGAGCGAGTTCCAGAGGCGGCTCAGGCGCGCGTCGGCGGAGTCGGCGGGGGAGTGCTCGAAGACCTTCCGCCCCCAGTAGGACCTGCCGTCGTAGGGGTGGGCCACCTTGCTGGCGGTGCTGACATAGGTGTCGAGCACCGCGAACCGCCGGGTGACCCGGGCGATGTTCTCGACGAACTGGAAGACGTCGGGGGCGTCGAGGTGGTAGAGGATGCCCAGGCAGAGGACCACGTCGAACTCGCCGTACTTCTCGGGGGAGAGGTTGCGGACGTCGTCCTGGCTCAGGGTGAGGTTGTCCAGCCCGAGGGCGTCCTTGACGAAGCGCGCCTTCTCGAGGTTGGCCTGCCGCCCTTCGATCCCGACCGCCTGGGCGCCCTGGCGCGCGAACTCGATGGCGTAGAGCCCCTCCAGGCAGGCGAGGTCGAGGATCCGCAGGTTCGCGAGCGGCTCGCCGGCGACATCGGAGACGATCTGCACGATCCGCCGCAGCTTGGTCGAGACCACGTCCCCGCTGATCGTATAGAGGTCCCCGGCGATATGGATGTTGTGATCGGTCCAGTCCCCGAAACGCTCGATGACCTTCCGCTTCTCCTCTCGCAAGGCGTCGACGTCAACCATCAAAGGCTCCTTTTCCTCGCTACTTGGAATAATCCTACCACCTTCCTTCGTTAAGGGAAGCCTGCCGCAAGCCCCGCCGGGCTCCCAAGACCGCATCCGCACGGCGGCGCCCTCGGCAGGGTAGAATCTCCACCCGAGGAGCGCGAGGAGGATTTACACGATGGCAGCGATGGGCGATGGACGTCGGTACACTCTCGGGGAGGAGATCGCCAACTGCGTGATCCATGGGATCGGGATCGTCCTGGCGCTCGCCGGCCTGGGAGTGCTGACGGCCCTCTCCAGGCTCCACGGGACCGCCTACCACGTAGTGGGCTGCAGCATCTTCGGGACCACCCTGGTCCTCCTCTACACGACCTCGACCCTGTATCACAGCATCCCCCATGCCCGGGCCAAGCCCGTGCTGCGGGCGCTCGACCACTCGGCGATCTTCCTCCTGATCGCCGGCACCTACACGCCCTTCTCGCTGGTGAACCTGCGGGGGCCCTGGGGCTGGACCCTCCTCGGCGTGATCTGGACTCTGGCGCTCCTCGGCATCGTCGTGCGCGTCACCCTGGGACGGCGCTCGAACGCCGCGGCCGTGGGGTTCTACGTTGCCATGGGCTGGACGGTCGTCGTGGCGATCAAGCCCCTGGTGACGCATGTCGCGCCGGGAGGGGTCCTCCTGCTGCTGATCGGCGGGCTGGTATACACGGCGGGGGCGGCGTTCTATCTTTGGAAGCGCCTGCCGTACCACCACGCCATCTGGCACGCCTTCGTGCTCTTGGGGAGCATCTTTCACTTTTTCGCGATCCTCCTCTACGTCATCCCGCTGGCGGGCCGGGCCTGATCCGCGGTCCTGTTTCGCCCGGCGGACCGGGGCCGTTCCGGCTCGCTTTTTGCACGCCGTCGCACCCGTCGTTTTGCGGGGGGTCGCTCTCCCGCGCCGGGGGTTTCCGCCTTTGCGGAGCTCCAGAGAGATGTACGTCCATATCAGCAAGGAGATTGGAATGAGCAAGGTTTTGGTTCGCACGGTCGTCCTCGCGGCCGCCCTCGCAATGGTGACTGTCTCGGCTTATGCAAATGACTCACTGTTCTCCCCCTTCGATATCTCGGACGGAAACGGGAAGGCGTTGAGCCTGGACAAGTCCTACCACGCGCTGGCCGACGATCCCGCGACCGCGTCCCTGCAGCTCGTGCAGGCCAATCCGAGCGCGCTCAACGAGAAGGCGGTGTCACTGGATCTCAACCTGACGCTGGGGCTCACCCTGCGGGCTCTCCGCGTGAGCTCCTACGCGACGACATCCGGGGTCCTGGTGTGGTCCGGCGTCGTGGCGGACGCCGGCTCGGTGACCGTACCCTTCTCGCCGGAGGAGGTCCGTTTCGATCCGATCAACTCCGTGGTGCTGGTCAAGAACGGTGACAGGATCACCGGCAACGTCCACTACAACGGCGAGTGGTACAAGATCCGGCCGCTCAAGACCGGGGCCCATGCCATTGTGCTCGCGAACGTGAACGCCATGCCCCCCGATCACCCGGAGTCGTACGCCACCCTTCCCAGGATCGGCATGCCGCGCCGTCCGGCGGGCCAGGCCAAGGTGAACACCGTCATCCGGGTGCTGGTGAACTACACCCCCGCCGCGGCCGCGGCTTCGGGCGACATCGTCGGCCTGATCAACCTCGCCGTCGCGGAATCCAACCAGGGCTATGCCAACAGCGGCGTGTTCATCGACTTGGCGCTCGCCGCCCAGGGGCAGACCAGCTACACGGAGAGCGGCAGCTTCGACACCGACCTCGCCCGCTATCGCGGGACCAGCGATGGCTTCATGGACGAGATCCACGCCACGCGCGACGCCAACGCCGCCGACGTCGCCGTCCTGATCATCAACAACACGCAGTACTGCGGCCTCGCCTCGGGCATCGGCTCGACCGCGGCCACGGCGTTCGTCGCCGTGTATTGGGACTGCGCGACGGGCTACTACTCCTTCGCGCACGAGATCGGGCACCTGCAGTCCGCCCGCCACGACCCGAAGAACGACCCCACCACCACGCCGTACGCCTGGGGGCACGGCTACCAGTACACCAAGAGCCCGAGCTGGCGCACCATCATGGCCTACAACTGCACGGGCCTCGGCTGCCCGCGGCTGAACTACTGGTCCAACCCGAACAACCTCTACAACGGCGTGCCCATGGGCACGGCCACGAAGAACGACAACCACCGCGTGCTGAACGACACGCGCGCCACGGTCTCCGCCTTCCGGTAATCCGCTGAACCGGTTCCGACCGATCGAGGGCCGCCAGGGGGAGCAGCCGGCCTCTGCCCCCCTGGCGGCCGCTGCCATGGCCACGTGCGGCGTGTAACAGTCGAAGGGGCTGGCGCGCCCAAAGAGCATGGGCCATTGGGGCCGCGAGCGGCGAGTGCCGGGTACACCCCCGGTGGTGCTTCCGCGGCCTGCGGCAGGAACTTGACATGCACCGTCCAACGCTTCTCGTATTCTCAGGGCTGCCTGCAACGGGAAAGACCACTCTGGCCCAGGAGGTCTCGCGACGGGCTGGGCTCCTGATGATCAACAAGGACCGGATCCAGCAAACCCTGGTTGAAAGGCAGGGGGTCTCGGGGTCCAACCGCGAAGGCTATTTCTTTCTGTTCGACTTGGCGGAGGTGCAGCTCCGCCTGGGTGTAGACGTCCTGCTGGACGCGGTCTTCCCCAGGAACGAGTACAGAGACCGTGTTCGCCGGATCGCCAGCAGGTATGGAGCGCGGTTCAAGGTAGCCCTCTGTTCCTGCTCGGACGATTCGGCGTGGGAGTCAAGGTTCTACAAAGACCAAGCCTCCCGTTCATGGGCCAAGGGCTATGACTGGCAGTGTGTCCTTAGGGCGCGACAGCGCTTCGAGCCGTGGAGGGATGTGGAGCTGCTGGCTCTGGACTCCGCAGCGCCGCGGGAGGGCAATCTGGAGAGGCTCACAGAGTGGCTGGTTGGGGGTACAGAGTCCCGCTGCCGAGCTGTTGTGTCGAGTCTGAGCAGCCACGTCAGCAGAGCAGCGGCGGAGATCGGCGTCGATCCAGGCACGCCGGAGATCCGGCCGGTCCACAACGTCATCGAGGGCTGAGACGGGCCGGGCGCCCCGGCCCGTCAGCTTAGAACCGCAACCGGATTCCTACTGGTACGGGTCGATCGGATCGGAGCAGATCTCGACCCAGCAGCCGTGGGTGGCGTAACCGTCGACCTGGAACATAGTGCCATTAAAAAAACAGGCCGGCACGCTGGTGATGACGGGGTTCACGTTGCAGGCGCCGTCATAATAGCCGTTGTTCGCGCAATTGTTATCCGCTCTAGCGAAGACGTTGTTTCGGAAATCGGCGTCGGCAGACGCACAGTCGGGTCCCATTCCCCAGTCCGAGGGGCCGCTGCCCGTAGGGGAGGTCGAAAAACTGCCCACGCACCTTGTGCGGCAAAACGCGCTCGCCGGAGCCGCCAGAGCCACCAGGACCACTGCCGCGCAACAGGCCACCAACATCACTCTGCCAAGATGCTTCATTACGACACCTCCGAGAGAAGACGACGATCCGCTGGGCTGCGTATCCGTCTTCCTTCATATACGGAGACGCAAATAAGCCGGATTCATAGCTGGCCGGAGGTCATCGCCTCCATGCGTTCCAGGTAGACGGGGTCCTGGTAGCGGCTGAGGAGGAACTCGCCGGCGTAGTCCGGCAGGCCGGTCTGCAGAAGGTGGGCGGCCAGCAGCTCGGCGGCCGCCTGGGACGCCATGATGCCGTAGCCGGAGAGGCCGCAGAGGAGATAGTTGCCCGCGACCGGCGTGGGGCCGATCAGCGGCCGGTTCTCGCGTGTCTTGCAGTAGTAGCCGCCGTCCACGTAGGGGCGCCGCATCCGGCCGAGGTACCCGGCGAGGGCGGGCACCATGCGGACGAGCCCGCGCAGCACGACCTCGGGGTAGAACGGATCGAAGCGCGGCGGGAAGACCGGCTCCACAGGGTCCAGGTGATAGGTCCAGAGCAGGAGGTGCATGCGGCTGTGCGGCCCTCCCTCGGGACGGAAGTGGACTCCCGCCGGCATCTGCTCGAGCAGCCAGCGCAGCTCCGGGTCCTGGGCGAGCTGCTCGCGCTCCTCCTCGCTCCAGGCCAGAGTGACGGGGTCGCTCCAGATCATCAGCGGCAGGTCGCGGGGGAGGATGCCCAGATAATCGTCGAACGTCACCTTGCCGTGCAGCTCGTTGAGCAGCGGCAGCTCGACGCCGCTGCGCCGGCCCACGTCAGCGGCGAGCGGTCCGGCGGCGTTGACGAAGCGGCGGGTGGCGATCGTTTCGACATCGGCCCCCGGAGCCAGGCGCACCGCCTCGACACGGCCGTCGCAGACGATCACCTCCTCGATCCGTCCCCGGACCTGGCGCAGTCCCCGCTCGCGGGCACGCTCGAGCAGGTACATGCCGAGCTGCTGGGCGCTCAGCCAACCGCAGCGGCGGATGTGGAGCATGGCGGCCACGTCCGGCGGGAGGAAGGGGAAGCGGCGCAGGATCCGCTCGCGGTCCAGCACCAGGTCGGCGCCCGTCAAGCTGGGATCGAGCTGGTCGAAGCGCTCCTCGGGGTACGGCGGATCGTCCGGCCCGCCGCGATGGACCCGCAGCGCGCCGGCTCCCAGTTCCGAGATCTCGCGGGCGCCGCGCTCGAATTCCGCGGCCCGCGCCGGGTCCGCCGTCAGATAGACGTAGCCGTTGCGGTTCATCACGAAGCGGTCGCCGCTCTCGGCCGCCAGCTCCTCCAGCAGGTCGATGCTGCGGTTCATGAACCGCACCATGGTGTCGCCCGGCCCGGGCCACCAGTTGCGGTAGCACTCGGTGGACTTGTCGCTGGTGACCGACAGCGGCGGCTGGTCGTCGACCATCACCACGTCCGCGAGGCCGTGGCGTACGGTGAGCTGGTAGGCCGCGGAGATGCCGGCGATCCCGGCCCCGCAGATGACGACTTCGGCAGTCGGCGTTCCTGTCACCTGTTCCTCGTCCTTGGGCCTCAGCGCACGGCCCTGTACTCGGAGAAGATCTTCATCTGCACCTCGCGCCCGGCCCGGGAGAAGCCGGCGTCCGCGAGGGCTGCGAGGATGACAGCGGGCGGGACGCAGTTCTCGATCGTGTCCCAGTAGTACTCCATCAGCTCGCGGGAAGCGCGGCCGCCGTGGCCGAAGCGAGCCACCAGGGGCACGAGGCGGCCGAGATAGAGCCCGAGCAGGCGGTGGGCCAGCCGCGAGGACGGCGGCGTGATCTCCAGCAGCAGCAGCCTGCCTCCAGGCTTGAGCACGCGCAGGTACTCGCGGAAGGTCGCCCGCAGGTCGGCCACGTGGCGCAGCGCGTAGCCCATGCTCAGCATGTCGAACCGCCCGTCGGGGAAGGGGAGCGCCTCCGCGAGACCGCGCACGCGGCGCGCCACCCCCCGGCCGGCGGCCTGGCGCAGCATGCCGAAGCTCGGATCGAGCGCCACGACGAGCCCGCGGCCTCCCACGACGGCCTGGGCCTGCGCGGCGACGGCGCCGGTGCCGGAGCCGGCGTCGAGCAGGCTCATCCCCGCCGCGAGGCCGGCCCGCAGCAGCGCCTCCCGGCGGTACCGGTACCCGGAGCCGAAGCTCATGGCCTGAGTGATCCAGTCGTAGTCGCCGGCCGCTTCGTCGAACCAGGCGTCGACCCGCCGCCGGCGCTGCTCTTCGGTCTGGTAGTACCGCTGGAGCAGCGGATGGGGGCGGAGGGGAGCGGAGGAGGAAGCCTGCCGGTCCGTCATGCCGGGAGAGAGTATCGCAGGAGCGCGCCCGCTTTAGACGCCGGCCGCGGTGCGCTCCGACCGCGCCGGCGCCAGCTTGCGCCATTGGCCGGCGAGGATCTCCTCGTCCGGGGAGAGAGGGGCTTCGGCGCGGCCGGCCACGAGCTGGCCGTTGCGCACCAGGATGTGGATTCCCTCCTCGGCACGCAGGGCCGCGAGCTCGCGGCCCGCCCACTCCGGCCCCGCCTTGCGCAGGGTGAGGATGAAGAGGCGGTCGCCGACGATGAAGGCCTTGGCCACGTCCGAGAAGAGGGCGGCGGCGACGAAGGTCGGCGCCGCGATCCGCGATGAGCTGAGGGCCGCGTCGATGCCGAGGGCGTTCTCGACCTTGCGCGCGAACTCCGCGTCGAAGAGGCGGACCACGGTGCGGACCCGCGGGTTCATCCGCCGGGCCGCGATGCCGATGCCGAGGTTCACCGAGTCGTCGCCGGTCGCCGCGACCACGGCCCGTGCCCTGGCAAGGCCAGCGCGCTCGAGGGTGTCGTCCAGGCGTGCGTCCCCCACGACCAGCGGCACTTTCGTCCGCACGGCCGCCAGGAACGACCCGTCCGGATCGGCGTCGACCGCCACGGCCGGCACGCCCAGCGCCGCCAGCTCGTCGACCACACGGAAGCCGATGTGCCCCATGCCCACGACGACGATGTGGCCGGACCTCGGCACGGTCCTGGCGCCGAGGAGCTTGCGCAGCCGCGATCCGACCAGGTAGTCGGTGATCATGGAGTAGAGCGTGGCGAGCGTGACCGAGCCGAGCACCATCAGCAGGATCTCGTACATCTTGATCTGGGGACCGGCGTCGGTGAGGCCGATCTCCCCGTGCAGGGTGATGACGGTGAAGAAGACGGCGTCGGTCAGCGTGAGCCGGAACCAGTAGTGGAAGAGGAGCACCATGGCGGGGATGGCTAGGCAGAGGCCCAGGAAGAGGGCGCGCAGCGTCAGCGGCACGTCCTTCCAGACGGCGGCCCCACGCCGCAGCGACCGCGACAGTCGCTGCCACAGGGGGGGCGTCACGCGGGCCGGCGGCGGTGCCTCGGGCGGGGTGAAGAGCGCGTCCCAGTCCCGCTTGCGGCCGAGCAGGGAGAGGCGGTCGCCCGGCGCGAGCGGCTCCTCGGCGGCGGGCAGGGCCGCGCACTCCTCCCCCGGCCGCTCGCGGGCCACGCTGAGGAGCTGGAAGCGCCGCGCCACGGCTGCCACGGTGGGGCAGCCCGCCAGGGGACCGTCGCCCACGATCTGGCGGCCGACCACGTAGGGCGCCTCGCGCAGGGTGAGGCTCGCGAGCATGGCCTCGCCCAGGGCCGCGGCGGTGAAGCTGGGCGCGGCGAGGGCGGACATGCCGAGCGCCCGGCGGATCTCGAGCGAGGTCTCGAGCTGGCGGGCGAGCTCCTGATCGAACAGGCGGATCACCACGGGGAGATCGGGCCGCAGCCGCCGGGCGTCGAGGGCGACCTCGAGGTTGACCAGGTCCTGGTCGGTGGCGGCGATCAGGGCCCGCGCCGAGTCGAGGCCGGCTTCCCGGAGGAGACGGTCGCCGCGGGCGTCGCCGAGGATCACCCGGACCCCGAGGGCCTCGGCCGTCTGCCGGCGCTCGTCGAGGACCTGCTCGGTGATGACGACGACGCGCTCTCCCAGCCGGTGGAGGAGCTCCACGATCCGGTATCCCACGGCTCCCATGCCGCAGACGATGCAGTGTCCCGCCATGCGCGTTGCCAAGGCTGTCGAGGGTACCCCATCGGGGAGATCGCCGCCAGGTCGAGATGGCCTCTCAGCCATGGTATCCTTATAGGCTCCTCGTTTCCGCAACTTCTCCGTTGTCCGGGATCGAATCCGCGCCATGATCGATTTGAGGAAGGCCCCGCCCGAGCTGTTCGCACAGGTCCTGGAGAGCAACCTCCAGGGGATCGGACCGGTGCGCAAGCTCTACGGCCATTTCGTCGAGGCCGTGCTGTACCGGCTGGGAGCGGAGTGCGCGTGGATCCTGGGCGAGGACGGCCAGGTGCGGGTGCTGCGCGGCGAGCCCGCGCTGTGCGACGCCCAGCGGTCGGCGGCGTTCCTGCGCGACGAGCGTCCCGCGATCGCCAGGACCGTGGTGCTGGCGCGGGTCACGGTGCATGGCCGGCAGATGGCGGTGGTGGGCGCGGCGCGGCGGGAGCGCGATTTCGGGCAGGCCGCCCGGCGCACGCTCGACCGTCTGTGCGGCGTGCTGGCCAAGGAGCTCGCCTGGCGCGAGGAGGAGCGGCTGGCCAAGGTGATCGACCGCATCCGCGGCAAGATCGTCTCCGAGCTGCGGCCGCGCGACCTGGCCTACCAGATCCTCGACGGCCTGCACCAACTCGTCGACTACGACCACTCCTCGGCCTTCCTGACCTACGACCGGGACGCCGGAGTGTTCCGCATCGAGGCCGAGAAGGTCGTCTGGACCAAGGGCAAGAGCGCCTTCGTGGGCCGCGAGATCCCGGCGGCGGCGGCGCTGGTGGAGGCGATCAGCGAGCAGCCCGGCATCCGCCGGCTGGCGGGCGACTCCGGCGGCGACCCGTTCTGGGAGGTGCTGGACTATCACCGCGGCGACCGTGGGCGGGGCATCCCCGCGCCGGCGAGCCTGCTCTGCGCGCCGCTGTTTTTCGGCGGCGAGTTCTTGGGCGTCTTGAAGATCGCGGCGTGGAAGCGGCGGCCCTTCGACCGCTGGGACGTGGGGGTGGTGGAGCGCTTCCTGCCGGCCGCGGCGGTGTCGATCCGCAACGCCCGGCTCAACATGTCGCTCGAGCGGCAGGCGATCCAGGCCGAGCTGAAGGCGACCCTGGTGACCCTGGCGAGCGCCGTGGCCCACGACGTCAACAACGCCGTGGGGACGATCCTGCCGCTCGCGCAGCAGATCCTCGACGACCTGCGCCGGGGGGAAGCCGACCCGGAGGCGCTCGGCCGCGACCTCGAGTTGGTGATCGAGAAGGCACGCCTGTGCAAGCGCATCTTCGGCAACATGCTGCGCGTGGCGCGGGCCGGGCGCTCCGGCGACGGGACGGTGGACGTCAACCAGGTGGTGCGCGAGACCGTGCCGTTCTTCCAAGGGCAGGCCGCGCGCCGCGGCATCGAGACGGTGCTCGACCTGGCGGACGGCCTGCCGGCGGTCCGCTTCTCGCGCAACGACCTGCAGCACATCGTGCTCAACCTGGTGAGCAACTCGCTCGATGCCATGGGCGAGCAGGGGAGCCGGATCGTGATCTCGACCCGCGAGGACGGCGACGGCGGCGGCGCGGCGGTCTTGGCCGTGGCCGACGACGGCCCCGGCATCGCGCCCGACCTCCTGGAGCGGGTGCAGGAGCCCTTCTTCACCACCAAGCACGGCGGCGTGGGGCTGGGCCTCGCCATCTGCCGCTCCCTCGCCTGGCAGAACGGCGGCGGCTTCGAGATCGAGAGCAGTCCCGGCGAGGGGACGCGGGTGGCCGTCGAGCTGCGGCTGGCCGGTGAGGATGGAGAGGTGGAGGTCATTGGATGAGCCGGACCCAGCGCATCCTCGTCGTGGACGACGATCCCGGCCCGCGGCGGGTGCTCGAGCGGATCCTCGCGCCCGCCTATCCGGTGGAGTCGGTCGCCGGCGCTGGCGAGGCCCTGGCGCGCCTGGAGGAGACGGGGTTCGACCTCGCCCTGGTGGACGTGCGCCTGAAGGATGGCGACGGCTACTCGCTCTGCCAGGCCATCCGCGCCCGCCGGCCGCAGACGGACGTGATCCTGATCACCGGTTCGATCTCCGAGCCCGACGAGAAGCTCTTCCGCTCGCTGGAGGAGGGGGCCTTCTACTTCCTCTTCAAGCCGTTCGACCGCCGGGTGCTGCTGGCCCTGGTCGAGCGCTGCCTGCGGCTGCAGCGGGAGCGCTTCACCAAGGAGCGCTACGCCCAGGCGCTGGCCGCCGACCTGGAGCGGGCGCGGCTCTTCCAGCACAGCCTGCTGCCGCGCGACCCGGTGATCGGCGAGGGCTGGCGCGTCGAGGGGCGGCTGCTCTCCTGCGATGCCCTGGGAGGCGACTTCTACGCGGCGCAGGCGGTCGACGGCGGGAAGATCGTCTTCGCGGTAAGCGATGTGGTGGGGCACGGCGTCAGCGCGGCCATGTACGCCGGCATGCTGCGCTCGACGCTCGACGCGGCCCGCCGGCGGGGCGTCGAGCCCGAGCGGGTGGCCCGCGAGATCCTCGGCGGGCTCGACTTCTTCGAGGCCGCCACCTGCGCCACGCTGGTCTACGGCCTGCTGCTGCCGGACGGCCGCGTGCGCTCCTTCAGCGCCGGCCACCCGCCGTTCCTCTGGCAGCGGGCGGACGGCATCGAGCGGTTTCCCGCGACCGGCATCCTGCTCCACAAGTTCTTCCGCGACCGGCCGCTGCCCGCGCGCGAGCTCGTCCTGTCGCCCGGCGACCGGCTCCTCATCTACACCGACGGCGCCTCCGAAGCCCGCAACCCGGCGGACCAGGAGCTGGGGCTGGAGCGGCTGGAGGAAGCCTTCACGACTCTCCGCGACCGGCCCGTCGGCGAGGCGCTCGATTCCCTGATGGACCTCGTGCGCGCCCACTGCGGAAGGCGGCCGGTGATGGACGACGTGACGTTGGTGATGGTGGAGAGGGAAGGGATTCGCTGTAACTGAGGCGGTGCTGCGAGTTGGCCGCTGCCCCACTCGTGCGCGACCGTTCCGCTCTTGGATGGCGGCTGGAGAGTCGTGCGGAAGGACAGCGAAGAGGCTCCGCTCTAGCGAGTCTCTTGGGCCAAAGGGGCTAAGCTTGTGTTGCCACGGATGAAGCTTGACCCGGCAGTTTCAAGCTTGAAATTCCAGCGATCAGGCTTGCCGCGCCAGATTCAAGCTCGAGGCGTGGCGGTTCAAGCCTGAGCCGGCATTCTTCAAGCTTGAAACTCCAGGATGACGCTTGTATCGACAGAGATCAAGTTTGAGACTTCCGCCCACAAGCTTGGTTGGGGACGCTTCAAGCTTGCCGCGCCAGATTCAAGCTCGAGGCGTGACGGTTCAAGCTTGGGCCAGCGTTGTTCAAGCTTGAAACTGCAGGATGGAGCTTGCATCGCCAGCGATCAAGCTTGAAATTCCCAGTCCAAGCTCGATTTGGGAAGGATCAAGCTTGCCGCGTCCGGGTTCAAGCTTGAAACGGCGCGGCCAGGCTTGGGACGAGGCGCCTCAAGCTTGAAAGTGCCACCCCTATCCCCGCCACCCCAGGATCTCGTCGATCGTGTTCTGCGAGACGGAGTGGTATCCGGGCCGGGCCTTCTCGTAGATGCGCAGCGCCAGCTCGGCTCCTTCGGGGGTCTTCGCCATCTCGGTGTAGAGCGGCTTCAGGTACTTGCGCCGGCCCACGGTGGTCAAGAAGCGTTCCAGGGCCGGGTAGGCCGGCTCGTAGCGGCTGTCGACCACCTTCATCAGCCAGGCGCTCAGGACCTCGGAGTTGCCCGTGTCGCTGAAGTGGAAGACGGCGTCGAGGTCCGCCATCTTCTGCGGATCGAGCTGCGCCGGGAGGTTGCGCAGGAAGTGGAGCCAGTGGTGCGTGGTCCAGCCGGCTGTGGAGAGCTGGGCCGCGGGAGTGCCCGCGGCGAAGCTCTGGACCGCCTGGTCCACGCTCGCGAAGGCTTCGGAGCGGGGTTGCGGCGCGTTCGAGGGAAGCCCCGGGTTGTAGAGCCAGGCGTCGATCTGGAGCGACTGCGCGAGGGTCTCGTCGCCGCCCAGGAGCTGCTGCTTGAGGTACTGGACGAAGCGGGCCGTGTCCATCGACTGGAAGGCGAAGGTTTCGAAATAGGTGCGCAGGAAGCGGTCGAACTTCTCGCGGCCCACGGACTGCTCCAGCATGCGCAGGAAGAGCGCCCCCTTCTCGTAGGGGACGGTGCTTGGCCCCTCGTCGGGATCGCGGCCGGCGAGGTCGATGTGGAGGCGGGTGTCGGGGCTGTCCGGCCCCAGCGCCTTCATCTCGTCTTCCAGGTCCTGCCGGCCGAGCACGGCCAGCATGTCGAAGTAGGGACGGCCGTAGACCGCCTCCATGATCCGCCCCTCGAAGTAGGTGGTGAAGCCCTCGTTGAGCCAGAAGTCGTTCCAGGTGGCGTTGGTCACCAGGTTGCCCGACCAGGAGTGGGCCAGCTCGTGCGCCACCAGCGAGACGAGGGAGCGGTCGCCGGCCAGGATGGTGGGCGTGGCGAAGGTCAGCCGCGGATTCTCCATGCCGCCGTAGGGATAGCTCGCGGGCAGGACGAGGAGGTCATACCGACCCCACTTGTAGGGTCCGTAGAGCTTCTCGGCGGCGGCGATCATCTTGGGCGTGTCGGCCAGCTCCCAGGCGGCGCGCTCGACGACGGTGGGCAGGGCGTAGACGCCGCTGTTCGCGCCGAGCGGCCGGAATTCCAGGTCGCCCACGGCGAGAGCCAGCAGGTAGGAGGGGATGCGCTGCGGCATCTTGAAGCGGTAGACGCCGTCGGCGCTCTTCTGCGCCGGGTTCTCGGCGCTCATCACGGCCAGGAGCCCCTGCGGCACGCGGATGGTGGCCTCGTAGGTCATGCGCACGCCGGGGGTGTCCTGGCACGGCGCCCAGGTGCGGGCGAGGATGGCCTGCGACTGGGTGTAGAGGAACGGCGAGGGGCTGCCGGCCTGCTCGGGGGTAAGCCACTGCAGGGCCGCGGCTTCGGGCTTCGTCGCGTAGTCGACGTTGACCCAGACGGTGTTGGGCGCGATCTCGACCTGAAGCGGCCGGCCCAGGAACTTCACCTCGTCGCCCAGCTTCCAGCGGGCCTCGGTCTTGCCGTCGTCCAGGGTGACCCTGCGGATCTCCAGGTCGCGGGTGTCGAGGACGACGCGGTCGGCGCCCGCCTTGTTGTTGAGACGCAGGCTGGCGCGGCCGGCGAGCCGCCGCTGGTTGAAGTCCACCGTCAGGTCCAGCACCAGGTGCTCGACCGCGACCTCCTCGGGCCGGGCGAGGGAGTGGGGGTCCTGCTCCGACTCGGAGACCACTGTTACGGTGCCGACGGGCTTGGCGGGCGCCTTCGCGGCGGGCCGGGGAGCGCCGGCACAGGCGGCGAGGATGAGGAGGAGGACCAGAGCGGAGACGGCGGATCGCTTCATCGTGGCGTTCACCTCCGAGACGGGGAACAACGCCGGGACGAGGGAAAATCCGGGACCGTCCTGCCCGCGAGCCTCACCGCCCCCGGCCCTTCTTTCCAGAGGGAGAGGAGGGAGAAAAGGCAAGGAGAGGAGAGTGAGGATCCGCGTTATCCTGCGTCCTATGGACTGCCGAGCCGGCTGCGGCGCCTGCTGCATCGCCCTCTCGATCTCCTCTCCGATCCCCGGGATGCCGGACGGCAAGCCCGCCGGCGTGCGGTGCGTCCAGCTCACCGGCGACAACCGGTGCCGGCTCTTCGGCAAACCCGAGCGCCCCGAGGTCTGTGTCCGTCTCCGGCCGTCGGAGGAGATGTGCGGCGAGACGGCGGAGCACGCCCTGGCCTACCTCGCCTTCCTCGAGCGGGCCACCGCTCCCGGGCGGGGCTGACCGGGGGGGCCGCGTCCCGTTTCCCTCCGGCGCGGCGTCCTTTATGATGGGTAAGGGAACGACTTCCGAGGTACGAAGGAACCCGTTATTCCCAACCGAGCCCGCCGGACCTTCTTCCTGCCACCGTTTCCGGGAAGAGTCTCTTCCCGTCATGCGTCCTGTGTCCGTA
Organism: Thermoanaerobaculia bacterium; assembly: GCA_036399915.1. Taxonomy (GTDB): domain Bacteria; phylum Acidobacteriota; class Thermoanaerobaculia; order Multivoradales; family UBA5704; genus DATARR01. Next base: position 19,070 of record DASWME010000102.1, read on the forward strand.
CGTCGAAAGGAGATGCTATGTCCGACGATCGTTCACGCGAGAGAGAAGAAGGGAACGCTCCTGGAGAGGTGAGCCGGAGAGACTTCCTGCGCCTCGGCGCGGTCGCTGGCGCCGGGGCTCCTCTCGCCGGGCTGCTCGGCGCCTCGGCGGCGTCCGCGAAGGTGCCGCTGAGCGAGGCCGCGGTGGCCCTGGAGGAGGCGACCATCGCCCAGTTGCAGGCGGCCATGACCCGGGGCGGCCTCACCTCCCTGGCTCTCGTCAACATGTACCTGGAGCGCATCACGACCATCGACCAGAAGGGTCCCTCCATCAACTCCGTCCTGGAGGTCAATCCCGACGCGCGCCGGATCGCCCGGGCGCTCGACCGCGAACGCAAGGACGGTCACGTGCGGGGTCCGCTGCACGGCATCCCGATCATGCTCAAGGGCAACATCGACACGGCCGACCGCATGACCACCACGGCCGGCTCTCTGGCGTTGCTGGGCGATCCGCCGCACCAGGACGCCACGGTGGCCGCCCGGCTGCGCGCCGCGGGCGCCGTGATCCTGGGCAAGACCAACCTCTCGGAGTGGGCCAACTTCCGGGGCTTCAACTCCTCGAGCGGCTGGAGCGCCCAGGGCGGCCAGACCCGCAATCCTTACGTTCTCGACCGCAACCCCTGCGGCTCGAGCTCGGGCTCGGCCGCCTCCGTGGCGGCCAACCTCACCGCCGCTGGCCTGGGCACCGAGACCGACGGCTCCATCGTCTGCCCGGCCAACGCCAACGGCGTCGTCGGCATCAAGCCGACGGTGGGCCTGACGAGCCGCGCCGGCGTCATCCCCATCTCCCACACCCAGGACACGGTCGGCCCCCACGCCCGCACGGTGGCCGACGCGGCCGTGGTGCTGAGCGCGCTGGTGGGAGTCGATCCGCGCGATCCGGCCACGGCGGCGAGCGCCGGCCATTTCTCCACCGACTACACGCAGTTCCTCGACCCCCATGGCCTGGAGGGCGCGCGCATCGGCGTCATGCGCAGCGGCGGCGTCACCGGCTACAGCAACGAGACGGACGCGGTCTACGAGCAGGCCATCGAGGCCATGCGCGACGCCGGCGCGGTGATCGTCGACCCGGCGAACATCCCCACGATCGACGAGCTCAACGCCGATCTGGCCGAGGTCATCGTGCTGGTCTGGGAGTTCAAGCGGGACCTCAACGCCTACCTCGCGACCCGCACGGGGGTGCCCGTCCACACCATGGCGGACGTCATTGCCTTCAACCTCGCCCATGCCGAGCAGGAGCTGAAGTGGTTCGGCCAGGAGTGGTTCGAGCTGGCCGAAATGGAATTCTTCAGCGAGCAGGACTACATCGAGGCCCTCGAGCGGGGCCACCGGCTGGCAGGCCCGGAAGGCATCGACGCCATCATCGCCGAGAAGGATCTGGACGCCCTGGTGGCGCCCACGGGCTCGCCCGCCTGGCCCATCGACCTCATCAACGGCGATCACTTCGTGGGCGCCAGCTCCGGGCCGGCCGCGGTCGCCGGCTATCCCATCATCAATGTGCCGTCGGGCTTCGTCGAGGGGCTGCCGGTAGGGATCAGCTTCATGGCCGGAGCGTTCAGCGAGCCGACCTTGATCAAGCTGGCCTCCGGCTTCGAGGCGGCGACCCATGTGCGGCGCCCGCCGAAGTACATCCCCACCCTGCCGCTGCCCAAGGGCAACGCCTTATCCGCGGGCAGCCCGCTGGCCGCGGCCGCCGTCCGCCTGGAGAAGATCAGGGACCGGCTGTCGGCCAAGCCGGACTTGCGTTCCATCCTGCGCAATTTGTAAGCGGAAACCCGCAGGGGCGCGGCACCTGCCGCGCCCCCTACTCGCCGCCGTTACCCCAGAGCTCCTCCAAGCGCCGGTCGCGCCCGCAGCCGGTGCGGTAGAACTTGTAGCGGATGGGGTTCTTCTTGTAGTAGTCCTGGTGGTACTCCTCCGCGGGATAGAACGCCGAGGCGGGCACGATCTGGGTGGCGATGGGCTGCTTGAAGCGCTTCTGCACCTCGGCCCTGGACGCCTCCGCGAGCCGCTTCTGCGTCTCGTCGTGGTAGAAGATGGCCGAGCGGTACTGCGTCCCCGCATCGCAGAACTGGCGGTCCTTGGTCAGCGGATCGATGTTGTGCCAGTAGACGTCGAGCAGCTTCTCGTAGCTGACCTTGGCGGGGTCGTAGACGATCTCGACCGACTCCGCGTGGCCGGTGCCGCCCGCGGAGACCTCCTCGTAGGTGGGGTTCTTCTTCTGGCCGCCGGTGTAGCCGGAGGTGGTGGAGACTACGCCCTCCAGCTTGTCGAAGGGGCCCTCCATGCACCAGAAGCAGCCGCCGGCGAAGGTGGCCTTGGCGAGGTGGCGCCCCGGGGCCGGCTGCGCCATCCTGGCATCTCCTGAACCGGGCGCGGCGGCCATCAGCACTCCGGCGAAGGCCAGCCAGCCACGGGTGAACAGTCTTTTCATGTCGTGTTTCCTCCGTTGTCCATCCACGTGCATGCTACGTGCCGCTCCGCGGGAGCGGATGGCTCCGGGGAACCGGCTTTGCCCCTTTTATCCCTCTTCCGGCACCTCCTTTGTTGGATACGGTCCCATTCAGAAAGGAGGAATCATGAAGAGGTCCTTCGTTCTCGCCTTGCTGTGCCTGGTGCTGGCGGCCCTCGCCGCCTCGGCCACGACCATCGCCTACGTCCCGCTGCGGCAGTCGGTGCGGATGAGCGATGTCGTCGCCGTCGGCTACGTCCTCGGCATGGAGGCGGTCTACAACCGGGAAGGGGAGATCGTCACCCGGGTGGACGTGCTGGTGGAGGAGCCGCTCAAGGGAGCGGTCCAGCCCGGACAGGTCGTCTCCTTCCATGCCTGGGGCGGCAGCCTCGATGGCGTGAACGTCGAGACGGTGGGGGAGGCACGGTACAGGCTGGGCGAGAAGGTCCTTCTGCAGCTCGAGGACATCGACGGCGAGTACCACACCCTGGGGCTCGCCTTCGGCAAGTGGAACGTCGTCCGCGACAAGGCGGGGTCGCCGTGGATCACCCGCAGCCTCTCGGATCTGGAGATGGTGGGCGTCACCGAAGCTCCCGTGGTCCAGTTCCCGCTCGAACGGATGCGGCGGATCGCCCGCGAGATCGAGCGCTCTCCCTTCTGACAACTTTTCCGATCCGCGAGGAGAAACTCATGAAGAAGATCGCCTTTTTCGCCGTGCTCCTGTGCCTCTCGTCCTCCGTCTTCGGCTATACCCTGAACGGCCGCAAGTGGTTCACCAGCAGTGAAGCCAGGTTCTACTACAACGCCAGCAGCGGACCGGCCTGCTGCCTCTCTGCCAGCGAGCAGCAGAGCCAGATCGTCTCCGGCATCAACGCCTGGGGCATCGCCAGCTTCGGCGGCTCCACCACCAAGTCGGGCGCCAAGAAGGACGGCGTCAACGCCGTCTCCTGGGGCAAGCTGGGCGGCACCACCCTCGGCGTGACCAACTACGTCTCGACCGACACCTCCCAGTCGCAGGTGTGCAGCGGCAACCTCATCTACCGGTTCCAGGAGGTGGACGTGCGCTTCAACAGCGCCTTCAAGTGGATGAACTCGAACAACTGCTCCGGCGGCTTCGACCTCGCGGGGGTCTCCACCCACGAGTTCGGCCACGCCGTGGGCCTCGGCCACAGCAACGTCCAGGGCGCCACGATGTACCCTTCGATCGGCGCTTGCGACTTCTCCGCCTCCTCCCTCTCCAGCGACGACCGCGACGGCTACAACGCGATCTATAGCTGCCGGTAGGGCGGCTCGCGTGGCGTTGACGCGGGGCACCGGATTCCGGTGCCCCGTCGCATTCAGTACAATGGGGAGACCATGACCGATTCCAGTGACGCGGGTTTCCAGGCTCTCGTGGAGGCGATGAAGCGCACGCCGCGCCCCCTGGCCCTGCTGGGCGCGGGCACGAGCGTGGACTCCGGTTATCCGACGTGGGGTGGGTTGCTGGCGATCCTGGAGGAGAGGGCCAAGAAGAAGGGAAAGATCAGTCCCAAATACCAGGAGATCCTCATCCGTTTGAACGATCCGGCCTGGCGGGCGGAGGAGTACCGGAGGATCATGGGTGATGACGCCTTCCGCGAGATCATCGCCAGCCAGTTCGCGCCGAAGGGGACGATCGGCGACACCTTGCGTCTCGTCGTCAAGCTCGGATTCCGGCACATCCTAACCACGAACTACGACTCGTCCATCGAGCGGGCCTTCGAGGAGGCGGAGCGTTCATTGCAGGTCGTGGACTGGATCGACGAGTTGGCGCTGCGGAAGTTTTTCCTGAACCTGTCCCGCCACGACGGCACGCCCTACCTCGTTTATCTGCACGGCCGCTCCTTTGATCCGGCCAATGTGGTGCTGACCGAGAGCTCCTACGCGAGCCGCTACGCCCGGTCGGACGATGCCCAGCGCAAGCTGTTCGCCATCCTGATCACCCAGCCCGTGGTCTTCATCGGTTTCTCAGTCAACGATCCCGACCTCGACCACATCATGCGCGAGGTCAACGCGCGTCTGGGTGCGGGCAACCCCCAGCACTTCGCGCTCGTGGGCTACGAGGTGGACGAGCAGCGGGACCTCGTCAAGAACCGTTTCGAAGGGAAGTATGGCATTCAGCCGGTATTCTACCGGATCATCTGGACTCAGGGCCGGGAGGATCACGGGAATTTGGCCAGGCTTCTTGAGAACCTCCATCGAGAGGTCTGGGGCACCCACGCCGCAGCGTTCGAGCTGTCCACGGCCAGGTCGGTCCCCCTGGAGGTGGGCCCCGCGCCAGCGGAGGTGCCGGCGCAAGCTCTGGATTTCAATCCTCTCGATCAGCAGAAGAACCGCTGGGGCGGGGACCCCGTACGAAACAGGCGGCGGCTGAAGGTAGAGAACGTCACGCCGCATCCGGGGTACTGCTCCTTCGATGTCGTCGTCGAGCCGGAGCACGCCGGAGATCCGCCTGTCGCGGGGGTGGTCAACTTCCATCTCCACCAGACGTTCCAGCCCAGCATGGTCGCGGTGAAGGCGGATGGGGGGAAGGCGCGCAAGAGCCTCAGCGCGTACGGCGCGTTCACCGTTGGCGCCGAGGCCGACGACGGCAAGACCAGGCTCGAGCTCGACCTCGCCAAGGTCGAGGACTTCCCCGAGTGGTTCCGGAATAGCTGACCCCATCCGGCGCATCCCTGCGCCAGAACGTCTATTGACATCGTCGTCGACTAGATTTATAGTCGTGGCATGGCGAAGCGGAAGAGTGGCGAGAACCTCAAGGAGCTGTCCGACCTCGAGCTGGCGGTGATGGACGTGGTGTGGGAGCTGGGGGAGTGCGGCTCGGGGGAGGTCGTGGAGCGGTTCACGGCCCGCCGGCCGCTGGCGGCGACGACGATCCGCACGGTGCTGGCGAGCATCGAGAAGAAGGGCTACCTGGAGCGCGTGCCCACGGTGGAGCGCGGCCTGCGCTACCGGCCGCGAGTGAGCCGGGAGGCGGTGGCCGGCCGGTCGCTGCGCAAGCTGGTGGGGTCCCTGTTCGGCGGCTCGCCGCGGCACGCCGTCGCCTATCTGCTGCGGGAAGGAGAGTTGGACGCGACGGACCTCGAGGAGATCCGCCGCATGATCGACGCGCACAAGCGCGGGGAGAAGAAGAGATGACCCTGGAGAGCCTGCTTCCGGATCCGGTCCTTCTGTCGGGGCGCCTGCTCGCCGCCAGCCTGGAGCTCGCCGTGCTGGCGGCGCTCGTCGGGATCGGCGCGCGCCTGGGACGGCTGCGCTCGCCGCGGGTGTTGGCGCTGCTCTGGCTGCTGGTCATGGTCAAGCCGCTGGTGAGCCTCATGGCCGGCCCGCTGGTGCCCGCCCTCACCCTGGACGTGCCCCTGCGCGAGGCGGTGCGGATCGAGCAGGAGGCGCGGCTCGCTCCGATGGCACCGATGGCCGGCGGAGCCGCGGAGCCCGCGTCGCGTCACCGCGGGGACCAGAGCGAGATCGTCCTTCCGCTGCCCTCGCCGCGGCGGCTCGCCGGCGGATTCGCGGCGCTCTGGGCGGCCGGGGTGGTTGCGCTCGTCCTGTTCGGGATCTGGGACCGCCTGCGTCTGCGTCGGATCGTCGTGGCGGCGCGTCCCGCGTCCCCGGCTCTGAATGCCCGCCTGGCCGAGGTGGCGGCGCGCTTCGGCATGACGCGCGCTCCGCGCCTGCTCGTCACCCGGGATCTCGAATCCCCGGCCCTCGCCGGCACGCTGCGGCCGGTCGTCCTGCTGCCGGCGTGGCTGGCCGAGGAGGGGACCCCGGAGCAGCTCGACTGGGCGCTCGGGCACGAGCTGATGCACTGGAAGCTCAAGGACCCGCTGGCGGGAGCCGCGCGGCAGGTTCTGCAGACGCTTTTCTTCTTTCATCCCATGGCCTGGTGGGTGGGGCGGCGCTGGGAGGAGGCGGCGGAGAGGGCCTGCGACCGCGCTCTGGTGGCGAGCCGCGAGGACGCCGTCTGCTATGCCGAGCGGCTCTACGAGATGCTGGTGAAGGCCGGCTCGCGGCGACGGCCCGCCCTGGCCAGCGGCCTGTTCGCCACGCGCACCCAGATCGGCCGGCGGATCGCGGCGCTGCTCCAGGAGCCGCTGACCGGCCCTTCCCGGCTGTCAGCGTCCCGCAGGTTCGCCCTGATCCTTCTGACCGCGCTCGCCCTGAGCGTCGGCGCTGGCAGCCTGGATCTCGCGGCCGGAACCGGCAGCGGCAATGCGGAGCTGCAGCTTTCGGACGACCACGGGCGGTGGAGGTTGGAGGCGCGGGGCGAGTGGGCGTTCACCGCCGACGGCACGGACGTCGAGAGCCTCTCGCCGGGCAGTTTCCTGTGGATCGAGCAGCTCAAAGGTGGTCCGGAGTATCGGGTCGAGTTCCGTGGCTTGGAGGACGGAACCATCGAGCGCAAGGCCTTCCTGGAGGGCCGGCGCCAGGAGTTCGATGACGGGGTGCGGGATTGGCTGGCCCGGACGCTGCCGAAGTTCGTGCGCGTCATGGTCAAGCACGAGTAGGGAGATCTCCATGCCGCATCGCAGACCGTTGTGCGTCCTCCTCCTGGCCGCCCTCGCTGTGCTGCTCGCCGCGGCCCAGCCGCCGCAGCCCGCCGCCCCCGCCCCGGCAGCGCGCACGGACGCGGCGCTGAAGGAGGAACTGGACCGTTTCATGTCGCGCCTGGAGGCCTTCGGGTTCTCGGGTTCGCTGCTGGTCGCCCGCGACGGCCGGATCGTCCTGGAGAAGGGCTACGGCTTCGCCGATCGGGAACGCGGTGTGCCGTTCACGGCCGAGACGGGGTTCGACATCGGCTCGATCACCAAGCAGTTCACGGCCGCAGCCATCCTCAAGCTGGAGATGGCGGGCAAGCTCAAGGTCACGGACCCGATCGCGAAGTATTTCGAAGGCGTGCCGGAGGACAAGTCGGGGATCACCCTCCACCACCTGCTCACCCACAGCGCCGGCCTCGAGGACGTGTTCGGCGGCGACTACGAGGAGATGCCGCGCGACCGGCTGGTGAAGACGGCGCTCGCCTCGAAGCTCCTCTGGCCGCCGGGCACCCGCTACCGTTACTCGAACGCGGGCTACAGCCTGCTCGCCATCATCGTGGAGAAGGTCTCGGGCCGGCCGTACGAGACCTTCCTCCAGGAGCGGCTCTTCAAGCCCGCCAGGCTGACGAAGACCGGCTACCGCGGGGTGAAGTGGGCGCCGGGGACGCTCGCCCACGGCTACAACGCGGAAGGGGACTGGGGCACGCCGCTCGACCATGAGTGGGCGCCGGACGGCCCCTGGTGGAACCTGCGGGGCAACGGCGGCATCCTCTCGACCGTGGGCGAGCTCTACCGGTGGCACCGGACGCTGGAGGGCGACGCCATCCTCTCGAAGGAAGCCAAGGCGAAGTACCAGGCGCCCCACGTCCCGGAGGATGAGGAGGGGAGCTCCCATTACGGCTACGGCTGGGCGATCATGAAGACCCCGCGCGGCACGCGGCTGATCACCCACAACGGCGGCAACGGCATCTTCGCCGCCGACTTCCGCCGCTACGTGGACGAGGGGATCGTCATCGTGATCGGCTCGAATCGGTCCGACTTCTCCTCGATCGCCATCGACCCGCAGGTGGCCCGGATCGTCTTCGGGATGGAGTACGCGCTGCCGCCCGCGCCGGTGAAGGTGGAGTCGAAGGCCCTGGAGCGCTTCGCGGGCACGTACGCGCTGCCATCAGGAGGACGGCTGATCGTCTCCGCGGCTCCTTCGAGCACCGGCAATCCGAGATACCCCGGGCTCACCGTCGCGGGAGAGGGCAAGGATGCCTTCCTGCTGCTGGCCGGAGGGGGAGCGCAGGAGAAGGATGGCGGGAAGTCCGCCGAGATGGAGCGGCGCCTGCTCGAGGCCCTGGAGGCGAGCCACCGGGGCGAGTTCGGTCCGATCGCCACGCTGTTCGGGGTCCCGCTCCCGCAGGCGACGGAGGAGGTGCGGTCCAACTGGCGCAGGCTGGAGGAGCGTTATGGCCCGTTCCGGCGGTCCGAGCTCCTCGGCACCGCGACCTCCAGGGGCCGCGCGACAACCTACGTCCGCTTGTGGTTCGAGAACGGCTCGGCGGTCACCGAGTACGGCTGGGAGGGACCGACGGTCACCACCGCCCGCGTGCGGTCCGGCCCGCCGGGAGCGCGCTTCGTGCCGCGGTCGGCGACCGAGCTCGCCTCCTACGATCCGCGCTCCGGGACAGTGCGGGAAATTGCCTTCGAGACCGGCGAGGCCGGCGCCGTCACGGCGCTGGTGGTGCGGACGGAGTCTGGGCCGGTGAAGGCGAAGCGGGCGGGGTGATCGCTTCCCGCCAGGACAGCAGGAAGACCAGGATCCCCGCCGTGATGGCCACGTCGGCGACGTTGAAGATGCCGGTGTGGAGCGGACCGAGCCGCAGGACGACGAAATCGATCACCTGACCGTCGTTCACCACGCGGTCGATCAGGTTGCCGAGGCCGCCGCTCAGGATCAGGGCGAGCCCGGCCCTCTGCCCCCATGACAGTCCGGCGGCCCGGAAGGTGAAGACGAGCAGGGCCGCCAGGGTCGCCGCGACGAAGACGACCCATAGGAGGAAGCGGGCCGCGGGAGGCAGGCTCGCGCCCAGGCTGAGGAATGCGCCCGGGTTTTCCGCGTACTGGAGGTGGACGGCGCCGCCGAGCAGCGCGACCGGCGGCGAGGAGGCCAGCGTGCCGCGGGCGAGGGCCTTGGCCGCCTGGTCGCAGCCGACGCAGGAGATCAGGGCAAGGGCGAGGAGGCCGGAGCGAAGAGGTCCCTTCATAAGAACTTCCAGGAAAGCCGGTTACGGACCGGCAGGATAGCACAGCTCGGGTCCCTACTGCGCCTTGATCTCCGTCCACAACTCGTCAATCAGCGTCGTGGTCTCCCCGAGATCCTCGATCAGCTCGCAGCGGTCGAGGATCTCCTGCGGCGGGTAGATCGAGGGGTCCTGGCGGACCTTCGGGTCGATCAGCGGCAGGGCCGCCTGGTTGGCGCCTGCGTAGTGGACGCCGTTGACGATCTTTGCGGCGGTCGCGGGCTCGAGGACGTAGTCGAGGAACGCGTAGGCGGCGTCCAGGTTGCGCGCCGTCTTGGGGATCGCCAGGTTGTCGATCCAGAGGGTGCCCCCCTCCTTCGGCACCACGTAGGCGAGGCGGTCCGGCGCGTTCGCCACGGCCGCGGCCAGCTCGCCGTTCCAGCCCTGGGCCAGGTCCACGTCGCCCGCCGCCAGGAGGTTGGCGAAGTCGGAGCTGTTGTAGGTGCGCACCAGCCGCTTCTGCCTCTTGAGCATCTGCGCGGCCTTGCGCAGGACGGCCGGGTCCTTCTCGTTGAGCGATCTCCCCAGGAGCTTCAGGGCCGCGCCGAAGGCCTCGCGCGGGTCGTCCAGCATCAGGATGCGGCCGGCGTGACGCTCGTCGAAGAGGGCCCGCCAACTGTCCACCGGCGCCTTGACGTTCCGTTTGTTGTAACCGATCCCCGTCGTCCCCCAGAGGTAGGGGACTGAATGCCCGTTGCCCGGATCGTATTTCTGATCGAGGAAGCGGGGGTCGAGGTTCTTGAAGTGAGGGAGGCGGGCATGGTCGAGGGTCTGGACGAGGCCCTGGGGGATCAGGATCTTCATCATGTAGTCGGACGGCACCACGAGGTCGTAGTCGGCGACGCCGGACTGGAGCTTCTCGAGCACGGCCTCGTTCGAGTCGTAGGTGTCCACGTTGACGTCGATGCCGGTCCGCTGCTCGAACTCGGTTACCACCTCCTGCGGCAGGTAGTTCGTCCAGACGTAGACGTTCACCCTGCGGGGAGCTCCCTTCGCCGCTCCGGCCTCTTCCTTTGCGCCGCTGCAGGACGCCAGGACCGCGGCGGCGAGGGCGATCAGAAAAAATCTTTTCATTTCGCATCTCTCTGGAGCAGCCGGTGAGCGAGGACGATGAGGCCGATGGTGCCGGCGAGCAGCAGCGTCGAGACCGCGTTGACCTCCGGGGTGACGCCGACCTTCAGCATCGAGTAGATGTGGAGCGGCAAGGTGGTGGCGCCCACGCCGGCCACGAAGGAGGTGATGACGTAATCGTCGATCGAGAGGGTGAAGACGAGCAGCGCGCTCGCGAGGATGCCCGGCGCGGCGAGCGGCAGCGTCACCCGCCGGAAGGTCTCGAAGGGGCCCGCGCCGAGGTCGCGGGCGGCCTCCTCCAGCGAGGGATCGAGCCCCGCGAGGCGCGCCCGCACGACGATCGCCACATAGGAGACGCTGAAGACCACATGGGCGATCACCACCGTCCAGAGCGACAGGCGCAGCTCGACGGCGCCGAAGAAGGTGACCAGCGCCGCGCCGAGCACCACCTCGGGGATGATCACCGGCAGGTAGAGCAGGGCCTGGGTGGCCCGTTTGCCGCGGAACTCGTGCCGCGCGAGAGCGAGGGCCGCCGGCGTGCCGAGCAGGACCGCGACCGCCGTGGTCACGCCCGCCACCAGCAGGCTGTTGCGGACGGACCGCAAGAGCAGGGCGTTGCCCAGGAGCCGGCGGTACCAGTCCAGGGTGAACCCTTCCCAGAACGCCGTCTGCCGCGCCGCGTTGAAGGAGAAGACCACCAGGATGACGATGGGCGCGTAGAGGAACAGGTAGACGAGCGCCGTGTGCGCGGCGAGGAGCCGCCGGTGCCAGCCGCCGCTCACAGCAGCTCCTCGCCGCCGCGCCGCTTCACGTAGACCGCGTAGGCGAGCAGCAGGAGCAGGACGGCGGCTGTCAGCTCGAAAGCGACCGCGGCGCCGAAGGGCTTGTTGCGGGCCACGGCGAACTGGTTCTGGATCAGGTTGCCCAGGAGCATGCTGCGGGCGCCGCCCAGGAGGTCCGAGACCACGAACTGTCCCAGGCTCGGAATGAAGACGAGCACCACTCCTGCGATAATGCCCGGCAGGCTCAAGGGGACCGTCACCCGCCAGAACGACTGGGCGCGGCCCGCGCCGAGGTCCGAGGCCCCCTCGAGCAGCGACCGGTCGAGCTTCTCCAGCGAGGCGTAGAGCGGCAGGATCATGAACGGCAGCTCGCCGTAGACGAGACCGATCATCACCGCCGTCTGGGTGTAGAGCAGCTCCAGGGGGTAGTGAAGCAGGCCGGAGCCCGTCAGCACGAGGTTGAGGAGCCCCTCGGTGCGCAGGATGAACATCCAGGCGTAGGTGCGGATCAAGAAGCTCGTCCAGAACGGCACCACGACGAGGCCGAGCAGCAGGCCCTTCCACCGCCGCGGCGCCAGGATCGCGAGGTAGTAGGCGATAGGGAAGCTGACGACCAGGCAGAGGCCGGTCGTCAGCACGGCCATCCACAGCGATCGCCAGCCGATCCTGAGGTAGATCTCAGCCATGGAACGGGCGTAGTTGGCGAGGAAGGCTCCCGAGCGGAGGTACTCCCCGAGGTCGCCGACGGGCGCGATCCCTCCGTAGGTCCCCCGCCGGGCAAAGCTGACGGCCAGCATGAGGACGAGGGGTCCCAGGAAGAAGATGCCCAGCACCAGCCATATCGGCAGGAGCAGGGGGTAGGCGGTCCGGTCTTTCCGGAGGCTCACGAGGGCGGATGATGTCAGGAGGCGGGCGTCTCCGCTACTCCCGCAGCACCACGCTGTGCCGCGGGTCCCAGCCGAGGAAGGCAGGGCTGCCGGCGGAAAAGGGGACCGCCTCTCCGGCCGGGCCGGCATTCTGGACGTAGACGGTGAAGCGCTCGCCGCGGCCGTCGCGGACGATCCATTCCGTGCTCGCCCCGTGATAGACCCGCTCCTCCACCGTCACCGGGAGCGAGACCTCGGAAGCGACGGGGACGGCGCGAAGATTGAGCTTCTCCGGACGGACCACGAAGCGCACCGGCTCGCGCCGCAGCCGCGGCGGACCCGAGGCGGGCACGGAGAACTCGGTCCCGTCGGGGAGCTGTAGCAGGAGGATGCCGTCTTCCATACGGCGGACCTCGGCCGTGAAGACGTTCGTGGCGCCCAGGAAGCGGGCCACGAACTCGGTCTCCGGCAACTCGAAGACCCCGGCCGGGCTGCCCACCTGCTCCACCTTGCCATGGTTCATCACCGCGATGCGGTCGCTCATCGCCAGGGCCTCGCCCCGGTCGTGGGTCACGAACACGAAGGTGATCCCCAGGGCGCGCTGGAGCTGCTTGAGCTCCACCTGCACCTCCTTGCGCAGGTTGGGATCGAGGGCGGCGAGCGGCTCGTCGAGCAGCAGCACCTCGGGCTCCAAGACCAGGGCGCGGGCGAGAGCCACCCGCTGGCGCTGGCCGCCGCTCAACTGGTCCGGTCGGCGCTTCTCGAGCCCGGCCAGGCGGACCAGCCCCAGAGCCTCCCGGACCTTGGCGCCGTGCCCCGTCCGAGACAACTCCTTGTAGCGCAGGCCGAACGCGACGTTCTCCTCCACGGTGAGATGGGGGAACAGCGCGTACTGTTGGAACACCATGTTGACCGGCCGCCGGTGGGGCGGCACCCGGGTCACGTCGCTGCCATGGATGCGGATCGTCCCCGCGCTCGGCTCCTCGAATCCGGCGATCAGCCGCAGCAGGGTCGTCTTGCCGCAGCCGCTCGGACCGAGCAGGGCGAAGAACTCGCCGCCGCGGATCTCCAGCGAGACCGCATCGACGGCCTTCACGTCGCCGAAGCTCTTGGTGACGTCCTGGATCTCGACGCTGGAATCGCTCGCCATGGCCGCAGGGGGACAGCCGGCGCTTGTACCACAGGCACTTTCAAGGGGCAACAGGGAATGGGGAGCGCCGGATCCGGCAAGGACGGCCGGATCCGGCGATGAGAGACGTTTCCTAATCGCTGATGAGCACTCCGCCCGCTTTCACCGTGGACTTGACTTTCATTGAAGATACCTCCTTGTCGTTTGTCGATCGCGGTTTTTACCCCGGCGTTTGCATGACGCCGCCCGCCTTGATCTTGGTCTTCACTTTCATGAAGTTGCCTCCCAATAGAGTTCGTCTTTGATTCGTGTTGTCGAATCGCTTAGTCGCCGAGCAGCACGCCGCCGGCCTTCAGAGTGGTCTTGACGTTCATCGGGGTCACCTCCTTTCCTCTTTGGGTAGTGGCGTAAGGGAGGTCGGAAAAGATCTCCGGTCTCGCCAAAGCGAGCTGTCAGATTGACTCTTCGAGCCGCTTCAGTCGCTGAGAACGACTCCACCGGCCTTCAGACTGGCCTTCACCTTCATCTTGGATCACCTCCTTCGGGGCGAGGGGAGCCGGGAAAACCCAGACTCTGCTCAAGGCAGTCAGATCGACCACCTACCTGCCGCAGTATTCAAGTTGCTCTTGGGGAGCGACGAGAGGTTGGGAACTTCAGTCGCTGCGGAGCGTACCGCTTGCCTCGGGTGAGTCTTGACGCTTTGCTGGCGACTGCTTCCTGCTGAGATTCTTCCTTTCTTCTTGGGCGTAGGGGAGTATACACGAAAGGAGGCGTTTAAGCCAGTCCACCGGTGTTGGTCCGGCCGGCGGTGGGAGAGGCCGGAAGATCTCCGGCCTCTCCCGAAACGGGCTGTCAGATTCCCACTGACGGTCCTGACGTGGTCTTTACCCCGGCGACTCGGCGACGCCGCCCGCCTTGATCTTCGTCTTCACTTTCATGATTGCACCTCCAATAGGGTCGGTCTTGGGTCCGCGTTGTCGAACCACTCAGTCGGTCACCAGCACGCCGCCCGCCTTCAGATTGGCTTTGACTTTCACTGAGGTCACCTCCTTCCTTCTGAGGTTATATGGGATTGTACCCTTGAGGAGGACGCTTCATCCAGACCCAGCGGCGTTTTCCGGTCACGGATGGGCGATGACCAGCAGGGTGCGGGCGCGGGTGAGGACGCAGGAGAGGGCCTGCCGGAGGCTCTCGGGATCGAGGGCGGCGAAGCTCTCGTCGAGCACCACCAGCTCGGCTCCCTGAAGGAGGGCGCGCGCAACGTACAGGCGGCTCTTCTCGCCGTGCGAGAGCTGCCAGCCGGACTCGCCGACCATCTGGAGGAGCCCGGCCGGCATGCGGTCGAGCAGCTCGCCGAGGCCCAGCTCCCGGCAGAGGGCCTCGGCTTCCTCGAGGTCGGCGGGCCGCGGCGGCCACTCGCGTCCCATGAGGAGGTTGAAGGCGAAGGTCTCGGTGAGCACGTGGTTCTCCTGGAACTGCGGCGCGGCCACCGCTCGCCGGTGCCAGCCGTCGGCTCCCAGGGAGTGGCGGTCGAGCCCTTGGAGGAGCAGGAGACCGGACTGAGGCGTCCGCAGGCCGACGAGCAGAGAGGCGAGAGTCGATTTCCCGCCGCCCGAGGGTCCCTCGAGCAGCAGCCGTTCCCCTGTCCGGATGGTGAGGCTGCACCCGGCGATGGCAGGGTCGGAGCGCTCGCCATAGCGGTAGACCAGCTCGTGCCCTTCGAGCACGACGTCGGTCTCCGCACCGTGGGCCGGAGCCACGGCGGCCGGCAGGACGGCGGGCGGGGGAGCCGCGAGCCTCTCGCGGGCGGAGGCGCGGAAGATGGACTCGACCTGCCGCCAGGCGATGACCGCCTCGGCGAGGTCCGCGAGGCCCCGCACCAGTTTCCAGAAGGACTTGTAGGAGAAGAGCATGCCCCCGAGGGCGACGGCGAGGCTCGCCGCCGAGGCGCGGCCGGAGACGAAGGCCGGCGTGATGACGAGCAGGCTCACGATGAGCCAGCCGCGCGGCACGGCCACCTTGAGCAGGGCGGCGCGCCGGTCCATCTCCGCGGAGAGACGGAGGTAGCGTTCGAGGTCTCCGTCCTCGCGCTCGTGCCACTGGTCGGCGGTCTGCTGGGCGAGGCGCGTGCGGTGGCCCACCATCTGCTCGACGAGGTCGTGGGTCATGGCCAGGCGGGCGTCGGTCCATTCCCGTCGCTTCGCGAAGTACCGGTAGGAGAGCAGCAACGCCAGGGTGACCCAGGCGAGGAGGAGCACGGCGTGCGGCCACCCGCCGGCGCCGGCGGCGAGGATAGGGACCGCGAGGACGATCTCGGTCAGGGCGATCAGCCCCACATGGCCTCCCGTGAGGGCGAGGACCTCCAGCGCTTCCGAGCTCAGCACCCGGCCGAGGAGCTGTCCGGCTCCCTGATGGCGGATCTCCTCCGGCTCGAGGCGCAGCACGCCCGCCATGAGCCGGCGCTTGAGCAGGCTCCCCGCCCGGTTGGTGAGCACGCCGGCGGACCACATCTCGATTGCACGGAAGGGAGCCACGGTCAGCAGGACCAGCGCCCAGGCAAGGAGCCATCCGCGGTCCAGCCGGCCGCTGAAGACACCCTGGCCCAGCATCCACCAGGAGAGCAGGAGGAGCGCGTGCTGCAAGGCATGGGCGGCGATCATCCAGCCGGCGTAACGCGGCAGGCCCGCCCGGCGGGCCTCGCGCCAGGGGCTGCCTCCCGGCGGGAGGTCGAGCATCCAGCAGCCGCCGATCCGCGCCTGCCGCAACCGCTCGGCGAGGATCGCGGCGCGAGCCCGGGGCCGCCGCCTCTCCGGGATTCCCGCCTCCGCAAGGAGACGATTGGCTTCGGGCGCGAAGCGCTCGTCGAGCTCGCGGCAGAGCGCGTCGCGAACGGCTCGGACGGAGACCCGCCGCGAGCGCCCTTCGGGGTCGAGGACCGCGACGCCATGCTGACCGGCGGGACCGGCCAGGGCGAGGAACCGCGGCTCGCCGCTCCCTCCAAGTTGGACGATGGCGGGAGAGGCTTTGCGGACCATCGCCTCGACTTCGCCGTAGGCCGCCTCGACCGGCTCGGCCTCAAGGCCCATGGCGGCGGACACCGCCTCGATCCATCCCCCGGCCGCCTCGGAGTCCCCCGCCGGCAGACCTCCGGAGGCCTCGAGCGGTCGCGCCGGCAGGCCAGCCGCGCGGGCAAGGATCTGGAGGGCCTCGGCCAGCCGGTCGCCAGGCCAGGCCAAGCCATCGAGAGGGACCGTGGACCTCAAGGTTCCCTCCCCTCCTCGGAGAGCCGGCCGGCCGCCATCCGCAGCCGGCGCCAGACCGCGCTCGACCAGAGCCCCTCGCGCACGTCCCGCTCGGCATCGAGCAGGGAGCGGTAGCGCGAGCCAGGTCGCGCCGCCAGCTCGTCTGGGGAACCGTCCTCCACGATCCGGCCGCCTTCCAGCACCACCACCCGCTTGAAGGCGAGCGTCTCGCCTACGTCGTGGGTGATGCAGAGGAGCGTCGCGCCCTGCCAGTGGCAGCGGGCGCGGGCCAGCAGCTCCCGTCGTTGCTCGCGGTCGAGGCCGCGGAAGGGCTCGTCGAGGATGGCGAGGCGCGTGCCGGGCCGCAGCAGGGCGCGGCCGAACCGCACCCGCTGACCCTCGCCGCCGGAGACGAGGCCGCCCCCCTCTCCCAGGGAGGTCTGAAGGCCGCGGGGGAGCTTGCGCAGAACGCCGAGGAGATCCGATTGGCGCAGCGCCTGGTCGACGGGCGGTCCCCCGTTCCAGGAGCCGCCGTAGCGGAGGTTCTCGAGCAGGGAACGATTCCAGATCTGGACCGCCGGATCGACCCAGGCGGTCTCGCGCCGCAACCGCTCGAGGCGGTCGCCGTCGAGGACCTCGCCATCGACCCGCACCCGTCCCTCCGCGGGCCGATGCCACCCGAGCAGAAGGCCGACCAGGCTCGACTTGCCGGCTCCGGACGGCCCGACGATCGCCACTTGGGCGCCCGGCTCGATCGCGAGGTCGATCCTCTCCAGGATGGTGTGCCCGGCCGCCCGCACGCTCACGCCTTCGAGAGCGAGCGCAACGCCTGGCGTCCCAGCCGGGGAAGGGAGTCTCTGCCCGCCATCGGCGCCAGCGGTCTCTCCCTCCTCTGGCGCTCCCAGGGGTTCGAGCAGGCGCAGGGCCACGTTGCGGTGCGCCGGCAGCTGGGTGGCGATCATCAGGATCAGCATGTGCCCCAGCGTCATCACGTTGAGGGCCCAGAAGAAGAGCAGGAGCGTGCCACCATCGAGCCCCTTGCGCGCGAGATGGTCGAAGAGCAGCGCCACGATCATGCCCAGCATGAAGACCTGGACGGCCGTGTCGGCGAGCACCTCGGCGCCGCGCAGCCCGAGGTGGGTCCGCGCCCACTCGACCAGCAGGCTCTCGTGCTGCCGGCGCACCGCCCGGTGGGCGCCGTGGGTGCGCAGGGGCACGAGGCCGAGGAGGGCGTCGAGATAGAAGCGGGAGAGGCCACCGGCGTGATTGCGCAGCCGCAGGTCCCATTCCTGGAGGAGGGGAAGCATCAGCAGCGGCACCCCGACGACGCCCGCCAGCGTCGCGAGGGCGAGGGGAGCGCTTCCGGGATCGAGCCAGACGATGCCCGCCGTCGTCAGGAGGAGCTCGCAGGCGGTGCGCAGGAACCACTCGCCGAGGTCGGGGACGAGCCGCAACCGGTGGACGCTGTGGCTGCGGTCGGCCATGTCCGAGGTCAGACGGCTGTGGAAGTAACGGTCGGAGAGCCGTGGGATCTTGGCGAGGAACGCCACGCGGAGGCGTGCCTCGAGTTGGCGACCGAAGCGAAGAGCTCCACGCACGATCGGCAGGTCGAGGAGCAGGAGGGCGGTGACGAAAGCGAGGAGCACCCCCATCGCGCCCAGCCGCTGACGGCTCGTCTCCAACTCGCGGCCGAGGTCGAAGAAGCCGCGGAAGAGCACGGCTTCGAATACCACGCCCAGAGACGCCAGCACCAGGGCCGCGCCCAGGGCGGTGGGAGCGAGGAGCCCGCCGGCCCGCAGCAGGCGCAGCAGCTCTTGTCCCGGGCGGCTGGGGGGCTCGGTGAGCGCCGCCGCCAGCTCCGGCGAGAGCGCCGCGGCAGCCTCGGGCGCGGGACCTCCCGCCGGGCCGCGCCCGCGCACCCGTACCAGTACCGCGCCCCGGAAGAGCACCTGCTCCTCGCCCTCCTCCGACGGCGGTCCGGGCCGGACGGACCAGTAGGCGTCCGGCACGGCGCGGTCCACCTCGGACGGGAGGGCTTCCGCCTCGGCGAGGGCGCGCTCGTGGAATGACCGGAGCACCCGGCCCGCGGCGGTGCCGCGGGGAAGGTCTCCCGCCTCCAGCACGGAATGGGTGATCCTCGCCGCGGCGTCGAGGGCCGCGAGCCCTCTCCACGTGGGATCCGCGAGCGCGGCGTCGATGAAGGCGCCGAACTCCTCCCGGCGCAGTCCCAGCTCTTCCAGACGGGCCCGTAAAGGCTCCAGGAACTCCTCCGAGCCCGCCCACTCGCGCCACCCTTCCGCTGGCACGGGCATGCGGTGGACGTAGACCTCGTCGAGGAGCCTCCGCAGGCTCGGCCAGCGGCGGCCCGTCGCCGGGTCCATCACCTGCACGAAACGGCCGTGGCGGCGCCAGACGACCACGAAATGGGTCAGCCCGCTCGGATGGCGGACGACGACGACTCCGGGCAGGCAGCGGGCCTGCGGCAGGAAGAGATGATCGATCGGGACCAGGATCTGCTCGGCTTCGAGACCGAGGTGGCCGGCGACCTCCTCCAGGGTGTCGATGGAGGTGCCGTCGAGGTCGATCTGGCAGGCCTCTCGGAGCCGACCGTAGCTGACCCCGATCCCGAAGCCGCCGAGGAGCGATTTGAGCGCGGCCGGGCCGCAGTCCATCGCCGAGGTCTGGACAACCTCGGGGGCTAGCAGCGATCGGCGGGGGGATGGCATCAAGACCCGGGCTCCGCCGTGTTCCGGGGGGCCGTCGCGCGGACAGCCGGCCTCTGGAGCGCCTTGCCGAGGGTGCGAAGGACGAGCGCGGCGGGAGGGACGCGTTCGATTTCGACCTCCACGGTGCCAGGAAGACCATGCTGGAGGGGGAGCAGCGACCGGGGATCCGGATGAGGCACGAGTTCCACCCGGATCCTGCCGTCCCGCGCCTCGCTGGCCACCCGGGTGACCGTGGCGCGGAGCTCGCCGTACTGCATCGAGGGGAAGCCGGTCAGCCGGACATGCGCCGCCTGACCGGGGCGGATGCGTCCGAGGGCGGATTCCGGAGGAAACTCGGCGATCACCTTGAGGTCGCCCCGGGGCACCACCGCCCCAAGCCGATCGCCTTCAGTCACCACAGACCCGGCCCGCACCGGAGAGATCTCGCCTATCCGTCCGTCGACCGGCGCACGGATCGTTCGCAGTCCGACCTCGCGGCCGAGCCTGCCCACGGCCGGCTCTGCGCTCGCGACCTGTCCCTCGACCTCGGCGAGGTCCCGCTCCAGCTCCTGGATCTGGGCCTGGCGCTCGCTTTCAGACCGTCTCTGGTCCCATTGCAGACGGTCCACGGTGAGCCGTAGCGCCTGCGCC
>DASWME010000103.1:0-26154 GCA_036399915.1 Thermoanaerobaculia bacterium
CGACCCACGCCCGGTAGGTCTCGGCCGGCAGGTGCGCCCAGCAGGGAAGCGGCGAGAGCGTTACGGTCTCGAGGGTGGCGTAGCGGAGAGGATCGTGCTCCTGCCGCCGGCGACGGGCGGCGTACTCCTGGGTGCGGTCGAACCAGTAGCCGGTCAGTGGCTCACCTCCCAGCAGCGGCCCGACGGCGTGGACCCCCGGCCAGTCCTGGAGGCGCTCCACCAGATTCTCCTTGACCCCATGGCTGAGAACATAGCGGAAGCGCTCCACCTGGGCCTCTTCCTCGTTACTGACGAGGATCGCCTGGTAGCGCCGCTCCCAGATCTTGCCCGACCAGCCGGTCAGTCGGCTGACCTCCCGCGCCAGGTTGGAGTTGAGATAGCCGACGAAGAGAGCGAGCCGTCGTGCATCCTCCACCCAGACGATCAGGTGGTAGTGGTTGGAAGCGAAGACGTAGTTGATGATCTGGAGCGGGTAGAGCCGCTGGGCGCGGCCGAGGATGCCGCCGAGGATGACGTTGAGCTTCAGGCAGGGGCGGAGCAGCAGGCGCCCGTGCAAGGTCCGGCAGGTGACCTCGACCAGGGCGCCTCCCTTCGGGACGTAGCGAAGTTTTCTGGCCATGCTCCCATAAGACGGAAAATCAGGGCCTAATCTTGCAAATGGTTGATCAGCTTAGATTTGGGAGCCGGTTTTCAGCTCATTTCGAGGCGTTTAGAAAAGTCAAGAAGAAAGCATCCTACGCTGCACCGCGGCGGCGAATCGGCAGGCACCAGCCCCCGGGGCTTTGGTTTGCTCTTACTCCGCCTGAGCGGCTAGCCGCCCATGAGCCACTTGAACGCCGGCTGTTCGCGCCCGCCGAGCGCGTGTTCGGCGACGTCGCGCACGGCCGGAAAGCCGTTGGTGTTGGTCATCACCACGAGCGCGGAGCCGTCGCTCAGATAGCCGACGGCGTAGTGCTGGAAGATGCCCCAGTCGCCGCCGTGCCAGAACGACTCTGGACCGGTCGGCGGACGCTGCATCGCAAATCCGAGGCCCCAATAGAGCTGGTCGAAGCCGTGCACCTTCACATGCGGCGTCAGCATCTGCTTGCCCATCTCCGGCGCCAGATGGAACCCGTCTTTGCCCGGCTGCATCGCTGCGATCACAAAGCGCGCGTAGTCCGAAGGCGTCGCGTGCAGGCCGGCGGCGGCGTTGGGCACGGACTCGAACGGATAGGGCGCCAAAAACTTCGCCCTCTCCTCCGCCGACATGCGCCAAACGCGTTCGTCGAAGGTCTGCTTGCGCTCGCCTTTGGCGTCGTAACCGCGGGCGCCGGATTTCGCGTACTCTTCTGACCACCCCATAGCGCTGCGCGTCATGCCAAAGGGCCTGAGCAGCATGCGCTCCATCATCGGCGTGATCTTCTCGCCGGCGGCGCGATCCACCGCAAGCTGAAGGATGTCGAAACCGTGCGGCGAATACTCACAGCGCTCGCCGGGCGAGAACACGAGCTGGGGCGGGCGGCTCTTTCCCGGCACGGGCTCGATGCCGGAGGTGTGCGTGAGCACGTGCCAGGCGTTGATCTGCTTGAACCGCGGCTCGGCCGGATTGAGGTCGCGGCCAAGGTACTCGACGAGCGGCCGCTTCAAGTCGAACTTCCCCTGCTCGGCGAGCTTGAGCACGCAGTAAGAATAGGCCGGCTTGGTGAGCGAGGCGGCTTCGAACACGGTTTCAGGCGTGAGCGTCGCTTTCGCTTCTTTATCGCGCACGCCGAACGCTTCAGCCCACACAATCTTGTGCTCGCGGACGAGCGCCAGCGAAAGTCCTGGCACGTTGTGTTTGCGCATGAGGTCAGGGATCAGCTTGCGCAGCTCGTCTTGCACTTCGCGCAGAGGGCGCTGCTTTGGTTGACGCGCAGGTTTTGCGCCGGCCAAGCCGCTGACAAGGAGTGCGGTGGAGCCGATCAGGAAGTCGCGGCGGGTGGGTTTGGGCACGGCTTCAGAATAGCACAAGGGCGGTTTCCGGTGCGGGAGAGATGCCACCCAAACATTCCGAGAGGTTCGCGGGTTTCTTAGCTCGCCAAGTCCGAGCCGCGTCGCCGCGGCGGCGAGCCGGGGGATGGGTGCCACCCTTCGCGTTAGCACCTTTGTGTTCCAACAGGTCGGACTACGACCCCCCGCCGGGACGGGACAGACGCCGCCCGGCGGGGGAGGAGAGGAGTGCCACTAGAGGGGGCAAACTCCGGGCGGATTCGGGCAGAAGTAGTACTGGCCGTCGCAGTAGGCGTAGCAGTCGTCGAACGCGAAGCAGTCATTGGTAGTCCCCGAGCAGGAGACCGAACCGCCACCTGCGTTGGCGCAGCTTGCAGTCGCGCTGCAGGTGGGCGGCGGGGGCGGCGGGCACTTGTCGGCTTCTGTCGGGGCGGGACACTTCGCGTTGCAGATGTAATAGTCTTGAGCACACGTGCTGTTGCTGATGCACAGAGGATGGTTCTGAAAATAGCACGGATAGTCGGCGACCAACTCGGCACAGACGTGGCAACCGGTGCCACGGCAGCCTCTCCACCCTCCTGCCGTGCCCGTGCAGTTGTGCCACTCTCGAGAAGAGGTTTTGTCGTTCATCGAGCCCACGGAGGAGCAATCCGGCAAGCAGGCCAAGCTGGCACCCCAGCGGTAACTGTGCTCCCAAAGGACGTTCCGGTCGCAATCAGAGAAGCCCCGGGTGGAGCTTACCCTGTCGTTCCACCATGATGACGGCATGGAGTTCGCGTAGAAACTGACACTAGGTGTGCAGGGGCCGGGAAACACCCAGGCATAGGAAGCTCCCCCGTAGTTGATGTGTTCATAGTCGATAGCGACGACGTAGGACCCGGCGGCCTTCAGCTCATCTTGCCGGGCCTTGAGCTCCTGGTCCAAGATCTCGAGCTGCACGCTGAAAGGCTGCTTGCTAGGGAGGAGGATACTTCCTCCCGTCGCGAAAAAGATCGCATCACGAAAGGTGGGGTAGCATTTCGTTGGTCCGGGAACCAACTGAGATGCGTCAGACCCAGCGGGCTCGAACTTTACAAAGCAGTGTCTGTTGATCCCTGCCGAAGGCGGGGCTGCCGTTGCGGTACAGACGAACGTCATGAGGCCGAAGACAAGAGGGGCGACAGTCAGCCTACACTTGCTCATAGCTGTCTCCTTTTGTAGCACGGTCAAAATTACCGACCGCGATTCGGACCGAAGGACAAGGCCCGCCGAAGCAGGAGGCACGCGGCAGCTTCACGCCGGCTGCCGCGCCTTGGCCAGCAGGATCTACGTCTTCGGGCACTCGATCACGAAGCGGTCGAACGGCTTGCCGTTGATCCACGTGCCGTCCCACAAGGTTCCGTCGCTCGCGCGGTAGATGACGACCTCGCTTCTGGTACCTCCGGCGGCGCCCTGGTTGGTGTCGTGCTGCACGATGATGCCGTAGTCGCCATTGGCCAGGGCCACGACCCCGGTCACCACCGCAGCATGGCCGGGCACGCGCAGCTCGACGTCGCAATGCTTGTTCAGGGCATTGATGGCGTCGGCGAAGCTCATCGTCGTGGTGGTCGTCACCGGCAGGCCGTTGGCCTGCATGTACATGTCTTTCTTCTCCCACCAGGGGGTGGGCGCGACGGGAGCCCCATCGGCGGTCCAGCAGGTCGCGTCCTTCATCTTGTCGATGGTGATGTCGGCATCGTTGAGCTTGAGCCCCTGGTTCTTGAGGAACTGCAGGCTGTTCGAGATGGCCCCGGGGACGCACTCGTTGACTCCCACTTCCTGGTTGGGCACTCCGGAGTTGACGCCGACCTGGGGAACTCGGGCGACCTGCCGGGCGGTGGCAACCGGGGCCACCGGGCCGCCGATGACCGGCAGCGGTTGAGTGTAGGGGAGCGTCTCCCCCTCCTCTGCTGTGAACATCGCCACCGTGCGGCGCGCGACGAAGGCGGAGTTGACGCTGGGCGGCGGGCTCGACAGCACCGAGCTCGTCCAGGCCGAGCCAAAGCGGATCGATTGGACCAGCACGCCGTCGGGAGTGCCCAGGGGAAAGTTGACGGTCTGCGTCTGGGTGACGCCCGAGCCTTCCGTGCTGACGATCGGCAGGTTCTGCACCTGCCAGGCGTCGTTGACCGAAAGGTTGAAGTACTGGATCGTCGAGCTTCCCGTGAACGTCACGTCCACGGAACCCCAGGAAGAGTTGACGACCGTCACCCCATCCAAGGTCACGTCAGCCTGAGAGAAGACCAGCCGGGTCAATCCGCTCGGCATGGGCGGCGGCGCCACGTCAGCGGGGTTCTGCCTCCCGCGCGGCCGCTCCGGGAGATTGGGGCTGATCTGGGCATGGGCCGCAGCTCCCCCGAGCACAACGGCCAGGGTACTGAGGAGGAGCAGGCGATGTACGAGTCTCGATGAAACCATGGGATACTCCTTTTGCCGATGGGCTCGGCATACTTCCATGTCCATTATTTAAAGTACTTACCATAGACAAAGCGTGACAAGGGCCACCCGCGCGCGCAGATCAGTGCCCGGCGGGTTCTCCGGAGAGCCCGCCGGGGCGCCCGCATTGACGTCCTTGAAGAATGCACCTACACTAGCCGCGGCTTCGAATCCGTCTACCCCCACAAGGCTTCCTTTCGCCATGCCGCTAGTCTTTTCCTACGGCACTCTCCAGCAGGAAGACGTGCAGCTCTCTACGTTCGGAAGGCTGCTCCAAGGACAACGCGACGAGCTTGTTGGGTGCGAGCAGTCGTCGGTAAGGATCGAGGACCCGCAAATCGTGGCTGCAAGCGGCAGGACGCATCATGCCAACGTCACGTTCAACGGCAGGAACGACAGCCGTGTGAGTGGCACAGTCTTCGAGATCACCGACGCTGAGCTCGCTGCCGCCGATCAGTACGAGCAAATCGCCGCGTACAAGCGGGTAGCCGTAGCGCTTGCTTCGGGCAAACAGGCCTGGGTGTACGTCGACGCCCGCTCTGCGCCGGGAGCTTCGTGAAGGGGGTGCGCGAGCCGCTCGAACGGACGCTGCCTTCATCACTTTATGCACCGCGCTGACCCAGGAGCAGACGTCATTGCCAATCCGGCACAGAGGGACCAGATCACTTTCCTGGTCACCGCCGCGCAGTCTGAAGGCGAATTGATCAGGATGGAGGCTGTGCTCGACCCCGGCGGGGGCAACCAACCCCACCGTCATCCTTCGTTCTCTGAGGCCTTCGAAGTGCTGCAAGGCACCCTCGTGGTTCAACTCGGAGAGTCCCGGCACACGATCGTCGCAGGCCAGCGCGCCGTCGCCGCTCCGAACACCCTCCACCGCTTCCTCAACCCGATGCAGGAGCCGGCCGTGTTCCTCACCGAAGTACGGCCTGGCAGCCAGTCGTTTGAGGACGGTCTCCGCATGCTGTACGGGCTCGCAGCCGACGGCCGGACCACCGCGAAGGGCCTGCCGCGAAACCTCCTTCAGCTCGCTGTCGTCCTGAGCAAGTCCGAGGTCGTACCGCCGGGCGTGATCGGTCTCCTGTTCCCCCTGCTTCGGATCCTCGCGAGGTCCCCGGCCGGGAAGCGCACGGAAATCAGGCTCTTCAACGCGTACTGCCGGAGTGGGCGGTCGCCTGGGGCCGTCGATACGCAGCCGGTTCCTTGAACCCCTGGGGGCCCCGGTTTCGGCTAGAGTAAGGAGGCGATTCAGGGAGGAGAGGCCCATGGGGAAGAAGGACCCTCGCGTCGACGCCTACATCGCCCGCTCGGCCGAGTTCGCCAGGCCGATCCTGGAGCACCTCCGCGAGCTGGTGCACGCGGGCTGTCCGGAGGTGGAGGAGACGCTCAAATGGAGCTCCCCCCACTTCATGTACAAGGGGATGCTGGCCGGCATGGCCGCCTTCAAGAGCCACTGCGCCTTCGGCTTCTGGAAGGGGAGCCTGCTCGCCGAGAAGCACCGGGAGCTGGCCGCGCCCGCGGATGCCGCCATGGGGCAGTTCGGCCGCATCACCGGCCTCGCGGACCTGCCGGACGACAAGGTCATCATCCAGTACGTCAAGGAAGCCGCGGCGCTGAACGACCAGGGCGCCAAGCTGCCGGCGAGGACGAAGAAGCCGAAGGAGGAGCGGCAGCTCGAGATCCCGGACGACTTCATGGCCGCCGTCCGGCGGGACAAGAAGGCCCTGGCGACCTTCGAGGGCTTCAGCTACACCAACCAGCGCGAGTACGTGGAGTGGGTGAGCGAGGCCAAGAGCGAGGAGACCCGCAAGCGCCGGCTCGCGCAGGCCGTGGAGTGGATGGCGGAGGGCAAGGTGCGGAACTGGAAGTACGTCGTCAGGAAGTGAGAGGGCCGGGGAGGATTCGCGGGGACATTTTCATTTGGATCTGACGTCGCTCGAGCGGGCGCCACCCGAGCGACCGGCAGATTGAGGCTATCCATGCCAAGCCGGAGAGATGAAGAGTGTGATAACCTTCCCCACGTACCTTTCCCAGAGGCGAGCCGGCTGCCGTCTTCTCCCGAGGGAGATGGACGCGCCAAGGGTTTGCTCCCGGAGTCAGGTAGTACTCTTGAGACCAGGACGGCAGGGCGCTTCTAGCGGAGCGGCCCCCCGACACAACGATTGAGGTAGAAGGAGGCATAGTGGCTCGACAGAACTTCCAGCACGGAAAGCGCCAGCGGGAACTGGCGAAGAAGCAGAAAAAAGACGAGAAGTTTCAGCGCAGGCTCGCGAAGAAGAACAGCCCTCCAAACGATGGTGCAGCGGTCGGCTCCGAAGAGCCAGGAGACCGCCCTGAGGTTGCGCCGTAGCCGTACCTCATCTGTCTTCAAGGTGGGAAAATGCGCTGTTGATCCACCCTCCGCTCCACCACGTCGTGCAAACAGTGCGCTGGGGATTCCGACGCCGAAGACATGAATGAGAAGGCCGTTGAGAATCACCGGCAGTGACAGCGACCCTGTCACGGCTGCCGCTCCGGCATCCCTTTCCTTGACCCCCCCGGGACCCGTTGCTACGATCCCGGGGGCGCTGGTCCCAGCGCCCCGCGTTCGCAAAGGAAGGCCATGAAGATCGAGCTCACCGAAGAGCAGAAGCTGCTGCAGGAGACGGTCCGGCGGTTCGCCGAGGAGGTGGTCAAGCCCCGCGCCAAGGAGATCGACGAGACGGGCGAGTTCCCCCGCTCGTTCTTCGATCAGGCGGGCGAGCTGGGCCTCGCCGGGGTCAGCGTTCCGGAGGAGTACGGCGGCGCCGGCATGGACACGATCTCCTACTGCGTCGCCATCGAGGAGGTGAGCCGGGTCTGCGCCACCTCGGGCGTGATCCTGTCGGTCAACAACTCCCTGGTCTGCGACCCGCTGCTGAAGTTCGGCAGCGAGGAGCAGAAGCGGGAGTTCCTCACCCCCCTGGCCGCGGGCGAGAAGCTCGGCTGCTTCGCCCTGACCGAGCCGGGCGCCGGCTCCGATCCGGCCGGCCTGCGCACCACGGCCCGCCGCGACGGCGACGACTACGTCCTCGACGGCAACAAGGTGTTCATCACCAACGGCACGGACGCCGACGTCGCCCTGGTCTTCGCCACGGTGGACCTCGCGAAGAAGCACAAGGGGATCACCGCCTTCATCGTGCCCGCCGACACGCCGGGCTACAGCCACGGCACGCACGAGTTCAAGCTGGGCGTCAACGCCTCGGGCACGACCGAGCTGGCGTTCGAGACCATGCGGGTGCCGGCGAAGTGGCGGCTCGGCGAGGAGGGCGAGGGCTTCAAGATCGCCATGGCGACGCTCGACGGCGGGCGCATCGGCATCGCGGCCCAGGCCGTCGGCATCGCCCAGGGGGCTTTCGAGGAGGCGCTCGACTACTCGCAGCAGCGCGAGCAGTTCGGCCAGCACCTGGCGGACTTCCAGGCCATCCAGTTCTACCTGGCGGACATGGCGACCGAGATCGATGCCGCCCGCCTGCTCACCTGGAAGGCGGCCTGGGCCAAGGAGAACGCCAAGCGCTACACGCTGGAAGCCGCCCAGGCCAAGCTCTTCGCCTCGGAGATGGCCCAGCGCGTCACCAACAAGGCGCTGCAGATCCACGGCGGCTACGGCTACACCAAGGAGTACAACGTCGAGCGCTACTTCCGCGACGCCCGCATCACCGAGATCTACGAGGGCACCAGCGAGATCCAGAAGATGGTGATCGCCGACTGGGTGCTCAACAAGGCCTGAGGAGGAGCCCCATGGCCGTGCTCGCCGAGCCTACCGCTGAGACCGGCGCCGCCGGTGGCGTCGACTTCTCGTTGACCGCGGACCAGGAGCTGCTGCGCGACGAGGTCCGCCGCTTCGCCGAGGAGCGCATCCGCCCCGGGGTGGCGGAGCGGGACCGCAAGCACGAGTTCCCGCTCGACGTCTTCCGCGAGATGGGGGAGATGGGCCTCTTTGGCATGCTGGTGCCCGAGGAGTACGGCGGCGCCGGCACGGACACGCTCTCCTACCTGCTGGCCATGGAGGAGATCTCCCGGGTGGACCCGGCCGTGGCGGTGACGATGAGCGTCACCAACTCGGTCTGCGGCTGGCCCATCGTGCGGTTCGGCAGCGAACCCCTGAAGCGGAAGGTCCTGCCGTCCCTCGCCTCCGGCCAGACCCTCGGCGGCTTCGGCCTGACCGAGCCCGGCGCGGGCAGCGACGCCGGGAGCCTGAAGACCACGGCGCGCCGGGACGGTGACGTCTGGGTGCTCAACGGCGAGAAGGCCTGGATCACCAACGCGGGCTACGCCGGCTTCTACGTGGTCGTGGCGCGCACCAACCCGGAGGCGGGCAAGCGCGGCCTCTCGGCTTTCGTGGTGCCCGCCGACGCGCCGGGCTTCTCCGTGGGCCAGCCCGAGGAGAAGCTGGGGCTCAGGTCCTCGCGCACGGCGCAGATCTATTTCGCGGACTGCCGCGTGCCCGCCGAGAACCTCTTAGGCGAGGAGGGGCAGGGGCTGAAGATCGCTCTCGCGACCCTCGGCCACTCGCGGCTGGGCATTGCGGCGCAGGCGGTGGGCATCCACCAGCGGGCGCTCGAGCTGGCCGTCGAGTACGCCAGAGACCGGGTGCAGTTCGGGGTCCCCATCGCGCAGCATCAGGCCATCCGGTTCAAGATCGCCCAGATCGCGACTGAGCTGGCCGCCGCCCGGGCGCTCACCCACTACGCGGCCGCGATGGAGCACACGCCGCAGGCCGGGCGGCTCGCCGCGCAGGCCAAGGTCTACGCCTCCGAGGCGGCCAACCGCGCCTGCCAGGAGAGCCTGCAGATCCACGGCGGCAACGGCTTTCACGAGGACTACGAGATCTCCCGCCTCTACCGCGACGTGCGCGTCACCACCATCTACGAGGGCACCAGCGAGATGCAGCGGCTGGTGATCGCGCGGCACCTGCTGCAGCGCTGAGCCGCATGCTGGCCGGCCGGCTCCGGTAGCCGCGGGGTCCCTTCGAACGCTCCTACCGGCCCATCGCGCCCGCCTTCGCGATCGCCGCGGAGGCCCCGCCGATCGACAATTCCGGGTGCGATTCCGCCCTGAGCTTCCTCGCCGCGCCGGTGACTCCCGCCGGGAACGACGCCGTGGCGCTTACGGGGATCGAGGGCATCGTCGAGGCCCAGAGCTCCAACTGCTGCCGGGCAGCCCTCCGGCGGTGCCAGCGCAACTGCGCCTGCGGCGTCTTCGAGTTCAACTGCGATCCGGCGACCTGCCAGTCGTCGTGCATCTGCAACATCTGCCCATAGGTTGACGCAACGGAAGTTCCGGCCGCACACCAACACCTGCCCGGCCGTTCAAACCCCAGCATCTTGTGGTAAGCTGCCATCAGTGCCACAAGATATCCACCCCCTCGCCTGTATCCTGGCCTTCGGGCTGGGAGCGCTCGTCGTCTGGCTGCTGGCGCGGCAGCGGCGGAGCGTGGTGGAGGAGCGGCTGCGGTCGCGGGACGCCGAGGCGGCGCAGCTCCAGGCGCGGCTGGCCGAGATCTCGGCCGAGGCCGGCCGGCTGCGGGAGGAGCGGGCGGTCCTCCAGACCACGATCGAGAAGGAGCGCCAGGCCGCCGCCGAGAGGATCCGGCTCCTCGACGAGGCGCAAGGACGCCTCTCGGACGCCTTCAAGGCGCTCTCGGCCGAGGCGCTCCAGAACAACAACGCGAGCTTCCTCCACTTGGCGAAGACCACCCTGGAGAGGTTTCAGGAGTCGGCCCGCGGCGACCTCGACCGCCGCCAGCAGGCGATCGGCGAGCTGGTCCTGCCCCTCAAGGAGTCGCTCCAGAAGGTGGACGAGAAGATCCGTGAGATCGAGACCGCCCGCGCCGTGGCGTACTCGAGCCTCACGGACCACCTGAAGAGCCTGGCCGCGGCCCAGTCGAACCTGGAGCGCGAGACGACCAAGCTGGTAGGGGCCCTGCGCGCCTCCTCGACCCGGGGGCGCTGGGGGGAGATCCAGCTCCAACGCGTGGTCGAGATGGCCGGCATGGTGGCCTACTGCGACTTCGCCGCCCAGGCGACCGTCGAGACCGAGGACGGCCGGCAGCGCCCGGATCTGGTCGTCCGTCTGCCGAACGAGAAGCACGTCGTCATCGACGCCAAGGCGCCGCTCGACGCCTACCTCGACGCCTTGGAGGCGCTCGACGAGGACGGCCGCCGGAGCAAGCTGCGCGAGCACGCCCGCCAGATCCGCAGCCATCTGACACGGCTGGCGATGAAGAGCTACTGGGCGCAGTTCGAGCCGGCGCCCGAGTTCGTGGTCCTCTTCCTGCCGGGGGAGACCTTCTTCGGCGCGGCTCTGGAGCAGGACCCCTCTCTCATCGAGTACGGCGTCGAGCAGCGGGTGATCCTGGCGACCCCCACGACCCTGATCGCCCTGCTGCGGGCGGTGGCCTACGGCTGGCGGCAGGCGCAGGTGGAGGAGAACGCCAAAGCGATCAGCGAGCTGGGCAAGTCGCTCTACGAGCGGCTCCGCACCTTCGCCGGCCACCTCTCGATGATAGGGAGGAGCCTCGGCCAGAGCGTGGACGCCTACAACAAGGCCGTGGGTTCGCTGGAGCTGCGCGTCCTGCCCGCCGCCCGCCGCTTCAAGGAGCTGGGTGCCGCCGGCGGCGACGAGATCGAGACCCTGGAGCTGATCGACAAGGTCACCCGCGCCGTGGAGAGCAGCGAGGGGATCGAGATCGAAGCGTTGACGTCCTAGATGTAGATCTCCACCTTCGCCTTCCCCCGCAGCTCGCGCACCCGGGATGCGATCTGCTGCTGGGCCTGCTGCTCCTTGAGCATCATGCCGAGGCGGTTCTTGACCTGCTCGTAGGGGATTATTGCCGGCTGCTGCCGCTCGAGGAGCTGGATGATGTGGAAGCCGTAGGGGCTCTCCACCACGGGGCTGATCTCGTTCGGCTTGGTCAGCGCGAAGGCGGCGTTCTCGAAGGTCGGAATCGGAACGGTCTGACCGCGGGCGACCCAGCCGAGGTCGCCGCCCCGGGGCTTGGAGCCGGGGTCGTCCGAGCTCTCCTGGGCGAGCTTGGCAAAGTCCTCGCCGGCTTGGAGGCGCTTGAGGAGGTCCGCGGCCTTCTGGCGCGCCTTCTCCTTGTCGGCAGGGGAGGCGTTCGGCTGCACCCGGATCAAGATGTGCCGCAGGTGGAGCCGCTCCGGCTGCTGGATCTGCGCCTTGTTCTTCTCGTAGAAGTCCCGGGTCGCCTGGTCGGACACGCTCAGGCTCTGGATGAGCTTGCCCTGCACGTACTTCTGCACGGCGATCTGGTCGCGCGCCTGCTGGCGGAGCGCCGATTCCTTGAGGCCGGACTGGGCCAGCGCCTTGTTGTAGGCGTCCTCGCTGGGGAATCTGCGCTTCTGCGCCTCGATCTGCTGCTGCACCTCCTGCTCGGTGGCGGCCACGCCTTGGGCCTTGGCGTCCTGCTGGAGGAGGACGATGGCGACCACCTCGTCCAGCACGTTGCGGTAGAAGCTGGCTGTGAGGCTGACGGGCCGGCCCTGCTGCGCCAGACGCATCTGCACCATCTGGGCTGCCTGCATGAGGTCCTTCTTGTGGATCTCATACCCGTTCACCTTGGCGACCACCTCGGGGAGGTCCTTGGCGGACATGGGCTTGTCCACCCCCGGGGAGACGGGCTGGCCCGGCGCCGGACCGCCCGGAGGAGTCGGGCTGGTGGCGGTCTGGCTCCCGGGAGCCGCGGGCGGCTGGCCCGGCGTGGCCGGGGCAGCCTTGCCCGCGTTCGCGGCGGCAGGGGCAGGGGCCTCTTCCTTCTCGGGAGCGGCCTTGCAGCCCACCCAGCCGGCGAGCAGGAGAGCGAGCCCCAGCGCGAGGAGGGGCGGTCGTGTCTTCTCGAACATGGGCGATACCTCTTGGGGGCGAGGGTCAGAAACCGCCGCCGGAATGTGAGCAGCGCAGTCTAGCAGAGGTGCGAGACCCGCTGGTTGACCCGGGTGTTGCCGATCACTTGCCGACAACCTGATAGGTGATAGGCCCGTCCCTCTGCCCTGGCAGGCGGTAGGCTTCCTCCCTGGCCCATCGTCTATACTTTGTCACGCCTGCGCCGGGGTGCGCCTGTCTCCCGTCCGCGCTGAAAGGAGCCCTGAACATGGCCGTCAAGGACCAGGAAGCGACGCTGCTAACCGAGGCCGAGCCCGCCGCCGGCTCGGTCGATCGTTCCGTCTACAAGGAGGACGCCCTCGAGACCATGGCCGAGGCGCGGCAGCGCTGGGAGGCGGCCCGGGCCAGGGCGGAATCCCAGGTCCCCTACTGGAAGGAGGACTTCACGACCGTCTCCGGCATGGAGGTCCCCCACCTGGTCACCCCCGAGCAGGTGGCGGACGTCGATCCCGTCACGGACCTCGGCGTTCCCGGCGAGTATCCCTACACGCGGGGCATCCACCCCACGGGCTACCGCGGCAAGCTCTGGACCATGCGCCAGTTCGCCGGCTTCGGCACGGCGGCGGACACCAACCAGCGCTTCAAGTACCTCCTCTCGCAGGGTCAGACCGGCCTCTCGGTCGCCTTCCACCTGCCGACCCTCTACGGCTACGACTCGGACCACCTGATGTCCAGGGGCGAGGTGGGCAAGTGCGGCGTGACGGTCGATACCCTGGCCGACATGGAGGTGCTCTTCGACGGCATCCCGCTCGGCGAGGTCACCACCTCGATGACCATCAACTCGACGGCGCCGATCCTGTTCGCCATGTACCTGGCGGTCGCCGAGAAGCAGGGGGTGGACATCGCGAAGCGCGTCTCCGGGACGCTCCAGAACGACATCCTCAAGGAGTACATCGCCCAGAAGGAGTACATCTTCCCGCCGCGGCCGTCGATGCGGCTGATCACCGACCAGTTCGCCTTCGCGGCCAGCCACGTGCCGCGCTGGAACACGATCTCGATCTCCGGCTACCACATCCGCGAGGCCGGCTCGACGGCCCTCCAGGAGCTCGCCTTCACCCTGCGCGACGGCATGGAGTACGTGCAGTACGGCATCGACGCGGGGCTCGACGTGGACGAGTTCGCGCCGCGGCTCTCCTTCTTCTTCAACAGCCACAACGACTTCTTCGAGGAGATCGCCAAGTTCCGGGCGGCGCGGCAGATCTGGGCCCGGGTGATGCGCGAGCGCTACGGCGCGAAGAGCCCGCGCTCCTGGATGCTACGCTTCCACACCCAGACGGCCGGCTGCTCGCTGACCGCCCAGCAGCCCTACAACAACGTCGTGCGTACCACGGTCCAGGCGCTGGCCGCGGTCTTGGGCGGCACGCAGTCGCTGCACACCAACTCGCTCGACGAGACGCTGGCCCTGCCGACCGAGGAGAACGCCAGGATCGCCCTCAGGACGCAGCAGATCCTCGCCCACGAGTCGGGGGTCGTCAACACCGTCGATCCGCTCGGCGGGAGCTGGTTCGTGGAGGAGATGACCCGCCGCATGGTGGACGGGTCCCTCGACTACTTCCGCCGCATCGACGACTTCGGCGGCATGGTGGAAGCCATCGAGGCCGGCTTCCCGCAACGGGAGATCATGGACGCCTCCTTCGCCTACCAGCGGGCCGTGGAGGAGAAAGAGAAGCTCATCGTCGGCCTCAACGCCTACCAGCTCGAGGACGAGCCGCCGATCGAGATCCTCTACATCGGCGATGACCTCGCCGAGAAGCAGGTCGCCTTCCTCAACGAGGTCAAGGACCGGCGCGACCCGGGGGCGGTCGAGCGCACCCTCGACGCCCTAAAGAAGGGAGCGGCCGGCGGCGAGAACACCATGCCGCTGATCCTCGACTGCGTGAAGGCCTACTGCACCGTGGGCGAGATCAGCGACGCCCTGCGCGAGGTCTTCGGCACGTACGAGGAGCCGGCGGTTTTCTGATATGCCAGCCCCAGCGACCATCGTCCGCGATCTGCTCCTCTACATGCTCTGGGCCGACCGCCTCATGCTCAAGGCGGTGCGGGGGGTACGGCCGGAGGATCTGGCCCGGGACGCCGGAATCAGCTTCGGCTCGCTGTTCGGCACCATGGCCCACATGCTGGGCTCGCAGCGGGTCTGGCTCTCCCGCTTCTCGGGCAAGCAGTTCGGTCAGCTCCCGGTGCTGCAGGATTTCTCCAACCTGTACACCTGGATCACTTGCTGGGAGGAGACCGCCGCCGGGATCGAGGCCTTCCTCGCCAGCCTGACCGACGAGCAGCTCGCCGCCGATCTGACCTGGACCAACTCCCGCGGCGAGAGCTTCACCCGCCCTCTCTGGCAGCCGGTGCTCCATCTGGTGAACCACACCACCTACCACCGCGGACAAGTGGTCTCGCTGCTGCGCCAGATGGGTTATGAGGCCCCCTCGACCGATCTCGTCTACTACTTCGTCGAGCGGGCGGCGGTGGGCTGAGGCGCGGCACCCTCTGCTACAATCCGCCCCTATGAGCGAGCGGAGGCTTCGCATCCTGATCGCCAAGCCGGGGCTCGACGGCCACGATCGCGGGGCCAAGGTGGTGGCGCGCGCGCTGCGCGACGCCGGCTACGAGGTGGTCTACACCGGTCTGCGGCAGACGCCGGAGCAGATCGCGGCGGCAGCCGTCCAGGAGGACGTGGACGCCGTGGGGCTCTCCATCCTCTCTGGCGCCCACAACGTCCTGCTGCCCGAGGTGACGCGGCTGCTCAGGGAGCAGGGAGCCGAGGACGTCCTGGTCTTCGCCGGCGGCATCATCCCGGAGCAGGACATCGCGGGCTTGAAGAGCGCGGGCGTCGACGAGATCTTCCTGCCGGGGACCTCCACCCGGTCGATCGTCGAGTACCTGCAGACCCGTCTCGCCGCGGCCTGAGCCGTAACCCTCTCCGGAGAAAAGGTTTGACGGCCCGGCGCCGGGGTGCTACGTTAGGGCGATCACAGACGGAGGAGGAATGAAAAGAAGGATCCTGCTGGCGGACGACAGCGTCACCATCCAGAAGGTCATCGAGCTGACGTTCATGGACGAGGACTACGAGGTCCGCGCCGTCAGCAACGGCGACGAGGCGCTCGCGCTGTTGAACGAGATCAACCCGGACTTCGTCATCGCCGACGTGCACATGCCCGGCGCCAACGGCTACGAGGTCTGCCGCCGGGCCAAGCAGTTCCGGCCGGACGTGCCCGTGCTGCTGCTGGTGGGCACGTTCGAGCCGTTCGACGAGGGCCAGGCCCGCGCCGCCGGAGCCGACTCCTTTCTGAAGAAGCCGTTCGACTCGCAGGAGCTGCTGCAGCGGGTCGAGGAGCTGCTGGCCGCCAGGGCGACGCCCGCCGCGCCGGCGCCCGCGGCCGTGCCGGACTTCGGGGCGCAGCCGGCGGCGGAGCTGCCGCTCTCGACCCTGGAGCCTGCCGCCGAGC
This sequence comes from Thermoanaerobaculia bacterium, assembly GCA_036399915.1. Taxonomy (GTDB): domain Bacteria; phylum Acidobacteriota; class Thermoanaerobaculia; order Multivoradales; family UBA5704; genus DATARR01. The sequence continues at coordinate 15,786 of DASWME010000103.1, forward strand.
CGGCCTGGGGCGGCTTCGAGGTGGAAGCGGAGCCCGCGTCGGCTCCTTTCGCAGCCGCCGAGCCGTTCGACCGGGAGCCTTCGTTCGAGCTGGAGCCCGAGCCCTCGTTCCGAGCGGAGTCCGAGCCCGTCTTCACGCTGGAGGATGATGAGCAGTCCTTCGCGATCCAGGAAGAGGTCTTCGGGGCTCCCAGCGAGCTGTCGCTCGACGAGACGCCGCAGGACCGCTACATCCCTGAGGAGCCCGCGGCGCCGGCCGCCGCCGCGCCCGCGTTCGCGGAGCCCGAGCCGGCGTTTCCGCCCGGGCCCTCGCAGCCTGCCGCGGCGCAGCCGGCGGCCAATGGCGGCGGCGGGCGGCTCTCCGACGAGGACGTGGACCGCATCGCCCGCCGCGTGGTGGAGCTGCTGGGCGACAAGGCCGTCCGGGACGTGGCCTGGGAAGTGGTCCCGGACATGGCGGAGGTGATCATCCGCGACCGCTTGCGCGAGCTCGAAGCCCAGGTCGAGTAGCGCCTGCCTTCGGCGGGGCCGGAGGCGAACGGGGAGCGGTGCAATCACCGCTCCCTTCTGTTTGATGGACAACGGCAGTACGGGGTTGAGGACATGACCGTGAGCACGAGCACCGGGACGGCGACGGGCATCGAGATGGACAAGCGCTTCGATCCACGGAGCTATGAGCAGAAGTGGCAGCGGCGCTGGACGGAGAGGGGGTATTTCCGTGCCGAGGCGCCCTCGCAGAGGCCCTCGTACTGCATCATGATCCCGCCCCCGAACGTCACCGGCAAGCTCCACGTCGGCCACGCCCTCCAGTCCACGCTCCAGGACCTGCTGACCCGCTGGCGGCGGATGCAGGGCTACAACGCCCTCTGGCTCCCCGGCACCGACCACGCCGGCATCGCCACCCAGCTCATGGTGGAGCGCCACCTGGTGAGCGAGGGCACGAGCCGCTGCGCGTTGGGCCGCGAGCGCTTCCTGGAGCGGATGTGGCAGTGGAAGGAGCAGTACCACGGCAACATCCGCGAGCAGCTCGACCTGCTGGGCGCCTCCTGCGACTGGACCCGCGAGCGGTTCACCCTCGACCCGGGGCTCTCCCGCGCCGTGCGCGAGGCCTTCGTCCGGCTCTACCGCGAGGGGCTCATCACCCGCGGCGAGTACATGGTCAACTGGTCGCCCGCCCTCGGCACGGCCGTCTCCGACCTCGAGGTGGAGACCAGGACCGTCCAGGGCAAGCTCTACCACGTGGCCTACCCGGTCGAGGGGAGCGACGAGCGGATCGTGGTGGCGACCACGCGGCCCGAGACCATGCTGGGCGACACCGCCGTGGCGCTCCATCCCGAGGACGAGCGCTACCGCCACCTGCAAGGCCGGGCGGCCGTCCTGCCGCTGGTGGGCCGGCGCCTGCCGTTCGTGGCCGATTCGATGGTGGACCGGGAGTTCGGCACCGGCCTGGTGAAGATCACCCCGTTCCACGATCCCAACGACTTCGAGACGGCGAAGCGCCACGGCCTGCCGGGCATCACGGTGATCGGTCCGGACGCCAGGATGACCGCCGAGGCGGGGCCGGACTTCGCCGGCCTCGACCGCTTCGAGGCGCGCAGGAAGGTCGTCGAGCGCCTGCGCGAGGAGGGCTGGCTCGTCAAGGTCGAGGACTACACCCACAACGTGGGCCACAGCCAACGCAGCGGCGAGCCCATCGAGCCGCTGGTCTCGACGCAGTGGTTCTGCGACATGTCGGGCATGGCCGCGGCTGCGCTCGCCGCAGTGCGCGAGGGGCGCGTGCGGCTCATCCCGGATTCGTGGGAGAAGACCTGGGAGCACTGGCTCACCAACATCCGTCCCTGGTGCATTTCCCGCCAGCTCTGGTGGGGCCACCAGATCCCGGCCTGGTACACCGAGGACGGCCGCTGCTTCGTGGCCCACAGCTTCGAGGAGGCGGCGGCCGCGGCGGGCACGGACCGGCTCACCCAGGACCCCGACGTGCTCGACACCTGGTTCTCCTCGGCCCTCTGGCCGTTCTCCACCCTCGGCTGGCCGGACGACACGGTCGACCTGCGGACCTTCTACCCCACGGACGTGCTCGTGACCGGGTTCGACATCCTCTTCTTCTGGGTGGCGCGGATGGTGATGACCGCCCTCCACCTCACGGGCGACGTGCCCTTCCGGGTGGTGCATCTCACGGGCCTGGTGCGCGACGCCGAGGGCGTCAAGATGTCGAAGACCAAGGGCAACGTGATGGACCCCACGGACATGGTGGGCGAGTACGGCGCCGACGCCCTGCGCTTCACCCTGGCGTCGCTCGACAGCCCGGGGCGCGACATCCCGCTCAATCCAGACCAGATCGCCGGCTACCGCGCCTTCGGCAACAAGATCTGGAACGCCGCCCGTTTCGCCCTGTCGCGCATCCCGGCGGAGGCGCGGGTGCGCGAGACGATCGACCCGGAAGGGCTCGCCGTGCCCGAGCGGTGGATCCTCTCGCGGCTGTCGCGGGTGGCGACGGAGGTGAGCGACCGGTTCGAGGTCTTCCGCTTCGACGAGGCCTGCAACCGCCTCTACCACTTCTTCTGGGGCGACCTCTGCGACTGGTATATCGAGCTGGCGAAGCCGGCCCTGATGACTGGGACAGGCGAGGCGCCGCGGCCCCCAAGGGGTCAAGTGGGCGACGTGCTGCTCACGGTGCTCGACCGCGCTCTCAGGCTGCTCCACCCGGTGATGCCGTTTTTGACCGAGGAGCTGTGGCAGCGCCTGCCCGGCCACGAGGCGATCCATCCGGAGACGATCTGCCTTGCGCCGTACCCGGGCCGCGAGGAACGCTGGGAGGATGCCGGGGTCGAGGCCGGCATGGACGCGCTGATCCAGGTGGTGACCCGCGTCCGCGCCCTGCGGGCCGAGATGGGGTTGGCGCCGAAGGCCAGGCTGGACCTTCACCTCAACCCCGCGGACGCCGCGGTCGGGCGCCTCCTCGCGGAGCAGGCGCCGCTGCTCAAAGCCCTGGCGCGGGTGGAGACGGTGACGATGGGTCCGGCGCCTGAGGGAGCGCGGCGCGACCTGGTGGCCGGCGTCGAGATCGGCGTCGCGGTGGAGAAGGCCGGGATGAGCGCCGAGGAGCGGGGCCGGCTCGCCAGGGAGCTGGAGAAGCTCACCGTGGAGATCGCCCGGGCCGAGGAGCGGCTGGCCAATCCGAACTTCCTGGCCAAGGCTCCGGCCCACGTGGTCGAGGGCGGCCGCGCCCGCCTCGCGGAGATGCGGGAGCGGCAGTCCACGCTGCGCTCCAGCCTGGAGCTTTCCTGAGGGGGAGGAGACCGTGGACTTCGAGCGCTACGTCGAGGGGCTGGAGCGGCGGCGCGACCGCCGGGGTCCCGAGAACCTCGTGGTCCTGCCGCGGGTGGACTCCACCAACGCCCTCGCCCGCGCCATCGTCGCCGAGTACCAGAACGAGGCGCAGCCGCTACAGCCGCTGCTCGTCCTGGCCCTGGAGCAGTCCGGCGGGCGTGGACGCCAGGGCCGGAGCTGGTCGAGCCCGCACGGCAAGGGGGTCTACGCCACGCGGGTGGTCACGGTCGGCGACCCCGCTCTGCTCCAGACCCTGCCGCTGCTCGTCGGGGTCGGCCTCTGCCGGGCGCTCGCGCCGCACGTCCCGGCGCCCTGCCGCCTCAAGTGGCCGAACGACCTGCTGGTCGAATCCGGGGGCGAGCGCAAGAAGATTGGCGGCATCTTGATCGAGGCGTCGGTCCGCCCGGGGGAGGAGATTCTGGCCATCGTAGGCTTCGGTGTGAACTACCTCCACGGGACCGGCGACCTGTCGGCGACAGCGACCTCGCTCGTGCTGATGGGCGGCAGCGTCGTGGGCCTGGAGGAGCTCACCTGGGACTTGGTGGAAGGGGTCGAAGCCGAGCTGACCCATCTGGCCGATCCCGCCTACGCCGTGGAGAGCTATCGCGCCCTGTCCGTCCACCGCCCGGGTGAGAGGATCGTCTGCCGGGTGGGGGAGACCGTGGTGGAAGGGGCGTTCACGGGCTTCGACGAGTCCGGCCGGCTGCTGCTGGAGAGTGAGGGACGGCAAATCCCCATGTCCGCCGGCGAGGTGATCGAGGGATGAAGAGAGAGAAGCGCGGCGACGGCGGCGTGCTCGTCCTGGTCGACGTTGGCAACACCAACACGGTCTTCGGCGTCTACCGCGGGGACGAGCTGGTCGAGAGCTTCCGCTTCTCGACCAACACCGAGCGCACGGCGGACGAGTACGGCGCGCTCCTGCTGCCGCTGTTCACGCTGCGGGGGATTGACCCCGCCACGGCTGAGGCGGTGGTGATCTCCTCCGTGGTGCCGCCACTCCACCTGACGCTCGAGCGGCTGGCCTGCCGCTACTTCGGCAAGAAGCCGCTGTTCATCGAGCCGGGCATCCGCACCGGCATGCCCATCCGCTACGACAACCCGGCGGAGGTGGGGGCAGACCGCATCGTCAACGCCGTGGCCGCCCGCGAGCGCTACGGCTCGCCGGTGGTCGTCGTCGACTTTGGCACCGCCACCACCTTCGATGTGGTCAACGCCGCCGGGGAGTATGCCGGCGGCATCATCACCCCGGGCATCACCATCTCCGCCGAGGCTCTCTTCGCCCACGCCTCGCGCCTCTCCCGGGTCGACGTGCGCAAGCCTCCCGAGCTGGTGGGCAAGAACACCGTCAACGCCATGCAGGCCGGCCTCTACTACGGCTACATCGGCCTGGTGGACGGCATCCTGGAACGGCTGCTGGCCGAGATGCCCGGCATCAAGGGGATCGTGGCGACCGGCGGCCAGGCGCCGCTCATCGCCTCTGGCTCCAAGCACATCCGCGAGGTGGACCTGGACCTGACGCTCACCGGGCTGAAGCTCATCTATGAGCGCAACCGCTGACCCCGTCGAGGACTCGGATCACGCCTACTTCCAGGCCGTCGAGGAGATCTTCGTGGAGCTGCGGGGAGCGCCGCTGCTGCTCTCGCCGGCGGACTGGCAGGTGGCGCGCCGCTGGCACCGGGAGGGCGTTCCCCTCGGTCTGGTAAGACGAGCCCTGGAGGAGGTCTTCGCCCGCCGCAAGGAGCGGGGCGCCAAGGGGAGGATCTCCAGCCTGCGCTACTGCGCTCCCGCCGTGGAGGCGGCCTGGGCCGAGCTGCGCGACCTCACCGCTCCCGGCCACCGCGCCGAGGCCCCGGCCTTCGAGGTGCCGCCCCGCCTGGCCTCGCTCGCTGCGGCCCTGCCCGGGGATCTCCCGAACCGGGAGACTCTGGCCGCCCGGATCATCGCTCTCGACGGCGATCCGCAAGAGGTGGAGGACCGCCTCTCCGCCCTGGACCGGGAGATGCTCGCCGCTGCGGCGGCCGGCCTGGACGAGGAAACCCTCGCCGAGGTCGGCTCGGCCGTGGAGAAGACCCTCGCCTCCCTCGGCGGCCACCTGCCCGCCGAAGAGCTGGAACGCTCCCGCGAGCGGCTGTCCCGGCAGGCCCTCCGCCGGCGCCTGGGGTTGCCGGTGCTGTCGCTGTTCTCGCCGGAGGCGGAGCGGGTCGCGTCGTAAACGTCAGGTCCTGGCGAAGTCGGCCGCCCGCGAGAAGGCCCCGTCGAAGTAGATGGGCTCCAGCCCGGACGCCCAGTACACCAGGGCCTCGCGGTTGGGCTGCGACGTCTCCTGGTCGGTGCGCAGGATCGCTCCCTCGCCGCCGAGAGGGTGGAACTCGATCCAACCCGCCCAGGTGCCGTTTCCCCTGGCCTGGCCATAGGTCCGCGGGACGTACACGACGCCGTCGCCGTCCTCCACCCGCACCGTGTGCTCGAAGATCAGCTCGGGCATGGGATGTCTCCTCTGCTTCAATTCAGCAAGAAAGAAAGTTGAGCGATGGGAGCGAGATTTTCCGTCTTATCAGGACATGGACCCCCGCAACGCTCCCATGCTCCTTCCAGCCGCGGCGTTCGCGGCCGGCACCCTGCTGTCCTTTCAAGTCCCGTACCTGCCGGTCCCGCTGCTGGCCGTCTTCGCCCTGCTCTCCCTGGCTCTGGGACGGCGGGTTGGGACGTGCCTTGCCTTCCTGATCTTCGGCCTGCTCGCCGCGGCCGTGCGGCTCGACCTGCCCAGGAGCCCCACCGCAGGGCTCGACCTAGAGAGGCCGGTCGAAGCCGTCGTGAAGGTGGCCGGGCACTGGACTCCCGACGACGAGGGCTGGACGGCGCCGGCCCGGGTTGCGCGCCTCCGGCAGGGGAACCAGGTGACGCTGCCGCCGCTGGAGGTGATCCTTCACCTGCCCGGTCCCGAGGCGCCGCCGGCCTTCGGATCGGCCCTCCGGGTCAAGGGGTACCTGACCCGCTCGTCCGGGTTCGCGAACCGCATTCCGGCGCCGCCCGGGCCCTGGCGCCTGCGCGTGAAGAGCCGGCAGCTCCTGGAGGTGGAGGGTCCGCCGGGAGCGGTGGCGCGCCTCTCGGGCGCGGTCCGGCGGCGGGTGGAGGACGCCTACCACGCCGCCGGGCCGGAGAGCGGGGGAGACCGCCAGGGCAAGGCGCTGGCGCGCGCCCTGGTGCTGGGCGATGTCTCGGGGCTCCCCCTGGAGTGGCGGCGGGGGCTGCGCGTCACGGGCGTCTACCACCTGATGTCCGTCTCCGGCGTACACGTGGCGCTGGTGGCCGGAGTGGTATGGCTCCTCGGCGGCTGGCTCCCCCGGCGCCTCCGCCTGTTCCTCACACTGGCGGCGATCTTCCTCTACCTGCTGCTGGTAGGCCCGCTGCCGGCGCTGGTGCGGTCGGCCGTGATGGGCTCACTCGCCGTGACGGCGCTGCTGGCCGAGCGTCCGCCGGCCGCGGCCAACGCCCTCGGGTGGGCGGTGGTCCTGCTGCTCCTGGACCGGCCCGACGTGGCGCTCTCGCCCGCGTTCCAGCTCACCGTCTCCGCGACCGCGGGGCTCCTGCTGCTCGCGCCGCCGCTCGCCGAGCGCTGGCGCAGCCGCCGCGTCCCCTCGTGGCTCACGAAGTCGATTGCCGCGAGCGCTGGCGCGCAGATCGCGACGCTGCCCTGGGCCCTGCCCCGGTTCCACCTGCTCTCGCCGCTGGCGCCCTGGCTGAACCTGCCGGCGGTGCCGTGGACGGGCCTAGCCTTGATCGCCTGCTTGGCCTGGACGGCCGCTGCGCTCGTTTCCCCCTCGCTGGCGGGCGCCCTGCTCCCCGCCCTCGACCGGCTGGCGGCGCCGTTCTCCTGGCCGTCGCGGACTTCTCCCGCGGTCTGGTGGCCCGTTCCGCTCGCCCTCTCGCCGGGATGGGCTTGGCTGCTGGCCGCAGTGCTCGCGGCGCTGCTCCTGCTGCCGGTCCGCCGGGCCCTGGCCGCGCTCGCCTTGGCCGCGGCCTGCCTCGGCGTGTGCGCCGCCGTGGGCTGGCCGGAGCCCCGCCGCCGTGGTCCTGAGCTGGCGATGATCGACGTGGGACAGGGGGACTCCGTCCTCCTGCGCGACGGCGAGCGCGCGGTTCTCGTGGACGGCGGCGGCTGGGACAACGGCGACCTCGGCGGCCGCGTCCTCCTGCCGGCCCTGCTCGGCGAGGGGGTGCGCCGGCTCGATGCTCTCGTCATGACTCACCCTGATCGAGATCACTGCCAAGGGCTGGTGGACATCGCCGCCTACCTGCCGGTGCGCGAGGTGTGGATGGCTCCGGGCTGGGACCCCGCCGGCTGCGCCGGGCGGCTGATGGCTCTTCCCGGAACCCGCAAGCGCTTCCTCTGGAAGGGATGGCAGGGGAGGCTCGGCCGCTGGCGCCTCGCAGCGCTCCACCCGGAGGCGGACGACCGCCAGGAGATCAACGAGCGCTCCCTCGTCCTCCTCGCCGAGACCCGCGGCCGGCGGGTCCTGCTCACCGGCGATATCGAGAGCTGGGCCGAGCACCGTCTGGCGGACTGCTGCGCGCGGGACCTGCGAGTGGACGTCCTCAAGGTTGCGCACCACGGCAGCCGTACCTCGTCCACCAAGACCTTCCTGGACGCCGCCTCGCCGCGCCTGGCCCTGATCTCGGTAGGCGTCCGCAACCGCTATTACCACCCGGCGCCGGAGGTGGTGGAGCGCCTCCAGGAGCACGGCGCCCGCGTGCTGCGCACGGACCGCAGCGGCGAGATCCTGCTGAGGTTCCAGGAGGATGGGAGGATGCGGATCGAGACGCCCGGGGCGCCGCGATGAAGACGCGATACCCTTACCCCCGCCATGGAGCCCGTCCTTGCCATCGTCGGCGCCACCGCCACCGGCAAGAGCGCGCTGGGGATGGCCCTCGCCCGGATCCTCCAGGGGGAGATCGTCAACGCCGACGCCCTCCAGGTCTACCGGGGGTTCGACATCGGCACCGCCAAGCCGAGCCCCGCCGACCGCGAGCGGGTGCCGCATCACCTGATCGACGTCCTGGACCCGCACGAGCCGTACTCGGCGGGGGAGTTCGCGCGCCGGGCCCGGGACGCCATCGCCGGCATCCAGGGGCGGGGCAGGGTGCCGATCGTCGTGGGGGGGAGCGGCCTCTACCTGCGGGCGCTCTTCGAGGGGATTAGCCCGGTGCCGCCGGGCGATCCCGGGGTACGGCACGGGCTGCGCTCCCGGCTGGAAGCCGAAGGGCTCGCCCCGCTCCGCGCGGAGCTGGCGCGGCTGGACCCGCCGACGGCAGCGCGTCTGCCGGCCGGCGACACCCAGCGGATCCTGCGAGCTCTGGAGGTGGCGCTGGTCTCGGGACGGCCGCTCTCCTCCTGGATCGCGGAGCAACCCTTTGGGACTCAGCGCATTGCAGGCGTGCGTATCGGATTGACGCTCCCGCGTAGCATCTTATACGATCGAATCGCAGGCCGCGTGGCCTGGATGTTGGAAGCGGGCTGGAGCGAGGAAGTCGCCGGACTGCTCCGGCGAGGCCTCTCCCCCCGTCTTCCGGCGTTCCAGGCTATCGGGTATCGTCAGCTCGTCCGTTACCTTGAGGGGAATGGGTCTCTTGAACAAGCCGTCGCCGAGATCGTCAAGGAGACACGGCATTTCGCCAAACGGCAGGAGACCTGGTTTCGGAAAGAGCCGGATGTGACCTGGTTCTCGGCCCAGGACCTAGAACGGCGGATTCCGGAGGTACTAGATTATGCCAGGCACAGGGGTCTCGGGAGGGCGTATGGCTAAGCACAACATCAATATCCAGGACGGGTATCTCTTCCAGAGCCTCAAGGAGGGGCAGACGATGTACCTGGAGCTGGTCACCGGCCGGCACCTGCTGGGGCGCCTCAAGCGCTTCGACCGCTTCGCCGTGGTGCTCGAGAGCGAAGGCAAGGAAATTCTCATCTACAAGCATGCCATCGCCACGATTTCCGCGGCGCCTCCCGCGCCCTGAGGCCTGGACCCGTCATGGACGCCGTATCGCCGCGGCTCCGATCCTGGTCCTCCTGCTGGCGGGGAGCCTCGCCTGTCGCTCGGCTCCGCCGCCTCAGCCCTCCGTGCGCCCGCCCGTCAGCCGCGAGCTCGAGCCTCTCGCGTTGGCGCCGGCCGACCGCCCGTACCTGATCGACCCCCTGGAGGGTTACGCCCGCGACGTGGACCCGGAGCGCCGGGACCGCCTGCGCAACGTCTGGCGGGACCTCCTGGAGGCGGGCGACACCGAGGGGGCCGTCCGCGTCGCGGCCGAGATGCTGGAGCAGGACCCCGAGTTCCTGCCTGCCCAGGTCCTCACTGCCCAGGTCGAGTTCGCCGGCGGCGATAACCGCCGCGTGGTCGGGCGCCTGCTCCCCCTGGGAGACGCGCTGTCCACCTATACCGCGAGCCAGTTGCTCCTCGGCCGGGCGGCCGAGCGCCTGGGAGACCTCCCGCTCGCCTACGCCGCCTACCGCGCCATCGCTGCGCGCAGCCCGCTGGCCCTGAAGCGCGCCGGAGAGCTGCACTCCCGGGCCCTGGAGATCGTCTCCAACCGGCTGGAGGAAGCCCTCCGCAATCAGCAGCTCGAGCAGGCCGAAGGGCAGCTCGAACTGCTGCGGAGCTGGGCGCCTTCCGAGATCCTCACCCTGGAGGCGGCGCGCAAGGTGGCCGAGGCGCGCGGCGACCGCACTGCCGAGCTCGCCGCGGTCAAGGAGCTCGCCGCCCGGCGGCCGGGCGAGCGGAGCCTCCTGGAGCGCCGGGCCGAGCTGGAGCTGGAGGTGGGCGATCCCAGCGCCGGGCTGAAGATCGTCCAGGACCTCGCCGCCCGCAACCCGAAAGACCCCGCCATGGCCGAGAAGCTCGAGGCGGCCAAGTTCCGCTGGCGGCTCTCCCAGCTCCCCCAGAGCGTCCAGGAGGTCGCCGCCAAGCCCGGGCTGAACAAGGGGGACCTCGCCGTCCTGCTCTACTGGCTGGTCCCCCAGGTGCGCAACAGCCGGCCGACGGCCGGAC
>DASWME010000104.1:0-7052 GCA_036399915.1 Thermoanaerobaculia bacterium
GATACGGCTGCAGTCTTTCACGATTCCGTCGTCCTGATCATTCTCAAAGAATCGTTGCGAAAGAGGCCACCTATCGATTAAGTAAACTTTCCCCCGCCCGCCCACAACTTCGTGGCTTGACTGGAGGAGTCCAGATACGGAGGGACCCGCGCTAGCAGCGGCGCTCAAGCGTGGTGAGCGGCGCTGGCAGTACGCTCGTCCTTTGCCCGGAGCGCGCTGAGCACTGACCGGATGTAAAGGCCAAGGAGAGGGATCGCCGCCACCACAGCGGCCCTCGGTCGCTTCGCTCCCTTGCCAAGCCCTGCCGAGGCCTGACTACCGAGGTCGAGCCTCTCTTCAGCTTCCCATCAAACGCTCAGGGGAATCGAGGCGCCTAGACGTTGTCTGCTTGTTCCCATTTGACGAGGATAAGAAAAACATGTAAGCTTCAAGTGCGCGAATTCCCCGGGCAGTCTCCCGTCAAGGCCCGAAGGAACGAGTTCGACGGCCACCCCGTTGGCTACGCTCGTGCCCGAGGCAATCGCGTTCTTTAGGGTTGTTAACTTTAACGCTCAAGGAGGATATTATGAAGAATAAGTGCCGAATCATCGTGTTGCTACTTTTGGCTACAGCCGCGCCTGCGCAAGCGGCAACGTCCTGCTTCGACTGGTCCTGCGCCAATCTAACATGTACTTTCAATGCTGCATGCTCGTCGGCGAGCCCCTTTGTATACAAATATCTTTGGGACTTTGGAGACGGTTCAGGATGGGGCCCTACAGGAAACTCGTCACTTTCCCATACCTATTCCGCAAGTGGTCCTGCTAACCCAGTAGTAAGCCTCACGATTACTTACTTTTCTGAGCCTGGAGCCACTACGACTACATGCGAGATTACGGTTCGGTTCGTTGTCGGTCCTCAATATCCATTGAACGGTCGCTGTTCGACCACCGACTAATGGCTCGAGGCCTAGCAGCCCGCAGCAAGATATCGTTAGGGGACACTTCTCGTTAGAGCAGCTTTAATCATAAAGACCGCAGCAGATTGCTCGTGAAGAAGGTCGAGAGCGATGCGTGTTGCCCCCGGGGCCTCAGCGGCTGTCGGCCTTGAGAACGTCCATCCAGTGCTGGAGGTAGGCCGCGGAGCTCTCGAGGAGCAGATCCTCTCCCGAAGACCCCGGGATTGTCCTCCTCGGCGAAGCGGTTGAGCCGTGAGGGATGGCCCGTCGCGTGGGCGAGCTCGTGAAACTGCGTGCTGTAGTAGTGCTCCGGTCGGCTGAAGGCTTCCGGCTTCGGCAGTTGCACCAGGTCGGAGCTGCGGCGATAGAAGGCCCGCTCGCCGCCGTGGCGCAGCTTGGGAGGGCGGCGTCGGGGCCTTCCACGGTCTTCGCCCCTGCCACTTTCGCGTCGGCCAGGAAGCGACCGACCCCGGCTGGCCCCTGTAGGCCGGGCCTCGACAGTCGCCGGCGGACGAGGACCGACGCCTCCATGCAGACGCCAAGCTCCAGCCGCTGGCCAACGCCTACGGCTCCCCGGAGCCGCCAGCGACCCCTGCGGTCTGCGCCGCCGCCTGCGCGCCCCCGCGCCGCACGATGCGCTCTCGCTGGTCAGCGCCTACGGCTCCCTGGACCCGGAAGCGACCCCTCCGGTCTGCGCCGCCTGCGCGCTCTCGTGCGCCGCACAATGCGCTCACCCTCGCTGGTCAGCGCCTACGGCTCCGCGGACCTGGCAGCGACCCCTGCGGGTCTGCGCCGCCGCCTGCGCGCTCTCGTGCGCCGCACGGATGCGCTCGCCTCTCGCTGGTCAGCGCCTACGGCTCCCCGGACCCGGCAGCGACCCCTGCGGGTCTGCGCCGCCGCCTGCGCGCCCTCGTGCGCCGCACGACGGCGGCGACCCTCGCGGGTCTCGGGCGCGCTGGCACCGCGTGGCCAGCGCGCCCTACGCTGGTCAGCGTGCCGCGTCCGCTGAGGTCGCAGGCAGCGGGCGCTTGAGCGCCGCTGCGAGCGCCGGTCCCGTCCGCTCGACCGCGTAGTCCTCCGGCCCCCCCTATGCTCTCGTGCGCCGCACGATGCGCTCGCCTCTCGCCAGCCGGCGCCTAACGGCTCGCCGGACCCCGGCAGCGACCCTGCGGGTTCTGCGCTCTCTGGTGCTCTCGTGTGCCGCACGATGCGCACCGAGATCCGACCCTGCGCCGCCAGGAGGGCGCTGGCACCGCGTGGCCAGCGTCCCGGTACGCTGCCCCCGTCACACGATGCGCACCGAGATCTGACCTTGGCGCCGCCAGGAGGCCGGCCGAACGGGCGGCCTAAGGGGCCGTCCCTCACCACCCGGACGGCGGCGGCGTCCCGTCCGCCCCCGAAGGTAAGCCGGTGCGGCCCTGCGGGCCTGGCGGGACGGGAACCTGGCGGGACCGGAAGAACCTGGCGGGACGGGAACCAGCCAGTGCTATGTGCTACGCGGCTGACGCCGCTCCGCACATAGCAGGTGCTCGCCTTCGGCTCGCCGCATTCGCGGCTGCGCCGCTCAAGCGGAAAAATACGTCCCATACAATCGCAAGCTTTTCCACATACCGTTATCAGTTAGCAATGTTTTTCAGAATAGCTCAGATTACCTCAATTAATCTTCGCTTCTAAAAAGGAGCTTGACCGCGGAATTTGCGGTCCTTACACTCGTTCTTGACATGGGCGAGGACATCGACAAGCCGCAAACGAAAATATTTCGAACGGTCATCCGCTCTGCGCGCTTCACCCCCGAGGAATGGGCAACCGTCCAGGAACGTGCCGCCGAGGCCCGGCTCTCGCCCGCGCGCTTCTTGCGATTTGTCGCCCTCGGTACTCCCCTCGGACGTCGGGTCGACGCCGAAGCCGTCGGCGCCTTAAACCGCGCCGGCTCCGTCCTCAACAACTGCGTCCGCATCGCCAGCCGCAATGATCAGCCCCTCCTCGCCTCCGAGGTCAGAGAGGTCCTGGAGCTGCTCCGCGAACGGCTCCGCTCCTTCCTATGATTGGCAAATCTCACGGCGGCTCCGGCTTCGGGGGCTTGACCCGCTACCTGCTCTACGGCAAGAAGTCCGATCCCAAACCGGACCGGGTGGAGTGGACCTCCACCCGCGAGCTGGCGCTCGAGAATCCCCGAGAGGCCGCCCTGCTCATGCGGATGACCGCCGCGCAGGGACGCACCGACGAGCCTGTGCACCATCTCTCCATCTCCCTTGCCCCGGGCGAGCACCTCTCCCCCGAACAGTGGGAGAAGGTCGTTGACCGGACTCTGGAAGACCTCGGCCTTGAAGGCCATCAGATCCTCGTCGTCGCCCACCGCGACACCGACCATGAACACATCCATCTGATGGTCAACCGCGTGCACCCGGAAACCTTCCGCGCCTGGGATCGCTGGCAGGACCGGCCCCGCCTCATGGCCTCCCTCCGTGTCCGGGAGCGTGAATTTGGCTTGCAGTTCACCCCCCACGTCCACAACCCGGACCGGCTCCCGGACCGGCTGATGCAGGCCTTCATCCACACCGGCGAGCCTCCCTTCCTGGACTTCGCTCGCACCGAGGCGCGGCTGATCTTCAGGGAGGCCCGCTCCTGGGCCGAGCTGCACGAACGCCTGGCCGAGAAAGGCCTGTATTTGGAGCGAAAGGGACAGGGCCTCGTCGTTACGGACGATCACCGCCACGTCAAGGCCTCCTCCGTGGACCGTGGCGCCTCGTTTGCGGCCCTTGAATCGAGACTCGGGCCTTACGAGGAGCGAAGGCCGCTGCTTCCGGAGGTGGACAGCGACCTGCGCGGCGACCGCCACGACCAGTTGTTAGCGCAAGTCGAGCCCGTCCTCCGCGCCAGCCGAGAGGCATATTCCGCGCAAACGAGCATCGAGGAGGCCGTCCGCCGCTTGGAGACCGCCGGCAATCGCATCCGTACCGCCATCCAAGACGCCTTCCGCGATCCTGCCCCGGTCGAGGCCCGCTACCTCGCACATCTCGTCCAGCAGAGATCGGTCCCGACGCTCCGCACCAGCGAACTCGGGGAGCTTAAAGGCCACGTGCTTTGCGCCGGCCGCACCCCGATTGCTCTCGGAGACCGCGGCGGCAAGGCGCTTGAGATCGCCACCGGAGAACTCCCCCAGTTCGCCGCCGCCTTTCTACGCGCCCAGGATGACATCGCGAGCACCGAGGCCCGACTCGCCGAGGCTCGCCAGAAGGAGGCGCGTCTCAGCGAGAGCTTTCGCCCGCAGTTTGTGGAGCTGGACGAGATCCGGAACCGCTCCGCGACTCTCCACGAGCGGTTGCTCTCCATGCGTCCCCGGGATCAGATCGCCCTTGCCCGCAGGCATGGACGGGGCGAGCTGGAACAGGCTGCCCAACGCCGCCCTGAGCAAGCCATTCGCACCGCAGATTTACGGGAGAGGTGGGTGCAGAATCCCTCCCGCGACGTCAGCCGCGTCCTTGACCGGCGGCTGAGCCGCACCGGCCTTTCCCTTCCCACCGAACGTCAGTCCCTCATCGAGTGGACGCGACAAGCCTTCCGCCTCGGGATGCACCCGCTGCACGCCGTACAGGTGCTCACCCGAGGCGGCGTTCCCCTCGCCGACGCGGCGCGCGCGGTCTCCCTAGCCCGCGCCGCCGTTCGGAATCCAGCGAAAACCGCCCTCTGGTTTACCGCCAAGGCCCTCGGTCTTCCCTCGTTGCCGGTGCGAGTCGCCACAATGGCCTGGGACTTAGTCCGTGGTCAGGTGCTCTCGCGGTAGCGGGGGGCCGATACATACGAAGGGAGACAAACCGAACCATGGAACACCGCTATTCGGCCTCACCACCGCTTTCGAACCGCAGTTCGGCTGGTGTTGCGCCCGGTAGAGGTTCAACCGCGTAGCCCTGACCGGGTTCTTCAAGGTCCGCAAGTACGAGAAGGACGGCGAGACCAAGGGGGTGCGCGAGCTCGTTGTCACCGACGCCAAGCTCGAGCGCATCAAGGTCCGCGAGCAGGCCGCCTGATCCACCGTGCCCGCCCGGGCGCTCTCCGGCGCCTGGACGGGCAAACACCTCAACTCCAATTCGATGCCCGGAGGCCCTGGCCATGAGTCGGAAGACTCTTGCCGGGCCGCCCTGCTCCAGGCAGTCTCACACGCTCTCTCCCGAGCGCAGGGAGCGGCATTCGAGAGCGCGTGCACATTTAGCCAACGGCCGTAGCCGCGCTGCCCTTCCGGCTTGGTCAGCTGAGCTGTCGATCGCCGCCGCCGTGGACTAGTCGGAACGGCCCTCCCAGATCAGGATCGCGGCAGCGCCGCCCGGCTTTCCTCGGCTTGTCAACGTGATAGTCGAATTCATGCCTGACCTAATGGCTGATCCCACATCGATCGTTCTCTCCTCGCCGCTGCTGAGACCTGCAACCGTGAATTTCCGCCCGTTGACCTCGATCTGGATTATCTCCAGGCCAGGGTCGCCGTTGAGCACGGTGACTACCCGCTCCTCCGGCGGGATCTCCGTAAGAATCTGGCTCACCGGCTTGCCTACCGCGCGGGCCTCTTCGGTCAGGACGGGATCGCATTCGGTCACATTGCCCGCCAGGTCCCGGACGCGCAGTTGGATGCGGGCGGATTGGCTTTGGTCGATCTTGGTCCCAACTACCATGACTGGATCTTTGTCGCCTCCCTGGGCGGACGCTGGTACGAACACCGTGGCATTCGTTTGCTCGATCACATCGATCCCTGCCAGACCGGTCTCGGAGTCCTGGACAAAAATGTAGAGCTGGGTGGGCGGTCCCGAGTCGAGGTGGTCTACCCGGCAGACGGGCGAGCTGACGTCCGCCACGAACCGGAGAAGAAAGTCCGTTGCGCCAGAGCCGAAAAGATCCATCGTCCCAGGCTGCTCATGGTACTTAAATCCCTCTACCACCACTTGCGTCGTCCAAAATGGGCGGGAGCCCCCTTCAGCCGGTATCCCCCATGTAATGATGCAGTTTCCGGGACCAATGACCAGACCGGCCGGGTTCGGCCCGCCTCCGGCCTCGCCGGCGGTCGCCAGCAGGCAGCGGAAGGCATTGCTGCTGCTCAACGGTACCAAAAAATCGACCGGCCGCCCGGGCACTGCGTAGAGGGAGACGATCGGCGGAAGGAAGAGTTTAGGCGTACATACTGCTACCTGAGCATTCCTGGAGACAACGACCTTCACCCGGTAGGGCCCGCCGCTCCGGTTGTTCGATTCATCGATCCGGCAGCACCCTTCAAGTCCCGCCGAGAGGAGTGGTTCCCCGCTTGGGGAGTACTGATGCACAACGTCTCCCTTGGCCAGGAACCAACCCTCGTCCGCGTGGACCTCGGTCACCGTCAAGGCTAGGAGCGTAGAGGTGCCGTCTCCGAAATCGAAGGGCTCTTCTACGATATCTCCTACCATCTCTGTGGAGAGGCTCTTCGCGATCTGGACGGAGAACATGATCGTGTTCGAGGTCGGCCTCTGATAGTTTTCGCTGTCAGCGCACCAGGAGATGTTACCGTAGCGAAAGTCACCCGCATCGACAGGCCGGACGCACAGTAACGTGCCTGAAAGCGACAGCAGAAGAGCAAGGCATAGATTCGATTGATGCAATAGCTGCATGATTAGCCTCCTTCATCGTATTGGATCGGAGGGCCGGTCTGCGGTCTACTGAGATCCAGTCTCAATCTCGAATCTAGCAGAATTTTCTTTTTGTGTCAAATAACACGATTGTCGCCGCTGCAACCAGGGCGAGGCCCCCTGGCTCGCCGCTCACCTGGCATTGGCAGCGAGAGGCCAGAGGTAGTGGCCGCGTGTGCTCCAGCCCCTCTCGAACAGTTCCGCTTCGCTCCAGCCGCCCGCCTCACGGGCGGGCACCGTCCTCCTGGCCGCTCGTCTCGCGGCCCTTCTCTCATTGTCATCGCCGGCTGGCGGCCGTCAATGGCACCTGCCCGGAGCTGGAGCGGCCTGAGGGTGCCGGCTGGAACGACGAACTTCAACGTCGGCCTCTCCGGAAACGGGCCCGTCGGCAGCAACGTTTGGGCGCTGAGCGACGACTGGTTCCTGATCGACCTCACCAACCTGCCATAGAAGAACAGAGGGGGAGAGGCTGC
>DASWME010000105.1:0-20460 GCA_036399915.1 Thermoanaerobaculia bacterium
CGGCTTCCTATTGACATTCGATACGAGAGGCGCTAACCTCCTATCGACACTCGATAGGAGGGGGCGTGAACGAAGAGAGAACGGAGCTGTTGCAAGGGACCCTGGACCTGCTGATCCTGAAGGCGGTGACCCTCGGGACGAACCACGGGCTGGGCATCGCCCGGCGGATCGAGCAGATCACCCAGGGGACGTTCCAGGTGAAGCCCGGCTCGCTGTTCCCGGCGCTCCACCGTCTCGAGGAGCACGGCTTCCTCGTCTCGGAATGGGGCGAGTCGGAGAACAACCGCCGCGCCAAGTTCTACCGGCTGACGCCAGCCGGGCGACGGCGGCTCGAGTTCGAGAAGAAGAGTTGGGAGCGCGTCGTGGTCGCCATCACCCACGCGCTCGCGGCCACCTAGAGGCCAGGAGGACGCATGCCGCTGCTGGCGCGTGGGTCGAGCATGATGCGCAACTGGTTCCGGCGGGAACGGGTCGAGCAGGACCTCGATGAAGAGATCCGCTCCTACCTCGATGCGCTCGTCGAAGAGAAGGTCGCCGCCGGGATGCCGCCGGAGGCGGCCCGGCGCGCGGCGGCGATCGAGCTGGGCGGCGTCGAGCAGGTCAAGGAGCAGGTGCGCGACGCGCGCGGGGGAGCGCTGCTGGAGACGCTGCTGCAGGACCTGCGCTACGGCCTGCGCACGCTCGCGAAGAACCCCGGCTTCACCTCGGCCGCGGTCCTCACCCTCGCCTTAGGCATCGGTGCGAACACGGCGATCTTCTCCGTCGTCAACGGCGTCCTCTTGGCCCCTCTCGCGGGCCGCGACCCGGACCGTCTCGTGCTGCTGTGGGAGTCGACGAAGGACGCGCCGCAGATCGCGGTGTCCTATCCCGACTATGTCGATTGGCGGCAGCGCACGCGCAGCTTCGAGGACATCGCGATCTACAACAGCTTCGATCAGTTCACGATGACCGGACAGGGAGATCCCGAACGGGTCCGCGGCGGCCTGGCATCGGGAAACCTGTTCACCGTCATCGGCGTCGAGCCGGCGGCCGGACGCCTCCTCGCTCCCCGCGATGATCGCCCGGACGCGGAGCCGGTGGCGGTGATCTCCGATGAGTTCTGGCGCCGCCGCTTCGCCCAGGAGCGAGGCGTGGTCGGCCGGCCGATCGTGCTCGACGGCAACGCCTACACGATCGTCGGCGTGCTGCCGCCGAGCTTCCGGCTCGCCGGCTCGGAGGTCTGGATCCCGCTCGGGCGCTTCACGCACACGCCGCGCTTCATTCGCTCCAATCACCCGGGGCTCCTCGCCATCGGCCGGCTCAAGCCGCAGGTGACGATCGATCAGATGCTCGCCGATCTCGGCGCGGTGGCCAAGCAGCTCCAGCGCGACTACCCGGTCGACAGCGCGGGCATCGGCGCCGGCGGCGCGCCGCTCAGGGAGATGGCGGTCGGCGGCATCCGCCAGCCGCTGCGCATGCTGGCCGTGGCGGTGGGGCTGGTGCTGCTCGTCGCCTGCGCGAACGTGGCGAACCTGCTCCTGAGCCGCGCCGCCGCGCGGCAGCACGAGTTCGCGCTGCGCGTCGCCATCGGTGCGGGGAGGAGGAGAGTCGTCCGGCAGTTGATCACCGAAAGCCTGATCCTCGCCGCCGCCGGCGGCGTGCTCGGGCTCGGCCTCGCCTGGGCCGGGGTGAAGCTCCTCGTCGCCTTGCACCCCACCAACGTCCCCCGCCTGACCGAGATCCACGTGGATGCCACCGTGCTGGCCTTCGCGCTCGGGCTGTCGCTGATCACGGGCTTCCTCTTCGGCCTCGCTCCGGCCCTGCACCTGGCCCGCAGCGAGCCGATCATCGCGCTCCAGGAGAGCGGGCGGCGCGCGAGCGGCGGGCGCGCGCGCCATCGCATGGTGACCGGCTTGACCGTGGCCGAGATCGCGCTGGCGCTCGTGCTGCTGGTGGGCGCGGGGCTCCTCGTCCGCAGCTTCGCCAAGCTCATCGGGGTCGACCCCGGATTCGATTCGCGCAACGTCACCGCCGCGCTGGTCTCGCTCCCCGAGCTGGACTATCCCGACGAGGCCCGCCGCCGGCTCGCCTTCGGCGAGCTGCTGCGGCGCGTCCAGGCGCTGCCGCCAGTGCAGGGCGCCGCCCTCTCGACCGATCTCCCGCTGTCCGCGAGCTGGCAGACGGGGGTCACCTTCGAAGGGTTGCCGGTCCCCGCAGGGAGCGAGCCCCTTCTCAACGCCGTGAGCGTGAGCCCCGAGTACTTCCGCACGATGCGCATCCGGCTCCTCGCCGGGCGCGGCATCGAACCCTCGGACACCCAGGGGCGGCCATTGGTGGTGTTGGTGAGCGAATCGGTCGCCAGGCGCTTCTTCGGCGGCAGGAGCGCGATCGGGCGGCGCATGAAGCAGGGGGGCGCCGAGTTCGAAAGCCCCTGGCTCACCATCGTGGGAATCGTGGCCGACGTGAAGAACGACGGGCTCCGCACGGCCCCGCGCGGTACGATGTACTTCCCGGACCAACAATCTGTCCCGTCGTCGGCCTGGCTCCTGGTCCGCAGCGAGACGCCGCTCGAGCAGCTTCTCCCGCTGCTCCGCCGCGAGACGGCCGCGATCGATCGCAACCTGCCGCTCGCCAACGTCACGACGCTCGACGACGCGCGGGATTCGTCCGTGGCACAGGAGAGGTTCTGGATGCTGATGCTCGGCATCTTCGCGGCCCTCGCCCTGGTGCTCGCCGCGGTCGGGATCTACGGCGTGATCGCCTACAGCGTCGTGCAGCGCTCGCGGGAGATCGGCGTCCGCATCGCGCTCGGGGCACGGCATGCCGACGTGCTCGGCATGGTGGTGGGACAGGCGATGCGGCTTACGGTGATCGGCATCGCGATCGGCGCCGCGGCGGCGTTGGGCGCCGGGCGTTTCCTCGCCTCGCTGCTCTTCGAGGTCGAGTCCACCGACCCGCTCGTGTTCGCCGGCGCCGCGCTCCTGGTGGCCTCGGTGGCGCTCCTCTCCGCCGCGCTGCCGGCGCTGCGCGCGGCGCAGACGGATCCAACGACCGCGATCCACGAGGGTTGACCCGAATCGTCAGGACCCTGCCACCTTCGATACCCAGCGGATCAGCAGCCCGAGAAGGACCAGCAGCCCGAGGAGGACGAAGAGCAGGAATCCCAGCAGCAGCGCCCGGCCCCAGCGCTCCTTGCCCGAAGCGAAGCAGATGAGGCCGCCGAAGATCTCCATCAGGTAGACCCCCGGCACCAGCACCAGCGACGAGCAGGCGACCTCCCCCACGCCGAGCCGGGAGAACAGCTCGACGCACAGGCCCGCGAGCGCGAAGTCGGCGAGCGCCACCAGCAGCGCGGGCGCCCAGACCGGCTCGGGGAGCGGCGCCTTCCCCTCGAACACGGCGATGGCCCGGTCCGCGTCCGCGGGAGGGTGGCCCGCCTTCAGCATCTGCTCCCGGAGGGATTCCAACGGGTAGAGGCCCGAGTTCTCCTTCAGATAACCGAGGAGGGCCTTGAGGTCCCGTCGCGACATTGAGGGGAAAGCATAACCGAGAGGCTCGACGGCCCCGCCGCAGGGGTCCGGAGCCCCGAGAAGCGGTCAGGCCGGCAGGACGTCGAACCCGAGCGCGGCGCCGTTTTCCCGCACCCGCTGGTCGAGGCTCAGCAGCGACAGTGGCGATACTGAAGAACGAGCGGTCAGAGCCGACGCCAGATGCAGAGAGTCCAGTGCCCGCACCGGCTCCTGGGGAAATCGTCGCCGGGCTCGCTCCAAGACCTCACCCTCGATCCTCAACAGCATCCATCGGGCCGAGGTGGCCTCGAAGAGCGCCCGTCGCTGGCTCGCTTCGTTCTGGGAAAGCCGGCCTGCCGCCTCGGCCTTGACCAGAGCGCGGTCGCACTCGACCAGCGTCAGATCCGATGCCACCACCAACTCGGCACCCGCCAGGATCTCCTTCAACAGCGGAGCCGGCTCCTCCCTGAAGAGCCAGGCGAGCACTGCGCTCGACTCCGCATAGAGGTTCATCGGCGGTCCTCCCTGAGCCAATCGAGGATCTCGGCGGCGGTTCCCGGTGGTGTCACCGAGGGCAACAGCGGATATGCATCCGGACCGTTCGGCTTGAGAGGCAGCCGCACCAGCCCCCGCCGCACCATGTCGGCGAGACCCGGGTACTTCTGGAGTAGCTCCCCGCCAGCAAGCGGCGGTCGCAACTCCGCCACCACTTCCCCGCGATCGGTCACCATGACGACCTCCCCCTCCCGGACCAGCCGGATGTACTCGCTGAGACGGTTCTTGAGCTCACGGATTCCCACCTCTTTCATGGGACCAATGTAGCCACCAGTGGCCACATTGTCAAGAGCCAGAACTTCTTTCGTCTCCAGATAAGACGGAAAATGAGCCTTTGATCGCTCCGCCATCCTGCTCACTCTGTGAGCAATCCTGTGTGGGTGGCCCTCTCTGCTTGACGCCCGCTCAGCATGATGCTACTTTCGTAGCATCATGCTGCTTTTGCAGCACGGGACCCGATGAGACCCAGCGCCCAACTCGACCTGAGCCGCCGCGAGCGGCAGATCATGGAGGCGGTCTACCGGCTGGAGAGCGCCACCGTCTCGGACGTGATGGCCGAGCTGCCCGACCCGCCGAGCTACTCGGCCGTGCGGGCGATGCTTGGAAAGCTCGAAGCCAAGGGCTACCTTCAGCACCGGCAGGAGGGGCCGCGGTACCTCTACCTTGCCACCGTCCCCCGCCAGGAGGCGCGCGACTCGGCGCTCCAGCGGCTGGTGCGGACGTTCTTCGACGGCTCGACTGAAAAGGCGGTCACGGCCCTCCTCGGCATGTCGGCCGGGGAGATGACCGACGAGGAGCTGGACCGCCTCTCCGCCCAGATCCAAGAGGCCAAGAAAGGGGGACGATAATGCTCGATCTCTGGCTCGCCGCACTCCTCGATTCTTCGCTCAAGGGGCTCGTCCTCTGCCTCGCAGCGGGAGCGGCGGCCTTCGTTCTGCGGCGGGCTTCCGCCGCGGCCCGGCACCTGGTCTGGCGGCTCGCTTTCGCCGGCTTGCTGGCTCTCCCGGTGCTCGCGGCCCTGCTCCCCGCGTGGCGGGTGCCGGTTCCCGGCCTGGAGGAGGCAACCTGGACCGCGGCGGCGAGCCCGCGGAGCCCTACCCTCCCCGGCCCTCCTCTCCCAGGGGGAGAGGAGGGAGAAAGCCCCTCGATTGCCTCTTCGTCCAGGATCTCTGAATTAGAAACCGGCCTGACCGCCATGGCCGCGCTAGGCCAGCGGACATCCTCCTGGCCGGGGGTCTTGTTCGGGATCTGGCTCGCGGGCGCCCTCGCGGTGCTCGCGGCTCTCGCGACCGCCCTCCTGCGCGCGCGCTGGCAGCGCCGGCTCGCGCGGCCGATCATGGATCCGGCCTGGACCGGGCTCCTCGACCGCGTGCGCGCGGAGCTGAACGTCCGCCGGCCGGTCGAGCTGGTGGCGGGCGACGATCAGGCGATGCCGATGACCTGGGGCTGGCGCCGGCCCGTGGTGCTGCTGCCCGCCGGCGCCGAAGACTGGCCCGAGCCGCGGCGCCAGACGGTCCTGCTCCATGAGCTCGCCCACGTGACCCGGGGAGACTACCTGGCGCAGCTCGCCGCCGAGGTGGTCCGCGCCCTCTACTGGTTCAACCCCCTGGTCTGGATGGCGGCGCGCAAGCTGCGGCTCGAAAGCGAGCACGCCTGCGACGACCGGGTGCTCGCGGCCGGGTCCCGGGCCTCCGATTACGCCGGAGACCTGCTCGACATCGCCAGATCCCTCCGTGCCATCCGAGCCGCCGGGCTCGCCATGGCCCGCCCCTCGCAGTTGGCGGGGCGGCTCACCGCCGTGCTCGACGCCGGACGGAGCCGTCGTGGAATCTCACGTCGTCTGGCGGTCCCCGCGTGGCTCGGAGCCGCCTTTGTGGTGCTCCCCCTGGCCGCCCTGACCCCCGCGGTGGCTCCGCTCGGTGAAATCAGGATCGGCGGCTTCACCGACGAGACCGGGACCGCATCGGTTTCGCCCGCCCGGGAGTCTCAGCCACCGCGCGTTGCCGCCAGGCCCACGGCCGCTTCGACGGTTTTGGATCGAAACGCGCCTCCAACGCCCCCAAACCCTCCGGCCCCTCCAAAGCCGGCCAAGCCCGGTCGCACGTCCGTCCACCACAACTCGACCGACGGCGTTGAGACCTTCGAGTGGTCGCACAACCGCGACGGTCATCGCATCAAGATCCGCATGGAGGGCGAGTTCGAGCTCACCGAGGACTGGACCGGCATCGCCCGCCTCTCCCGGGGTGCCGAGATGCGGTTCGAGGAGGACGACGGCCGCACCGAGCGGCGCCTGGACGTCGAGCCCGGCGACGACGGCCGCCCGGTCTACACCTGGAAGGTCGACGGCCAGGAGCGCCCCTTCGACGCCGAGGGCCGGAGATGGCTCCAGGACATGCTCCTCCAGTTCGTCCGCAGCTCCGGCTACAAGGCCGACGAGCGGGTCGCCTGGATCCTGCAGCGACAGGGGCCGGAGGGGGTCCTCGCCGAGATCTCCCAGATCCCGGGCGACTACGGGAAACGGATCTATTTCGAGAAGCTCTTCGGCCATCGCAACCTGGGGGCGGCCGTGGTCGAGCGCGCCGTCCGGCAGGCGGGCAAGGAGATCGCGGGGGACTACGATCTCGCCCAGGCGCTCACCGCCGCGGCCGGCTCGCAGCCGATGACCGAGCCCATTACCCTGGCCTACGTCGAGGCAGCGCGGTCGCTCGATGGCGACTACGACCAGCGGCGGACCCTGACCGAGATCCTGGACAAGGGCAGGTTCAGTCCTCCAAGCCTCACCGCGCTGCTCCGGTCGGCCCACCAGATCGACTCCGACTACGACCTTGCCGAGCTGCTCGTGGCGGTCGCGGGGAAAAACGCGCTCGACGACGCCGCGGTGCAGCGCGCCTATGTCGAAGCCGCGGACAAGGTCGGCTCCGACTACGACCGCCGGCGGGCCCTCGCGGCCGCCGTGCAGCGCGGGAACGTGTCCCAGGAGACCCTGATCTCCGTGCTGCGGTCGGCCCGCGGGATCGACTCCAGCCATGAGCGCGCCACGCTGCTGATCGAGATCGCCGGCCGGCATTCCCTCTCGGGCGCGGCGCGCGAAGCCTATCTCGAAGCCGCCCGCTCGATCGATTCCGATTACGACCGTAAGCGGGCCGAGGCGGCTCTGGGACGGTAGAGGTCGAGTCGCTCCTCTTATTTTTTCGGCACCAGCCCCACGATCCGCACCGGCCCGCCCGAGCCGCCCGCGATCTTCATGGGCAGGGCGATCACCCAAGCCCCGGTCTCCGGCAGCTCTTCCAGGTTGGCCACGTTCTCCAGGCCTGGGACGTTGGCGCCGTTGGCGATCTGGTGGACGATGAAGTCCTTCGAAGGGCCGTGGTCGATGCTCGCGGTGTCGACCCCCAGGGCTCCGACCTTGCGCTGCTCGACGAGGTAGCGGGCGGACTCGGCGCCGTAGGAGGGGAAGTGGAGGTTCGAGGCGTCGCCGGGCTTGTCGTCCCCCAAGTAGCGCTTGCGATCCGGCCAGCGCTTGCCCCAGCCGGTGCGGAGCATAACGATGGCACCCTGCGGGATCGCGCCGTGCTTCGCCTCCCAGGCCTTTACATCCTCGACCGTCAGGCGGTAGTCCGGGTTGGCTGATGCCTTGGCGCTGACGTCGATCACCGCGGCGGGGCCGATCAGTTGCTCGACCGGGATCTGGTCGGCGGTGCGCTTGCCCTCGGCGAAGTGGATGGGCGCGTCGAGGTGGGTGCCGCCGTGCTCGGGGGTGCAGAAGGAGTTGGCGGCGTAGAAGAAGCCGCCCTCGGTCTTGCCGTAGGAGAGACGGTTCAGTTGGAAGTTCGACGGGGCCGTCGGCCAGTAGATCGTCTTCTCGTCGAAGGCATGGGTGAGGTCGATGACGCGGACGCCTTGGAGGTCGATGGGCGGCCCCGCTGCGACGAGCCGCGGTCCCCAGGCCGCGAAGAGGATCAGCAGGAACAAGGCGCTCAGGCTCGGCCGCTTCGACATCGGGTACCTCCTTCGTCTATTTCACCAGCAGGCTCCGCCCGTCCAGGTTCGTCGTCGGCTTGACCCCGTAGAGGTCGAGGATCGTCGGCATCACGTCGCCCATGTAGGCGCCGCTCGGGGCGTTCAGCTTGAAGCTGCTGAAGAGGATGCCCTGGACGAGCGGCGGGTAGACGGAGCAGTGGTCGCCGCTCCAGATCTCGGTGTTGGGCTCGACGATGGTCTTGCCGATGCCGCCCAGGCTGTCCTGCCAGCCGACGCGGTAGCCCTCGCTGTTCGAGGGGATGAGGTCGGGGATCAGCACCGGGTCGTAGACGCCGTTGTAGGCCTCGTCGCGGGTGAAGACGTGGGCCACCGGGTGCTCGCCCGTCTCCTGGTCGACGAAGGACTCGAGCCCCTGCTTGATCTGGGCGACCACCTGCCGGTACTCCTCGCCCGGCTTGACGATCCCCTTCTCCTCGCGGCCCTTGAGGTTGATGTAGATCTGCCCCAGCCCGAGGGCGTAGGCCCGGGTCTTCGACCAGTCGACGTTGGTGAAGAAGTCCCCCTGGTCGAAGAGGTCCTCCAGGTTCTTCCGCTTGGCGTCCTCCCCGGTCAGGCTCATGAAGCCGTTCTTGGCCAGCCAGGTGTTGTAGTTCATGCCGCGGCGGAAGGAGGCGAAGCCGTGGTCGGAGACGACCATGAGGGCCGCATCCGGCCGCTTGGCCATCACGTCGCCCACGATGCGGTCCATCTCCTGGTAGGACTGAAGGATCGAGCCGCCCCACTTCGCCGCCCCGTCCGCCGTGTAGAGCGGGTGCTTGGGATCGAAGTAGCGGAACATCATGTGCTGCACCCGGTCGGTGAACTCGAAGTAGTGGACGAGCACGTCCCAATCGTCCTTGGCGAGGAGACCCGCGAGGATCTCCTTCTCCTTGTCCACCGTCTGCTTCACGTCGTCGAGGAAGGTCTGCTCATCGATCGTCCCAGCGGTGGTTGACCAGGTGTCGATCGTCCAGCCCCGGGTCTTGAACAGGCCGTGCTCCTCGGTGAGGTCGTGCACGAACTCCGGCGGCGTGGTGACGTCGAAGCCCGGCGGCAGGTTCTCAGGATCGAAGTCGAGCGGCGAGAGGTACAGCCGCACCTCGGGGTCGATCGACAGCAGCTTGAACTTGCCGATCCCCTTGGCCTTGATCAGCGAGTTGAAGGGAAAAGTGAAGTGCACCCAGTCGCTCCATTGTCCCGGCTTGAGCGTCAGGTCGTTGCCGGCGACCTGGATGCGGACGTTCGAGCGGTCCTCGGCGACCGTGAGGGTCATCGGGATCTTGACGTAGTCGGTCCCGCCGCCCTTCTTGGGGAACAGCTCGTTCGGCGGCCCCTTGATCTCGGTCTCGACGGTGCCGCGGTTGTCCACCAGCTCGACGACCTCGACGGAGAAGTCGCCGCCCCCCTTGGGGGTGAAGAAGAGTTCCGAGGTGAAGTAGAAGGGCTTGCCGATGCGCCCCGACAGGTCGGGTACGCCGAGCCCGGAGAGCAGCTCGCCGTGCGCGAAGGCCTTGGGCGGGAAGGTCACCGGGATGCGCATCACCGTCACCCGCTTGCCCGCCTGCCCAAGCAGCTTCCAGAAGGTGTCGCCGTGCTGGTTGTTGATCGCAATGGGCCGCGACTTGGGGAGCAGGCGGTCCGCCGCGGAGCCCGAGGCCACGCCGGCCGCGATGCCCAGCGCCACGGCAACGACCGCCGCGACCGCCCAGCGCAGGCGGAACAGCTTGAGGACCAGGACGAACAGCAACGCCACCACGGCCGCGGCGATCAGCCCTACGATCCAGCCGTTGTTCGCTCCGAAGAGGAAGGTTTCCTTGCCCGGCTCGGCGGCGGCGAAGCTGGGCTTGTAGTCCTTGGGATTGCGCTTCAGGAAGTCGAAGACGCCGTGCCGGCCCGGGTTCAAGCCCGTCGAGAAGGTGGACCAGGAGACCGGCGTCTGCGACGGGATGGTGGGCCGCAGGGACGCGAACGTGCCCTGGGCGCGCAGCTTCGCCAGGTTCGGGAGCTTCCCCTCGTCCATCCACCGCTGGGTGAGCCTGGCGTCCGCGCCGTCGAAGCCGAGGATGATCAGCTTCTTGGGCGCAGCCTGCTGGGCAGACAGGGGCGCGGACGCGAACGCCAGGAAGACGAGGAGAGCGAGGGAGAGGGATCGCATCTTTGCAGTCATCGAGGATTTCCAGAATCGGGTTCGGTCCACGTTCGAGCGGGGAATTCTAGCAAATCCGGCGCGGAGACCCCCGTCGCGCAACTTCGCTTTTGGCGATAACGTACGTATCTCCAGATGCCGCCTCCAGTGAAGATGACCCGCCCCCTGCTCGCCCTCGCCCTTGGCGGCCTGGTCTTTGCCGCCGGGTTGGCACTGGCGTGGCAGTGGCTGCCCGAGTGGCAGTCCGCCCCGCTGCCGGCACGGTCGTTTTTTGGCCAGCGGTTCCAGAAGCTGGCGAGCGCGGCGGCCATCCGCCTCGACCCCGGCGCGCCCAAGATGTCGTTCAACGAGCCCGAGGAGAAGCTGCGCGGCGACGAGGCGGCATTCGACCGGTTGACGGCCCCGCAGGCCGCGGCCCTGGGTGGAGGACTCGTCCTCCAGGTGCGGCACAGGGGCCGCGAGGCGAGAGCCGGGAAGGGTGGCGACGGGCGCGAGCTGATCGTCGATTTCCTCCCTTCGGGCGATCCTCTCAACGTCGTATGGGGAGGAACCGGGGAGGCCGTCACCGGCGCCATACGGTCGAAGCCCCCGGCCTCGGCCGCGGAGCAGGCCCGCTTCTCGCGGCTCCTCCTGCGGCCCGGCGAGAGTCTCGGACCGGCCGGGCCGGGCGGCGTCGGCAGCTCCCCGGGCTCACGCTACCCCGTCGTGGGAAGCCGGCCGCCGCAGCGCATCGACGTGACGCCGTTGCCCGGCGGCTCCCTCATCCTCAGCCGGCAGCTCGCGGGACCGGCGGCCCGGGAGAAGGACCGCACCGCCAGGACGGTCGCCGCGGTGCTCCTCGTGGTGCTCCCCCTGCTCGCCGGCTGCCTCACCGTCATTGTCCTGTTCTTCGTGCTGATCGGCCGGCGGCGTATCGACCTGCGCGGCGGCGCGGGCCTGGGGCTGATCCTCCTGGTGACCGCGGCCGTGCCCACCCTAACGGCCGACCCGAGCTGGACGGGGGCCCTGGAGCTGCTCGGCGCGCTTTTCCTCGCCCTCTGGGCGTTCGGCGTCTGGTCCACCGGCGAGTCGTACCTCCGCTCCGCCCAGCCGGGCCTGACCCTGAGCCTCGACGCCCTGCGCACCGGCCGGCTCGGGCCTCGCGGCGGCCGCGCCCTCGTCTACGGCGTCGCTTTCGGCGGCGTGCTCGCCGGCCTGCGCCTGGCCGCCGAGGCCGTGGCCGCCCGCCTGCCCGGCGCCTGGCCGGATGACGGCAGCCTGCGCCTCCCCCTGTTCGGCGCCCAGACCCCGTTCAACGACGGCGTCGTGCTCGCCGGCGGGGTCGCCTTGGCCATGGGGCTCGCCTGGCAGTACGTGCCTGCGCGCTGGGGCCTCGCGGCCGCCGCCGTCGCCGCCGGGCTGGCCCTCCCGTTCTCCTCGATCCAGCCGGCCGCCTTCCAGGCGGCGGTGAACGTGGCGGCGGCCGTGGTGCTCGTCGCCCTCTGCCGGCGGGTCGGCCTCGCCGCCGCCCTGGTCGCTGCCGTGGGCGGCTACCTGCTCCAGGCAGCGGCCTTCGCCGCCCGGTACCCGACCTGGCTTCCCGTCTCCCTGGCGGTGACGGCGGGCATTCCGGTGCTCCTCCTCATCCTCGGCTTCGTCGGGCTCCGCCGGCCGTCCGAGCCGGAGCTCGACCGTCTCAAGCAGCCGGTCTTCATGCGGCGCATCGAGGAGGAGCGGCGCCTGCAGTACGAGATGGAGCTCCTCGCCCGCATGCAGCTCGGGCTGCTGCCGAAAACCCTCCCCGAGATCGCCGGCTGGGATGTCGCGGCGCGCTCGCTGCTGGCCACCGAGGCCGGAGGCGACCTCTATGACTTCATCGAGGACGAGGAGGGGCTCCTGTGGATCGCCGCCGGCGACGTGGCCGGCCACGGCTACTCCTGCTCGATCGCCCAGGCCATGACCGTCGCCGCCCTCTCCAGCCTCGTGGCGGCCAGCCAGACCCCCGCCGCCGTGCTCCAACGGGTCGACCGCGTGCTCCGCCGCAATGCCCACCGCCACTTCACGACCCTGGCTCTGCTGCGGCTCGACCCGCGAACGGGGACCGGACGCCTCGCCAACGCCGGCCATCCCTACGCCCTGTTGAGCGCGGAGGGCGAGGTCTCCGAGATCCCCCTCGCCGGTCTCCCCCTCGGCCAGGGTCCGAAGCGCCAGTACAGAGACACCGACGTGGAGATCCCGGTGGGGGCCGCCCTGGTCTTCTGCTCCGACGGCCTTTTCGAAGCCACCGATGCCAGAGGGACCTCCTACGGCTACGAGCGACCGCGCGAGGTGCTGCAAGGCCTGGCTGGGAAGCCCGCCGAGGAGATCCTCGAGGGCCTCCTCAGGGATTGGCGCCGCTACCGCGGGAGCACCGAGCAGGAGGACGACACGACGGTCGTGGTGGTGAAACGGCTCGGCTAGAGCAGCCGCAATTCCCGCTTGATCTCGTTGATCCGCGCCTGGACCTCCCCGCGGTCCAAGGCGCGGTAGCGCTCGGGGAGCAGCTCGCGGCTGGTGCACTCCAGGATGGCGCAGAGGATCTGCATCTCGCGCTCGCGGGTGTTCGCCGGCGGGATGAAGTCGGAGAACGCCTTCTGGAGATGCTCCGGCTTGACCTCGGACGACTCGGCGGCCTCGGCCTCCAGGGAGGCGCGCACGAGCACGGCCTCCAGGTCCGAGCCGGAGAGGCCCAGGTACTGGTCCTCGGTCGCGACCTCGGCGATGCTGGAGACGGCGGTCTTGAGGCCCAGCTTCTTCAGCATCACCCGGTAGATCTCGTCGTACTCCGCGGCCGTCTCGGGGTAGAAGAGCGGGATGTGCTCCTCGGCCCGCCCCTGGCGCTTGAGGTCGATGGGCAGCAGGTCCGGCCGGGCGGTGATCAGGAACCAGAGGATCCTGCCGCGGTTTCGCGTGTCGCCCATGAAGGAGGCGATCTGGCCGAAGACGCGGTTCTGGGTGCCCGAGTCCCCCTGCTGCTCGCGGTTGCCCAAGGCGGCGTCGGCCTCGTCCACCACCACGCCCACGGGGGTCAGCGAGGCGAGGATCTTCAGGATCCGCTCCAGGTTGGCCTCGGTCGCGCCCACCCACATGGAGCGGAAGTTCTTCATCTTCACGCACGGGAAGCCGATCTCGTTGGCGAAGCACTCGACGAGGAAGGTCTTGGCGCTCCCCACCGGGCCGCAGACGAGATAGCCCATGGGCACGGCGGCCGGGTTGCCGCGGGCGATGGCGCGGGCGGCGCGCCGCAGCCGGTCCTTGACCGCCGGCATGCCCGCCACCATCGAGAGGTCGAACTTGGGCTCGACGTACTCGAGCAGCCCCAGTCCCTCGGTCTCGATGACCTCCTTCTTGACCGCCCGCACCCGCTCCCGCGTCAGGCGGCCGCCGTTGGCGTCGGTGCCGTCGAGGAGCTGGCCGATCTGCACCCGCGTCATGCCGGCGGTCGCCTCGGCCAGGCGGATGGGCGGCAGGTCCGACTTCGCCGCGTACCACTCGGGCGAGCGCACCGCCTCGAGGTAGGTGACCCGCTCCTTGGGGTCGGGCCGCACGATCTCGACCTCGCGCGTCGAGTGGGAGCGCACGAGCTTGGGGTCCAGCTCGGCCAGGCTCTCGGTCACCATCACGACGACGACGTTCTTGGCGAGCAGCACCGGGTCCTGCGACCACTTGCGCAGGTAGACGAGGACGGCGCGGTCCTCGGGAGTGCGGTAGGCCACCTCGGCGGCCGGCACGATCGTCTCGGCGTAGGGCAGGAGCAGCACCACCGGCCGCGCCGGCTGCAGCGAGGCGCAGTGGCGGAAGTAGGAGTCGAGCAGCGCGAAGCAGTTGGGCGCGTCGCGCGGCAGGGAGTCCGCCCAGTTGGTGCCGTGCACCGCGTCGTAGGCGCGCAGCCGGTCCTGGAAATGGCTGCGCGCCGCCGGCGTCGTGAAGCCCAGCCCCTCGGCGCGGTTGTAGGTGACGATCGACGGCCAGCCGGCGAAGAGCTGCTGCCCCAGGAAGTCGTCGAGCGAGAGGAACCGTAGCCCGGCCGGGCCGCGGACGGGGATCAGGTCGGCCGGCACGCCGTGCAGCACGAAGGTGTTCGACTGCTTGGCGTTGACGGCGCGCACCAGCTCCGACGCCCACGGCGGGAGCGAGTCGAGGAACACGGCCGGCGGGGAGAGGGCGGTTTCGGGCATCGTCGGATCAGCCGGCCTCGGGCAGCTTCTGCGGCGTGGACGCCGCGGTCGTCTCGGTGGGGAACGGAGCCGCCTCGCGGACGGCGTCCGGCTTCTTGAGGCCCATCTCCACCTCGAACTCGGCGAGCACGCTCTGGGCCTGGAGCTGCCGGGCCTTGCGCTCGTTCTTGATGCGCTCGACGTCGAGCCCGCCGGTCGCCACCTCGACGGACGCCTTGGCCTCGGCCGAGCGCTGCTTGATCTCCTCCAGGTACTTCTCGTTGGTGGCGCCGACGCCGTAGGTGTCGAGCTCCGCCAGGGCCGAGGCGGCCTGCTTCATGACCGCCGCCTTCTTCGACTCCTGGATGGCCTTGCGGCTCTGGTCGATCTTGGTGCGCAGCTTCTGCTTGAGGTCTTCCACCGTGATCTGGGCGTTCTGGAAAGCGTTGCTGGCCGCAGTGAGCTGGTCGTTGGTGGCGGCGAGGTCCTGGCGCACCTGCTGCAGGGTGGCGGCGTCGTCCTCGGCGATGCGGCGCGATTCGGCGCTGCCCTCGGTCAGGGCGGCCTTGATGGAGTTGACGAGCTGCTTCTCCTTGCGCTCCAGCTCCTCCTTCTCCTGCTCCAGCCGGATGACCGTGGCCCGGGTGGTGACCAGGATCTGGTTCAGCTTGGGAAGGGTGTTCCGCATCTCCTCGATGGACTCCTGGAGCATCACCTCCGGATCCTCGGCAAAGGAGATGAAGTAGCCGATCCACGACTTGAAGACTCGGATGATGCGCTGGAACATGGCGGTCTCCTCACTATCCTCGGAAGGGCCCGCGCCGGGAGGGCGCGGGCGATCGGCTCATCCCTGATGGCCCTCCGGCGCGGCGGCGGGCGCCGCGGGGCGGGGCGAGTCCGCGGTCGAGATGGGGTTCTCCTCGACGAAGGCGTTGACGGCGTCGAACAGCTTGCGCTCCTCGGCGCGCTTGATCACCTGCCAGCGCGAGAGGCGGGCCTGCTCCGTCTCGAGGGCGACGCGGTTGGCTTCCATCCTCTCCCGGTTGCGGCGGGTGACCTCGTCGATCTCGGCCTGGAGCTGGGCGTTCTCCCTGTCGATCTGCTCGGAGCGCGCCGCCGCCTTGTTGCGCAGGAACTCCTCGAATCTATCGAGCGCCTGGTCGCGCCTGACCGCGTCCTGCACGATGTCGGTGACCGGCACCGGCCCCGAGGGGTTCATGTTGAGGAACCCGGCGAGCGCCGCGGCCTTGGCGCGGGTGTCCAGGCTGGCGAAGCCCGGCGAGGCGAAGATCTCCAGCACCTTGTAGGCGCTGTAGCCATGCGGCGGATCGGTGACGCCGGCGGCCCGGTAGATGGCGGGAAAGTCCGGGATCTCGTCACCCTCATCGCCGCCCGACTCGGCGGCGAGCTTCCTCTCGTCGATGGGCGGCGCCTCGGGGATCGTCCCGAGCAGCTCGCGGATGTCCGCGGGCGGCCCCGGAACCGGCGTCTTGCCCATGGGCGCCTGCGACATCGGAGCGGCCGCCGGGTCCTGCTCCAGCTCCACGATCTTCATCTTGCTGAGGACTTCCTTGAGACCCATGCCGTTTCCTCGCGGGGTGGACGTCGATGATGGACTCCCTGAAGCGTACCCTCTTTCGAGGGATACGGGAAGCCGGGCCCTCACCTCCCCGGCCCGGGGGGCCCGGAACTGCGGTAGGATACCCCACGTACGCCCATCAGTCCTTTGCCTGGCCGGAGGGTCCGGGGAGCGGCAGCCAGGCCGAAGAGAGCCAGCTCCAGCAGCATGTCGCCTTGGTGGAGGTTGGGAATGCATCGCTCGCTCGCAAGCGCCATCGCATTGTCCCTTGCCCTGGGTGGGATCTCCCAGCACGCCTTCGCCAAGGACCCACGTCTGATCGCGGACTTTGCCAAGCCACCTTCCCGCTCACGGACGCTGCCCGCGTCCTTGCTGCCGCTCGGCGACCGGGTGGTGTTCCTCACCAACGATTCGACCGTCCTCTGGGCCAGCGACGGCACCAGCGAGGGAACGCGGCCGCTGGCGGAGCTGAATCAGAACGCCGTAGCCTGGGGCACCGTGAACAGTCTCGCCTTCTTCGGCGCCGGGCCGTACGACTCGTTTCGCGTCTGGCGCAGCGACGGTACGGTTGCCGGAACCTATCCGTTGACGAGAGAGC
This sequence comes from Thermoanaerobaculia bacterium, assembly GCA_036399915.1. Classification (GTDB taxonomy): domain Bacteria; phylum Acidobacteriota; class Thermoanaerobaculia; order Multivoradales; family UBA5704; genus DATARR01. Next base: position 16,562 of record DASWME010000105.1, read on the forward strand.
TCCCGTTGGGCCACTTCTCCAACGGGGGAAACTTTGTGATTGCCCGCAACCGGGTCTACTTCTTCACCTGCGAAGAGTACCGGTGCAGCATGTGGAGCACCGACGGCACCCTCGAAGGCACGCGACAAGTCGGGACCGGAAGAGAGCCCTTCTCGCCCAGTGACATGGTGGCGTTTGGCGATGACATCTATTTTCTGGCCAATGGCAGGTTATGGCACGCTTCGGCGCAGGCGGACCTGGTCGAGCTGGTGGACCAGACTCACGCCTACTCCTGCTGCCTGGTGGCCCTCGGGCGGGTTTTTTTCCTGGCGCTCGACGGCAACCGGCTCTGGAGCACCGACGGTACCGCCGCCCAAACCGTGCCGGGGATCGAGCTGAGGGCCGACAAGTTGCTGGGAGAATTCCTCGGCAAAGTCTGGTTCGTCGCCTTCGACCAAGCGCACGGCGAGGAGCTCTGGTCCACCGACGGCACCGCGGCCGGAACCCGCCGCGCCTCCGATTTTTTCAATCCTCAACCTTTCGACGTCGACGAATACACCGGCGTGCCCGCGCCGCATCTGGCGCAGCTTGGCGATCGGCTCCTCTTCAACGCCAAAAACCAGGTGCAAAAGGAGCTGTGGACGACGAAGGGCGACGTGCTCAGCACCCAGCCCCTGACCGGGTGTGCCGTTTCCTGCCCCGCTGCGACCAATGCGCCGTTCGCCGTGGCAGGAGGACGCGCAGCGTTCCTCGCGGATCTCCCCGGACCCGCTGCGGAGCTTTGGATCACGGATGGTACGGGGCCCGGAACCCAGAAGACCTTCCCTGTCGCTTTTGTGAAGCTCGCTGACGTCTCAGCGGTCGGCGGGCTTTTCTTCTTCAGCCTCACGGAAGGCGGAAACTATCCCTATAATCGGTTTCTCTATAGCAACGACGGCACCCTCGACGGGACGCTGAAGCTCGGCAGCACCAACAATCCCTATGAAAAGCTGTCCCCGCCGGTCGCGGCCGGAGATCGCATCTTTTTCCCTGCCTTCGATGACCAGCTCAACGGCTCCCTGTGGATCTCTCGCGGGCGTAAGCCGCCAACGTTAGTCTTCTCGCAGCCGCTGGAGGCTGGAGGAGGGGACCCGCAACCGATGGCGACGGTGAATCGCCTGCTGCTCTTTCTCACCTGCTCCGACGGGGGATGCCCGGAGCAGCTCTGGAGCACCAACGGCAGCTCCATCGACCAGGTCCTCGAAGACGACGTGTTGGGCCGCAGCTGCGAGGACCGGCCCGTCGTGTGGATGGCTCCTGCCGGCAAACGCGTGCTCCTCTACGCCGCCTGGCATTGCACGCTCAACTCTGGGAGCCTGGTGATTGGAACGGATGGCACTCGCAGAGGCTTGAGGTCCATCCCAATTCCCGCCGGCTGGAACGGCGAACGTCCCGTTCCGTTCAAGGGCAAGGCCTTTTTTACGGTTGAGGTGAGCTCCGCGCATTCCACCGCGGCGCTGTGGAGCAGCGACGGCACGGCCGCGGGCACGAAGGCGGTGGCTTCACTGTCCGACGGCAGGACGGGCCGGCTCGTCACCGACGGCGCCAGACTGTGCTTCCCCATCCGGACGTTTGCGGTTGGAGATCAGGTCTGGTGCAGCGACGGTACGTCACGCGGCACGAAACCTTTCGGGCCACGGCGAGAGACGCTGTCCGCGATCGCGCTCCTCGGGCCTCGGCTCTACTTCCTGGCGGCGGAGCAGAGCGATCGCTCCACACCGGCGATGCTGGGGAGCCTCAGCCAGGATGGAAGCACGACCGAGTTTTCGCTCACCGACCTCGGCGTCGAGGGACCGCTCGCCCTCACCGCCGCCGGCGGCAGGCTCTGGTTCGCGGCGCGGCTGGCCGGCGATCCCATCCTGCGCTGGTGGCTGTGGACCTCCGACGGCACGCGCGAAGGGACGCGCCGGTTGCCGACCGAGGTGCCCCGCAGCTCGTTCAGCACCTATTACTCGGAAGGCGAGCTTCCGCTGACGGTTTTCCAGGCCAAAGTCTACTTCGCCGGCGAGGACGACCGCCACGGTCGCGAGCTGTGGAGCAGCGACGGCACGGTGGCAGGGACCGCGCCCGTCCTCGACCTGGCGCCGGGCCCTGCCGACGGGGCTCCGCTGTCCAACCTCGTGATCTGGCAGGGCAGGCTCTACTTCGCCGGCAATGACATGGAGCATGGCGTCGAGCTGTGGAGCAGCGACGGCACCGCCGCCGGAACACGGATCGAGTTCGACCTGTTCCCGGGCCCCCTATCGTCCCGGCCAGACCACCTGCAGGTTCTCCGCAACCGCCTCTACTTCGGTGCCAGAGACGAGGAGCATGGCCGCGAGCTCTGGGCGCTCGAAGAGTAGGACGTAGAATATCCGTTCCATGCCGCATTCTTGGCGGAGGTTGGGGACTGCCGTGGCGCTCCTCGATCGTCGGGTCTTTTTCCTGGCTCAGGAGTCGGGCTCGGCACCCGCCAGGCTGGGGAGAGTCACCGCGACGGAGCTCGCGTCCGCGGTCTCGCTCACCGCTCTCGGCGCCGAGGAGCCGCTCGGATTCACGGCCGCCGCCGGCCGGCTCTGGTTCACCGCGCGGCAGGCGGGCGATCCGGCTCGGTGCTGGTGGCTCTGGAGCTCCGACGGCACCCGCGCAGGGACGCGACGGCTGCCGGTCCAGGTGCGCCGCGAGTCCCTCGATCCCGATACCACCGACGAGGAGCTGCAGCTCACGGTTCTCGCCCGCCGGGTCTACTTCGCAGGTGAAGACGACCGTCACGGCCGGGAGCTGTGGAGCAGCGACGGCTCAGTGACTGGGACCGCTCCGGTCGCCGATCTGGGTCCGGGCCCTGCCGACGGCGCTCCGCTCTCCAACGTGGTGGTCTGGAACGGCCGGCTCTACTTCGCCGCCAATGACATACAGCACGGTGCCGAGCTGTGGAGCAGCGACGGCACCGCCGCCGGAACGCGGCTCGAATTCGACCTCTTTCCAGGACCCCGTTGGTCCGGGCCGGACGACCTGCGGGTTGCCGGCAACCGCCTCTACTTCGCCGCCCAAGATGAGTCGCACGGCCGCGAGCTCTGGGTGCTTGAGGAGGGTGAGGGCGGCACTCCCTGAGCTGGGGCGCGCAGCTAGCCGTCGATCCCTTCGCGAGTGCCTGCCGACCGGTGCGTGACGCCGGGTGTACCACACCAGGCCTACGGGAAGGTGCCCAGGAAGTTGCGGGCCTCACACCTCGTAGACCGGGCGGCGGATGTGCCGGGGAAGCGGCAGGAGGTTGGAGACCGCCACCAGCGACTCGGCCAGAGGGTTGAGCTCCGCCATCTCGCGCGGGGTGAGCGGCCGGATGCTCAGGACGCGGCGCGGCAGGCGCGCCGTGGCGGGATCGCATCCACGCTCCAGGAATGCCGCGAGGAGCCAGCGGCCGAGGGTGCGGCGAGCCGCGTTCACGGGCGGGATTGTACCCGATCGCGGCGAGCCCGCCCGGCGGGCTCATCGGCCAGCCTCTCGTTCACGTACACCGCCATCGGCTTGCCCGGCCGCAGCAGGTATTCCCGCCGCCGGTACCGCTGCCGCAGGAGGGGCCGCAGCCGCGGCTCCCAGGCGCGCTCCACGATGAGGACGTCGCCGTCCGGGTCCGCAGGGACCTTGTGGTGGTACTGCACCCGCCCCAGGCCGCGGAAGTACCAGGGGAGCGGCCAGGCGTAGCGGGCCATGATCCGGATGCGGGCGGGCTCGCCGGGCGGGGCCTTCCGCGCGGCGTCCCGGACCTGGGCCAGGAGAGCCTTGACGTCCCGGTGCGTGGGCACGTAGACCAGGGCGAGGCGGTCGTCGTCCCAGCGGAGGAAGGAGACCTCGACGGCGCGCCAGGCGCCCCAGGCGAGCCCCAGGGCGAGGAGGCTGGCAAG
>DASWME010000106.1:0-1791 GCA_036399915.1 Thermoanaerobaculia bacterium
GCCGACGATAGCGACGGCCCGCGAGCCTGCCTGCGGGGTGGGCGCCGCTGCAAGGACCGGATGAGGCGCCTTGTCCCGGTCCGCCCGGTGCTCCTCCAGGAAGCGGGCGAGGGCGCTGACCGTGGGGTGGCGGAACAGCTCCATCAGCGGCAGCTCGCTCCCGGCCAGCGCGCTCAGCCGCGAGTGCACCTCCAGCAGGCGCAGCGAATGGCCGCCGAGATCGAAGAAATTCTCGTCGAGCCCCACCCGGTCGAGCTGCAGGACTTCCTGCCAGATTTCAGCTACGGCGCGTTCGAGCGGCGTGCGCGGCTCGGCCGTCGCCGCCGGGACCGGCGGGGCGGCCTCGGGGTCGGGCAGGGCGCGCCGGTCGACCTTGCCCGTGGGGGTCAGGGGCAGGCGATCGAGCACAATGAAGGCCGCAGGGAGGATCGGCTCGGGGAGCTCCTGGCGGAGAAAAGCGCGCAGGTCGCCAGCCGCGGGGTTTTTCCCGTCGGCCGCATTGGCCGGTTCCACATAGGCGATCAGCCGCCTCTCGCCGCCGCGATCCTCGCGCGCCACGACTGCCGCTGCGGCCACCGCCGGATGGTGCAGGAGGGCCGCTTCGATCTCGCCTGGCTCGACGCGTACCCCCCGCACCTTTACCTGGTCGTCGAGCCGGCCGAGGATCTCCAGGCTGCCGTCCGGGCGATAACGGCCGCAGTCGCCGGTGCGGTACAGCAGGTCGCCGGGGTCGTCGAGGTGCGGATTGGGCACGAACCGCTGCGCCATCTCCTCCGGCGCGTTCAGGTAACCGAGCGTGCGGAACGGTGTGCGCAGGACGATCTCGCCGGCCTCGCCCATCCCGCACGGCAGGTCGTCGGTGCCGAGCACAAGTGCCTGTGTCGCGGGCAGCGGCCAGCCCAGGGGCTGGATACCCGGCGCCGGCTCGGCAGGGACCACGAAGAAGCACTTGGTCATCGTGGTCTCGGTCGGGCCGTAGAGGTTGACGAGGACCGCGCCGCCCGGGAAGGCGCGGCGCCAGCGGCCCACCAGCGCCCCGGTCAGCGGCTCGCCCGAGAAGAAAACCCGGCGCAGGGCCGGCAGGGGGAGCGGCTCCTCCCGGCTGCCCGCCCAGACCTGGGCGACCGCCGGCAGGGTGTGCAGGAGGGTGATCCCCTCGCGCGCCAGCCAGGGAACGAGCCGCGCTGGTGGCAGGCCCGCCTCCTCGGGCAGGCAGAGCGCCGCGCCGCTGGTCAGCGGCAGGAAGACATCGCGCAGGAGGGCATCGAACGACAGGGAGGTGAGCTGGGCGCAGCGATCGCCTGGGCCCACGGCGAACGTCTCCCGCTGCCAGGCCAGGAAATGGCCGATACCCTTATGGCAGCCGAGGACCCCCTTGGGGACGCCGGTGCTGCCGGAGGTGAAGAAGACGTAGGCCGGATCGTCCGGCCCGGGCAGCGGGGGATCGGCCGGAAGCTCCACGCCCGGAGCGCGGCCGGTAGCCGGATCGACCAGGACGGTCTCGACCTCCGGTAGCTCCGTAAGCCCCTCCTCCCCCTCTTTCCCTATCCAGAGCAGGAGCCGGACACCGGCCTCCCGCGCCATCAGCCGGAGCCGGGCCGGCGGCAGCGCGGAATCCAGGGTCAGCAGCACCCCGCCGCCGCGCAGGACCGCGAGCATAGCGGTGACTAGGCCAAAGCTGGGCGGGCCGGAGACGGCCACTGTCTCGCTACGCCGCACGAGACCCGAGAGACCGCGGGCGCTCGCCGCTAAGCCGGCGTAGGTCCAGCTCCGGTCCCATTGGCAGACCGC
>DASWME010000107.1:0-8792 GCA_036399915.1 Thermoanaerobaculia bacterium
GCTACGCTCCCTCTCCCGTTCGCCGCTGAACGGCTATATCGTTAGGCCGCTCAGAACGCCATTCACCACACGTACCATAGGAGAACCTCATGACGCGCGTTACCGGAATCGGTGGAGTCTTCTTCAAAGCCAAAGACCCGATTGCCCTTCGTGAGTGGTATCGCCAACACCTCGGCATCAATGTCGAGGAATGGGGAGGAACGGCATTTCGTTGGGCAAGCGCAGACAACCCGAACGGCACGGGAACAACGGTCTGGAGCGTGTTCGAAGAATCATCCACGTATTTCGGTCCGAGTGGAGCACCGTTCATGATCAACTATCGGGTAGGAGATCTGCACTCAGTACTGGCAGCGCTTCGCGCCGAAGGGTGTGCCGTGGACGACAAAGTCGATGAATCGGAATTTGGCAAGTTCGGATGGGTCATGGACCCCGAGGGAAATCGTGTGGAGCTTTGGCAACCACCGGAAGGCCGATAAGGCGCCAAGTGGCCGCTGCCGTTTCGGGGTAGGGCAGGGTACGAATCGCCTGGCACCCAGGACGCCGAGCGCGGCACGGCACGGCGCTCGCCGAGGCCGTGCCGTTTGCGGAGATCGAGGACGCCTTCGCGACGCGTTGATGCCCGCGCCGGCCTAGCGGTCAGCTCCTGTCACACGCGTCGCCCTTGCCGTCGCCGTCGCGATCGGCCTGGTCGGGATTCGGCACCTTCTTGCAGTTGTCGGTGCGATCGGGGATGCCGTCGCGATCGCGGTCGGGCTGCGTCGTCACCGGGCAGCCGACGCTGTTGACGGTCGTGCCGGGCTGCGTTCCCGGACACTCGTCGCGCGAGTCCGGCACGCCGTCGCCGTCGGTGTCGGTGTTGTCGCGGACGTCGACCGCCGCGGTCGCCGTGTTGGCGCTGAAGCCGCCGCGGTCGTCCTGGACCCGCAGCGAGGCGAAGTACTGCCCGTTGGCGCCGTAGACGTGGCTGAAGATCGGCGAGGTCTGCTGGACCAGCGGGCTGCCGTCTCCGGGATCGAGCACGTAGGCGGCGATGCTGCCGTCCGGGTCCTGGCTGGCGGAGGCGTCGAAGGAGACGGTCAGCGGCGCCGGCCCGGCGTTGCCGGAGGCGGCGAGGGCCGCCACCGGGAGCTGGTTGACGTCGCAGGCATTGGCCGCGCGCAGCGTGTAGTTGGCGCTGCCGGCGTCGTCGTAGATGAGCTGGTTGTTGGGCGTGAGCTGGGCGCGGATCGAGGGGGTGATGGCCACGATCGCGTCCCCCGGCGTCGTCGCACCCACCCGCGCCTTGTCGAGCAGCAGGAAGATGGTGCCGTCGGGCGCGTAGCCGCTGCCCGCCGAGAGGTCGCCGAGGACGGTGAAGACCCGCGCCACGCCGGCACCGGCGATCGGCGCCGTCAGCACCCCCGTCGTGCCGTAGACGAAGCGCGGTCCCTGCGGCGCGCTGGTGCTGGTCTCGCCGGCGATGGTGGTCATGCCCACGAACCAGTCCTCGGCGCCGGCGGGCAGGGTGCCGGAGGTCTTGAAGCGGAGCACCCAGCGCGTGCCGGGGGGTACCGCCGCGAGGTCGCCCACCGTGAAGGTGAAGGCCACCTTGCCGGGCAGGCTCGCCGGCTCCGCCACCTGCACGGAGCGGATGTCGAGCGCAGCGACGCCTCCCGTGCTGTCGCCCGTGGCGTCCTTGAGCAGCGTGAGGCCCGGCGTGACGCACGCCGTCTCCGCGGTGGTGAACTCCAGCAAGGCCACCTGGTTCGACTGCGCGCTCTCGCCGAAGGAGTTCACCGCCGTCACGGCGTAGTAGTAGCGCACGCCGCTCGCCACCGTGGTGTCGTCGTAGCGGGTCAGGCTGAGCGAGTCGGCGAGGTGGGCGAGCGTCTCCGGGCTGGTACCGCGGTAGACGCGGAAGTGCGTGATGGGGGCGCCGCCCGGCAGCGGCTGCGTCCAGGTGAGGTGCGCACCGGCGGCGTCGCGGCGGCCGGAGAGGCTCGGCGTGCCGGGTATGGTCGGGTCGGGCGGGTCGAACGCCGCCAGCATGCGCCGGCCGCTCGCCTGGCGCACGATGACGCCGTCCTCGGTCAGCGAGTTGGTGCCGCCGGTGATGCAGGGGCCGGTGCAGCCGTCGGCGAAGGCGGCGAGGACGCGCCCCTCCTCGTCCATGATGGCGTCGTTGAAGTCGAGCAGGTTGCGCGTGCCCGCGGCCTCGCAGTCGCTGCCGAAGCCGCCGTCGCAGATGGCGCCGCGCTGCACCGGGTCGTCGGGGGTGACGTTGCGCACCGTCCAGTTGGCGCCCCCGTTGTACGTCATGGCGACGTAGGCGTACCAGTGGGCGTCGTCGGCGGGGTCGGCCGTCGTGTTCCCCATCGACGCCGGGTCGCCGGAGTGGCCGGGCTTGGTGGTGCCGAGGAAGAAGTAGGCGGCACGCAGCGGATCGCCGGCGACCACCGCCGGGAAGACGGCGTTGCGGATGCCGTAGGGCGCGCCCACGTCGACCGGGTCGGACCAGGTCAGGCCCTTGTCGTGCGAGACGACGACCATCGCCTTGTCGTTGCCCTGCTCCATGTAGCCGACGTAGAGCGTGCCGTCGGAGGCGATGGCGACGGAGGGGTCCCAGCGTCCCTGGCCGGAGCCCGGGATGGGGCGGATCTGCCAGCTCTGCCCCGCGTCCTCGGAGACGATGAGCGACTGGCCGTCGGTGCAGCCCTTGTTCGGCAGGTAGACGGTGCCGTCGGGCGCCACCTTGGGATGCCCGTGCAGGCCGCCGCACTGGAGCAGCGTGTAGACCGGCACGCTGACGCCGAAGGTGACGCCGCCGTTGTCGCTGCGCGAGCAGTAGGCGGCGTAGAGGTCCTGCGAGCAGTAGTAGACGGCGTTGGGATAGGTGTGCGCGATCTGCACGCCGGCCGGGTAGGGGCCGACGCCGAGCGCCTGGTGGTCGAGCCCCGCTCGCTGGCTGCCGCCGACGCTGGGCTGCCAGCTCTCGCCGTCGGTGTCGCTGTACTCCTGGATGCTGTTGCCGAGGCCGAGCACGAGCTGCGAGGCGAAGATGCGCCCGGTGTCGCGATCGGCGACGAGGATGGGATCGCTCGTCCGCAGGCCGGTGAGCGTGCCGGTCTTGTCCTCCCAGGTGTCACGCGCGGGCGAGACGCGGTCGTCGAACTTGACGCGGTCGACCTCGGTGTAGGCGATGAAGAAGATGCTGCCGGTGCGGGTGTTGACGTCGAGCGTCGGCTCGGCGGCGCTGTCGGCGATGCCCGCCGGCGAGACGTGCAGGCTGAAGTCGGGGCCGCCGATGGTCACCGGGCCGCCGCCGCCGCCCTCCTCCTCGCCGCAGGCGCCCATGGCCGGCATCTGGAAGTCGGCCACCGCGACGGCCTGGTCGAGGTCGGCGCCGTTGAAGTAGGCGCTGCCCACCCCCGGCGACACGCGTGCGCCGACGCGGAAGTCGGTGAGCACGCCGTTCGGCGCGACGGCGCCGCCCAGGCGATCGGCGGGCACGACGATGGTGATGGTGCCGTCGACGTCGTACGACGAGCCCGGCGCTCCGAAGCCGAGGTCGTCGAAGGCGGACTCGCCGGTGCCGAAGCGGAACACGGGCTGGCCGCCGTTCTCGTCGGGGAACGTCGTCATGCCGGCGAAGTAGACCAGGCCGTCGGCGCCGGTGAAGAACGCGAGGTAGCGCGCGTCCGGCGGCGGCTGCGGCGAGAGGCTCTTCAGCTTTATCGTGAAGGCGATCTGGCGCTGGTTGTCGGCCGACTTGGGCGTCGACACCTTCAGCCACTCGACGTCGTAGAGGCCGACGCCGCCGTTGTTCGCGGCGTCGCCCACGTTGCCGGTGTTGTCGTCGGCGGCGACGAGCTTGCCCGGGAGCTCGCAGAAGCGATCGCCGGAAAGCGGGCAGCCCACGGCGTCGACCAGCGTGCCGGCGGGCGTGCCCGGGCACTGGTCGAGCAGGTCGGGCACGCCGTCGCCGTCGGCGTCGGCCGGCGCCGTGCCGCCGCCGATCAGCTCCACCGTGGCGGTGTAGGTCTCGCCGAACGGGAGGAAGCCGACGATGTCGATCTCCCACTGGTTGTTGCCGCTCGGCGCCGGGACCTCGATCACCTCGGGGTTGTCGGTCCCCGCCGCGTCATCGATCGGCTCAAAGTCCGGTCGCGTGACGAGGTAGACGTCGTAGTCCGCGCCCGGGTTCTGCCAGCCGACGGTGATGCGGACCTTCGCGTTCGGGTGCGTGGCCGCGTAGTCGGCCGGCAGGTTGACGTCGAGGAGGTAGATGTCGCAGTCCTCGGTGCCGGTGACGCACAGGCCGCTGACGTTCGGCGCCACGAGGCCGCCGCCGGTGAACTCGAGACGGGTGGTCATCTCGGTGAGGGTGCCGGCCGGCGGCTGGGTCGGGTAGGCATGGACCGCGGCGCTCGAGCCCACGAGGACGAGCGCGACGAAGGCCAGCGAGAGCAGGGTCCGACGAGCGAACGGGGTCACCATGGCAGCCTCCTGTGCGATCTTGATGCCCGGGAGCCGGCGTGGCGACGGACGCGGTGCGGCAGCAGCCGGGCGGCTGGAGTCGAGCCTAGCAATCGCCCGCTGCAGCGAACATGAGGGAATCACCTCATTTCGCGGCGGATATTCACCCCAGGCTCGGGCTCGCGCGCGAGAAGGCCGCGGTCCCAGGTGCCGCAGCAGGAATCGCGATGCGGCGGCCGCACGGGCTCGGAAAGTGTGGCTAACGTTTTGATCCCGCTGGATTTGGCACCGCGCGCACCGCGCAAAAGATTTGGACGACCGCCAAACCTTCTGACACGGCTCCACGTCCACCAGCGTGGTAACATCCGGGTGGCACCTTTGCCGGCCGTCTAATGGTGAGAGCTCCACGGGCTCGCGCGGGACACGACCGACCACGAAGGAGGCGTTTCATGAGAACGAGGATCGCTGTCATCGCCCTTGTCGCCCTCGCCCTCGACATTGGAGCCGCTTCGGCGGCGGACACCGCCAAGCGCAACGAGGACTGCTTCCACCGCGTCCTCCTCTGCGGCGAGACGATCGGCGGTGAGCTGACCAACCGGGACTGCGCCTTCTCGGATGGCAGCTTCGGCGACCGCTGGTTCATGGCGTCCAGCGAGGGCATGTCGGTCGAGCTGACCGCGGCGACCCAGGGGTTCACGGCGCGACTGTTTCTGAGCGGCGACGCGATCGACGCCCAGACCGTGTCGCCCTCCGCTCCGGCGGTGGCGCATGCCACGTGTTCGCGGCCGGGCGGCTGCCCTGCGTTCAGCGCGCTCATGGCCAGCAGCCCGGCGACCGGCAACGCCCTGGGAGGCTACTCGCTGTCGTTGAGCTGCAACATTGCCAGGCCGTGCGCCACCCCCCAGGTTTGGCATGCCTGCGCCGGCTACGGTGCGAACAACCCGCCGCCGACGCGCTTCCTGGTGCAGGCCGCCTTCAGGGGCCCGGAGAGCGGCCACGAGGGCGTCGGCCTATCGGCCACGTTCGGGCCTGCCTTCCTGGGCACCTACACCAGCTTCCCCAACGAAGGCTTGAGCCTCGTCACCAAGTTCTTCGAGCACCCGGACCGCGTCGAGCTGCGCTATATCCAGATGACCGACCTGTCGTACAGGCTGGCGGTCACCGACCGCGCGACCCAGCAGACGAGGGTCTACCGCAATACCGAGAACCCCTGCGGCGACGACACCCGGTACACCTTCGCCGCCGCCGAGGGGCCGGGGAGCTGCCGCCAGTACCGTCGCGGGCGCTTCAACCCGTACATCGGCTGCTACCTGGACTCTCGCTTCGCCGTCGAGCTCGTCTGGACCCATCCGGTGAGCGGGAAGACGGGCAAAGGGCGGAACTTCGGCAACCGCATCGCCTTCACCAAGGTCACCGACCTGCAGGTCTTCCTGCGTTTCGTGCCCAGCGAGGACCAGGTCAGGTTCGAGTTCGCCTCGCTCAGCGACTGGGCGTACACGCTGAAGGTCACCGACACCCTCACCGGCGAGGTGCGCACCTACGAGAACCCTGCTGGAAGGGTGTGCGCGGTGGTCGACCCCGACGTCTTCGGGGACTGACGCCATGCGCTCGCTGGCGCCGGCAGTCCTGCTGCTCCTTGCGAGGTGCGAGTGACGACGGTCCGCGGGCGTACTGGCTGTCTTTACGCGCGTGGCTCGTAGCAACCTTGGTTCTAGGCGTTCTTGCCTTTCTGGTAACGAGATAATGATTTGCGGAGGATAGAGAAGTGTTCAGGCTTGAACGGTACTCAGGAATCTTGATGGCAACACTTTTAATGCTGGGTAGTAGCTTGACGGCGAGGGGTGACACCTTTGTCATTGATCAATCAAACAGCAATGCCAACTTTACCAGGAACATTTATCACTTGGGCCCATTGGGGCAAGAGTTTACGCCAACACTTCAGGCGCTGGACGTGGTCGAGCTGCTCATGGATGATGCCAGTTGTAGCCAGGTTGGAAGTCCAGGGGGAAGCGCGCTGGTTAGAATTCGAGAAGCGTCGATTGCTGGGCCCATTATCGGGACCAGTGCTACATCGCATTTTCCCAACTGTTTCGTTGGCATCCTGCGTTTTGAATTCCCGTCTGTGATTCCCCTTACATCAGGTAGCCTCTACGTGATTGAGGCTGTCTACGTATCAGGAAATACTTCAGCCGCAGCCGGTTATGATGGCACGTCCACCTACTCAGGGGGACGCGAAATCATCGAGGGTGTGCCACACGAAGATAAAGATCTCTGGTTCCGTGAGGGCCTTGCCAACTTCATCCCAGAGACAAAAGATGAGTGTCGGAAGGGAGGCTGGCAAGAACTCGTCAGGCCCGATGGAACACCCTTTAGAAATCAAGGGGATTGTATCCATTACGTGAACACCGGCAAGTAATGAGATGGGGCCGGAGGTGCGGATTCAAGGCGACCCCGGCTTCAACAGCGCCAGCGCCTCTTCCTTCGTCCGCACCGGACCGGCGGGCCGAGTGAATGGGACGGTTGGGTGGCTCCCGGGAGAGCTCGTCCTCGGGAGACCATACTCCCTTCACCCGGCCCGCTGCCGGCCGGCGGGCTTTAGTCGCGGCCGCCCTCGCCGGGTTCGTCGTTGAAGATGCGCCCCAGGCCCTCGGCATCGCCGATCGTCGCCCCGCTGGCGTTCGTGAGGTCGACGAAGAACACCTCGATCTCCTCCGCCTGGGTGTCGCCGTTCACCAGGACGGTGATCTGCTTCGTCAGCTCTCCTGGCGCGAAGGTGAGGGTACCGGAGGTGGCGATGTAGTCGCTCCCGGCCTGGGCGGTGGCGTCGCGGGTGCTGAAGTTGACCGTCACCGGTGTGGCGCTCGCCGCCGACAACTCGACGGTGAAGACGAACGCTGTAGTGCCCGCGTTGCCTTCCGGCAGCTCGACGTTGTTGATCCCGAGGAGCAGCGCTTCACTGCCACCGCCTCCTCCGATGATGCCATCGAGGGTCTTGCAGACGGGATCGCCGGTGAAGTCGTCGAAGCCCACCAGGAACCGGCCAGGGGGACAGGAGAGGCCGGCCAGCAGCACCCGCTTGTCGCCGCACCGCATCTGGCCGGTGATCGGGTCGAAGCCGATGAGGAACTGCTTCGGCGGGCAGAGCAGACCCTCGAGCAGACGGTTCCGGCTGATGCAGATGGGGGCGCCGGTCTCGGCCGCGAACCCCACCAGCACCTCCCGCGGGCCACAGGCGAGACCGGCCTGGTCCGGGAAGCGCTGGAACTCGAAACGCAGGCCCACCACCCGCACATCGCTCTGCGGCGAGGCCTGGAAGTGGAGGGCCACCACGTCCTGCCCGGGCGCCAGCGCCGGGAAGAGGGACGAGGCGTCGAGGGCCATCAGCTTGTCCGTGTCCAGGGTGGCGGGCATGCCGGTGGCGTCGGCGCCGAAAGCATCCCGGCTCTCGCCGTCCCGGGAGACCGACAGGTGCAGGTCGTAGGTGATCGGCCCGGTTTTCTTGCCGATCACCATCACCTGGGCACCGATGAAGCGGTCCAGGGAATCGGGCACGGCGAAGGTGAAGTGGGCATTGCCGGTGGGGGTGACCCCCCAGTCCCCCACCGCCACGTCGCCCTTTTCGCCTGGGGCGATCCAGATCTCGTCGGCGGTGGCGGGTGGGGCGAGGACGGCACCAAGGCCGAAGAGGACGGCTCCTATCGCCAGGCATCGCTTGCTCATAACGGTCTCTCCTTCCGCAGAGATGGGTGCCCTCGCGGTCCCTCCGCCGGTGCGGGAGCGGAGACCCCTCCTCCGCGTGAACGAGGACACAGGGATCAGCCAACCATGACAGCTTGCCGCAGAGTTCCATGATCCTAGGCCACGTGCGGCCGGCTGTCAAGGTAAGTTATTCATGTATAAGCATTCCAGGTCAATTCAGGGTTCCGGCTTCAACAGCGCCAGCGCCTCTTCCTTCGTCCGCACCGTCCCGTCCACCTGGGCTTGGCGGAGGGTTGCCAGGGCCTTGCCGATCCCGGGTCCCGGCGGCAGGCCGAGGAGCGCCTGCACCTCCTCGCCGGTGAGGAGGCGCGGCGGATCGAAGAGGGCCGGGCCTTCCCGGCGGACGAGATCCACCAGCGGGCGCAGGGCGGTCCGCCAGCGCTCGATCGCTCCGGGGCCGGCGCGGGCTCCGAGCGAGCAGGCGGCGGTGGCCCAGAGGGGCCCGGCGCGGTGGAGGAAGCGGCGCTGGCCCAGCGCGCTCTGCGGCAGCTCGTCCCAGGCGAGGAGCAGGGCCACCTTCGAGGCCTCGTGGCGCGTGAGATAGCCCGCGTCCCGGAAGAGCTCCAGCAAGTCGAGGG
>DASWME010000108.1:0-22158 GCA_036399915.1 Thermoanaerobaculia bacterium
CTGGGTGGTGGCGTAGGCGCCCAGGATCTCCAGCTCCTTGACGATCACGAGGCCGGGGTTGAGATCCACGGTCCCCGTCTCCAGGTTGCCCACGGTGACCAGCCGGCCGCCAGGGGCCAGGGTCTTGAGCGTCTGGGCGAAGGTGACGCTGCCCACGATCTCCAGCGCGAGGTCGACCCCCTGGCCGCAGGTGACGCGCCGGACGTCGCCGGCGAAATCGAGGCCGGGGCTCACGATGACCTCGTGAGCGCCGGCCGCGAAGAGGACCTCGGCCTTGGCCGAGCTGGAGGTGACGGCGATCACCCAGCCGCCGTCGTGGCGGGCGAGCTGCACGGCCTGCAGGCCCACGCCGCCGGAGGCGCCGGTGATGAGCACGGTCTCGCCCAGCATCAGCCGGCCGCGGGTGCGCAGGCAGTGGACGGCCGTGCCGGTCGTGCAGCAGGTGACGGCCGCCACCGGCCAGGGAACCCCAACCGGCACCCGGCCGAGGCCCGCCACCGGTGCCGACATGTAGGCCGCGTAGCCGCCCGGGATCTCCTCCCCGAAGAAGCGCGTGTCGCGCTTGCAGAGGCTGTTGCGCTCGGCGTGGCAGTGGGCGCAGTGGCCGCAGGAGAGCCGCTGCAGGGTCGCCGCCCGGTCGCCCACGGCCCAGCCTTCGGCGCCGGGGCCGACGGCGATCACCTCGCCCGCCGCCTCGTGCCCCAGAATGGCCGGCACGGAGGTGCGCGGCAGGTTCCCACGGCGGTTGATCACGTCGTGATGGCAGACGCCGCAGGCATGGACGCGCAGCAGAACCTCGCCGGGACCCGGCGACGGATCGGGCACAGTCTCCGGCCGCAGGTTGTCGGGCGATCCAAAGGCTCTGAGGACGATGGCTTGCATGAGAAGCTCCTCGTAGGTCAGCCGATCAGGCGGTCGCGGAGACCATCGGCGTCGATGCGGCGGATGGCGCGCACGTGCTCGGGCGAAGGGGCCGGAGTGACCGGCAGGGGTCGGACGGCTTCGAAGGAGAAGCCGGTGCGTTCGGCGATCTCCTCTTCCGTGGCCCAGGGATGGCGGGCCGCGAGCGCCGCGCCTTCAGCACCCAGCTCGAAGACGCCGAGGTCGGTGAGCAGGCGCGTGCGGCGGCCGGGATCGCTGGTGGAGGAGACCTGGACTTTGGGAACGAGATTGCGACGGCTCTGCCGCCCCAAGACGATCACCGGCCGCGCCACCCAACGGCGCAGGGTGGCGGCGCCGGCCACGCCGGGGAACTTCACCTTCGGCCGGTCGAGCGGGCCGGCGGCGGAGAGATTGGTGTCGCCCGCGGCGTCCACCTCGGCGGCGCCGAAGAACATGAGGTCGATCCTGCCGCGCCGGGCGTGGTCGAACAGGTCGGGGATGGAGACCTCGCCCGCGCGGCCATCGAGGTACGCGAGGTCCTCAGAGCAGGGATGGAGCTGCGCGATCTCCGGATCGAGGGCTCCGACGCAGGCTAGATAGGTCAGGCGCGGCGCGTGGGTGGCCCGGGCCACGGCGATGGCCAGGATGGCGAGCGGCGAGGCCACGCCGGTCGCGACCACGGCGCCGTCCTCGATCTCCCGCGCCATAGCGGCGACCACGGTTTCAGCGGGACTCGCTGGAGCCAACGCTGTCACGCGGCCTCCCGGGCCAGGTCGGCCTGCCGGCGGCAGGCGCGGATGACGCCTTCGAGGTATTCGGCCTCGCGGCCCTGCTCGGCCAAGGCCAGGTAGCGCTCCAGGTGCGCCGCGTCGGCGGAGTAGAGGCCGAGGCAGCCGGTGGGGTAGGCGCCGCGCGGCTCCTCGACGAGAAGGTCCACCATGAAGCCGGGGATCGTGGCCCGCGGCACGCGCTCGACGCGCTCTTCGGCCGTGGCGATCACGCGGCGCGCGGCGCCGGCGAGCAGCGCATCGGTCGTGGGGTCCTCGATCCAGAGGTTGCCGTCCTCGTCCGCGGCGCGGGCGTGGATCAGGGCGACATCGGGATGGCAGGCGCGCTCGACCGGCACGGCCTCGCCGGTGAAGGGATCGGTCACGCGCGGCAGCGGATCGCGGTAGGCGAGGGCCGAGGCGTCGGCGTCCGGCACCGGCAGGAAGGGGAGCCCCATGGCCGCGGCGCGGAAGCGCTGGACGATCCGGTAGCCGTCGTGCTCCGTCCAGTCCAGGACGCCCCCTTCGATGGCCCGCTTGATCGCCGGCATGGGCCGCACCCGACCGTCGAGCGTGATGGCCGTGAACAGGAACTCCACCCGGCTCGCGGCGCCCGCCGCTACCAGGATCTCGGCCGGGAGCGGATTGGGCAGCGAGACCACGTGCAGGCCGCGCCGGCCCTGGCGCACCAGCTCGAAGACCAGGGCCATGGGCGCCCGGCCGAGCATGAAGCCGCCCGGCGCGATCACGGCGCCGTCCGGCACCGCGGCCGCGGCCTCGGCGAGGTCCACCCAGCGCGCCCGCCTCACGATGCCTTCTCCAGCACCGGCCGGAACTTGTAGCTATAGACGAGGTAGCCGTGCGGCCCCTTCTCCTGGAGCCGCCGGGTCACCATCTCGACGGGCATGCCGATCTCGACCTCCTCCGGGTCCACGTCGGTGAGCTGCGCCGTGACGCGGACCCCTTCCTCCAGATCCACCAGGGCCACCACGTAGGGCCCGGAAAAACCTTTCGGAGCCTGGCCCACCTCGGAGTAGGAATAGACGGTGCCCCGGCCCGAGAAGCGGTAGGCGGCGAGGTCCGTGCTCCGGCAGGCGCCGCACGCCCGGCGCGGTGGGAACTGCACGGCGCCGCACGCGCCGCAGCGCTGCCCTTCGAGGCGGTAGTACGGGGCGATCAGGCGGTGATAGCGGGGAAGATCCATACGTCACGCCTCCAGCACATGCGTCACGGCGATCGAGCCGTGGCCGCCGATCGATTGCGTCAAGGCCACCCGGGCACCCGGCACCTGGTTCGGTCCGGCCTCGCCGCGGAGCTGCGCCACGGCCTCGACGATCTGATAGGCGCCGCTCGCTCCCACCGGATGCCCCCGCGCCTTGAGGCCCCCGAAGGTCGAGAGGGGCACGCAGCCGCCCGGACTGAAGCACCCGTGGGCGGCGCGCTTCAGGGCCTCGCCGCGCGGGGCGAAGCCGCACGCTTCAAGAGAGAGGGCGGTGATGATGGTGAAGGCGTCGTGGGCCTCGAAGAAGTCCATGTCCCTGGGGCCGAAGCCGCTGGCCGCGAAGGCCTTCTCTGCGGACTGCTGCGCGGCTCCCAGGGTGAGGAGGTCGGCGCGGCCGGCGAGGGCGATGGTGTCCGTGGCCGCGCCAACGCCGGCGATGCGCACCGGCCGGTGGTGGGGAGCGACGAACTCCTTCGCGCAGACCACCACGGCCGCGGCGCCGTCCGAGACCGGGGCGGCGTCGAGCACGCCGATGGGGGACGCCACCAGCGGTGAGCGCACGAAATCCTCGACGGAGATCGGCTCGCGGAACATGGCGTTCTCGTTCGCCGCCGCGCACCGGTGGGCGTTCACGGCGAAAGGCGCGAAGTCCTCGCGGCCGGCCCCGGTCTCATGCATGTAGCGCCGCATGAGCAGGGCTGAAAGGGCCGTGAAGGAGAGGCCGTGGCTCGCCTCGTAGTCGCCGTCCGCGGCAGTGGCGAGGCCGGCGGTCACCTGGTCGGAGACCGCGTCGGTCATCTTCTCGATGCCGATCGCGACCGCCACGTCGTGGACCCCCGCCGCGACCGACAGGGCCGCGGCCCGCACGGCAGCGCCGCCGGAGGCGCAGGCCGCCTCCACCTTCCAGGCCTCGGCCGGCAGGAGGTCGGCGGCGTCGGCGAGCAGCGCGCCCAGGTTCTCCTGGCCGTTGACGGCGCCGCCCAGCATGTTGCCCACGAACAGAGCGTCGACCGTGTCGATCCCCGCGTCGTCGAGCGCCGCGCGGATCGCGGCGGCTCCCAGCTCGCGCAGGCCGAGCCCCCAGTGCTCGCCCACCGGGGTCTGCCCGGTGCCCACGATGAAGACATCGAAACCGTCTCTCATGCTCGCCTGATCTTTCCCCGCAGCCTCAGGTACTGGCCGTAGCCGTCCACCAGGCGGCGGTGCTCCAGGTAGTCCACGACCGTGGCCCCCTGCCGGCGCTCCGCGATCCGCTCCGTCACGCGGAAGCAGAAGGCGTCGCTCCCCGCGCCCGAGCCGTAGGAGCAGAAGAAGACGCGCTCGTCGGCCCTGGCCACGTCGAGCACGGCGGCGAGGCCGAGGAGCGAGGAGCCGGCGTAGGCGTTGCCCATGCGCGGCGCCACCAGCCCCGTCCTGTACTGCTCGCGGCTGAAGCCCAGCTCGGCCGCGGCCTTCTCCACGAACTTCGGCACCGGCTGGTGGAACACGGCGTGCGCGAAGTCCCGTGGCTCCAGTTCCACCTCGGACAGCAGCCGCCGCGACGCCGCCAGGGTGTGACGGAAGTAGGAAGGCTCGCCGGTGAACCGGCCGCCGTGCTCGGGGTAGTGGGCCGCCTCGCGGCGGAAGAAGTCCGGCGTGTCCGTGACGTGGGAGACGGACGCCTCGACCACGGCCAGGGCGCTTTCCGCCGGACCGAATAGGTAGGCCGCGCCGCCGCAGCCGGCCGTGTACTCCAGGGCGTCGCCGGGCTTCGACTGCGCGGTGTCCATGCCGATAGCGAGCGCGGCTTCCACCATCCCTGAGCCCACGAAGGCCACGGCGGCCTGCATGGCCTCGCTGCCCGCCTTGCAGGCGAACTCCATGTCCGCGGCCACGGTGTGTGGGGTGATCCCCAGCGCCTCGGCCACGATGGTCGCCGACGGCTTGACGGCGTAGGGCTTCGATTCCGTCCCCACCCAGACGGCGCCGATCGAATCCGGCTCGATCCCGGCGCGGTCGAGCGCCGTGCGCGCCGCCTCGATGGCCATGGTCACCACATCCTCGTCCGGCCCCGGGACCGACTTCTCGGCCACCGCCGGAGCGGCGGCACCGCGGGGTCGCCAGGCGGCGGAGATGTCCGCCGTCCGCACCCTGAGGCGCGGTACGTAGGCGCCATAGCCGGCGATCCCCACCTCGCGGTTCGGTCTCATGACGCTTTCTCCTTGCGTTTCGCGGGCTTCTTCCTGGCCCGACGCTTCGCTGGAGCGATCTCCAGGCCGCCGAAGAAGAGGTCCTGCATCTCGCGCGCGAGCTGGTCCGCCGGGATCTTGCCGTCCGGCCGGAACCACTTATAGATCCAGAGCACCATCCCCAGGAACGAGAACGCCGCCACCCGCGGCTCGACCTTGCGGATGCGCCCCTCGCGCATGGCCTCCTCGAAGGAGGCTTCGAGGAAGTGGACGTAGCGCTTCTTGCGGGCGTTGATCTGCGCGCGGGCGGCGCCGGTTAGCGTCTCGTGCTCGTGGAGGATGATGGTGACCTCCTTGCTCCACCCCTCGGTCACCAGGAAGATGTTCTTCTCCATGCACGCCTTCAAGCGCTCGACGGGGTCGCCGATCGCGAGGACCGGCAGCAGGACGCGCTCCTCGAAGATGTCCATCCCGTAGTTCTGGATCTCGAGCAGCAGGTCCTCCTTGCTGCGGATGTAGTAGTACAGGCCGGCCTTGGTGAGCCCGCAGGCGTCGGCGATGTCCTGCACGGACGCCGCCTCGTACCCCTTCTCGCAGATCAGCCGCGCCGCGGTCTCCAGCACCGCCTTGTGCCGCTCCCGATGGACATCCGATCCCGCTTCCGGCGCTCGCGCCAAGGGTGAAATTCCTTTCCGATACCGACCGCCCGGTAGAATTCTACCGAGTGGTCGGTAGTGTAGGGAGGTGGGGTGGGGGTGTCAAGAGGAAGGTCGACTGTTCAAGAGCCCGTCAGCGAGCCTTCCTGCTATCACGTGCTAGCACAAGGTCGTGCCGATGGCATGGAGGTGCTCCCTGGCCAGCTTGAGTATCCGCAAACTTGACGACGAGACCTACGACCGGCTCCGGGACCGTGCGACCCGAAAGGGAGTGTCCATGGAAGAGGAGGTCCGGCATCCTGAAGCGGGCTGTCTCGCCTCCGGAGCGGCTGGGCGATCTGTTTCCTAAAGGTATTCGGCCCTATCGGGGGCGTGGATCTGGAATTGCCCCCACGCGAGCCGCATGAGCCTTTGGATCTTGAGTAGCTCACGATGCAATGATCGTTGTCGACACAAATGTTGTGGCGGAATTGATGAAGCTGTCACCAGCGCCGGCGGTCGTAGCTAGGTTCATGCCTTCGTGAACCGGCAAACTCAAGAATCGCAAGAATCGTATAGACCTATCGCGAGCGGCGACGAGCAAGTTCCATCTCTCCCCGAGGACGGCACCCACCCTCGCTCCCTGGCCGGAAAGACCGCGGCCGACTACCTGGAGATGCTCCGCAGGGCACGGTCCACGACCCACCGCGCGCTGCGGAGCTGGGACGACCGCGATTTAGCGGAGATCCGGACGGTGGACGGCCGCGAGGTTTCCCTCGCCCGGCTGCTCTACCATCTCGTCGAGCACTTCTTCGCCTACCAACTCGGGCAGATCGCCCAGCTCGCCAGCCTCCGCCGCCGGGTTCAGGGAGCTTGAGCGCGACAGTCGATACTTCCAGCAGGCAAGCGGCGAAAGCCCTGATGATCTCCTGCGTGGCGCTCCGTCCTCCCGGGAGGACAGGCCCTGCCATTTTGGCTGCTCGATCGTGCCCTTGATCCCTAGAACATTGTTTTTTCCGTCCAAACATTGTTTTTTCGGCTCAAACAATGTTTGAAGCCAAAAAACAATGTGTTGGCGGTTTCAAACAATGTTTTTTCCGCTCGAACATTGTTTGAACGGAAAAAACATTGTTTGACGGCTTCAAACATTGGAAAAAGCCGCCGGAGCGTGTTCAAGCGGACCGGCGGCTGTTCGAGCAGGCGCCCGCGACAGCTCATTTCCGGAAAACAAAGACAGGTTTTGATGAAAGCGTCGCTTCCTCTACGGAGGTCAGCCGACGGCGCGCACGGGCTCAGACCATCAGGTCGCCGCCGTTGATATCGATGGAGGCGCCGGTGATGTAGCCGGCTTGCTCGGACGCCAGGAAGCAGATGAGGTCGGCGACTTCGGCCGCCGTGCCGAGCCGTTGGACGGGGAAGGAGCGCGCGTAGGCCGCGAGCTCCTCGGGCGTCGCGTGCTCGCGCGTCAGCTCGGTGTCGATGAGACCGGGGCAGACCGCGTTGACCGTGATCCCGAAGGGCCCGAGCTCCTTGGCCGCGGCGCGGGTGAGGCCGAGGAGACCCGCTTTGGATGCCGTGTAGTGGGCGCCCCCCAGCGTGCTCACGCTCTTGCCGGCGGTCGAAGAGAGATTGATCACGCGGCCGTAGCGCTGGGCCTTCATGGCCGGGACCACTGCCTGGATACAGAGGAAGGCGGCGGTGAGATTGACGTCGAGCGCGCGCCGCCACTCCTCTTCGGAGATCTGCTCGAAGCGCGTCGAGTAGGCGGCGGCCGCGTTGTTCACCAGGATGTCCAGCCGGCCGAAGCGGTCGAGGATCTCCGCCACCAGGGTGCGCACCGTTCGCGCGCTGGCGATGTCGCCCGAGAGCACCAGAACGTCTTCGCCGAGGGCGCGGGCGAGCGCCTCCGCCTGTTCGGGACGGTGGACGTTGAGCGCGACGCGGGCGCCGACCGCCAGCAGTCGCTCGGCCGTGGCGCGTCCGAGACCGCGGGCGGCTCCGGTGACGAGCGCGATCCGGCCGGAGAGCGCTGTCCGCGCGGGGTGTCCCGTCCCCGCCGGGTCCTCGGCGCCTGGCCACGGCTCGCGATCGCTCATTGCCATGCGGGCGTAATCCTAACGCGACTTGGCGCACAATATGGGCCAGACATGACCACCCCCTTCCGCATCGTCGACCTCGTGGCCCGCAGCCCGGACGTGATGGAGCAGACCGCCAGGCTGCTTTACGAGTCCTTCCGCGATCGCAGCGACGGGTGGCCCGACCTGAGCGCCGCCCGCCGCGAGGTCGCCGAGTCGTTGCAGGAAGGGAAGGTCAGCAGGGTCGTGCTGGATGCAGAGGAGGGCGTGCTGGGGTGGATCGGCGGCCAGCCTCAGTATGAGGGCCACGTCTGGGAGGTGCACCCGCTGGTCGTGGCTGCGTCGCACCGGCGGAGGGGCCTCGGCAGGGCGCTGATCGAGGATCTGGAGGCTCTCGCGGCCGCCCGTGGAGCGCTGACGCTGTGGGCCGGCAGCGACGACGAGCGCGGTGAGACGAGCCTCAGCGGCGTCGACTTGTACGCCGACATCCCTGGCGCGATCCGGAACGTCAACAATCTCAAGGGTCATCCGTATGAGTTCTACCTGCGGCTTGGCTTCAGGATCGTCGGCGTCATGCCCGACGCCACCGGGCCGGGCAAGCCGGACATCTTCCTCGCCAAGCGCATTGGCCGGTGAACGGCGCGGTGCGGTCATGGAGGTCTTGCGATGCGCTACGTGATGCGCCAGCGGCTTTTATCGTTCGGGGACGACTTCACGATCAAGGACGACCAAGGCCGGGAGGTCCTCTTCGTCGACGGCAAGGTGCTCAGCCTCGGCGACAAGCTGATCTTCAAGGACCCGGAGGGCCGGGAGGTGGCGCGAGTCACGGAGAAGCTGCTCTCCATCGGGCCGGCCTGGGAGGTCTCCCGCGACGGCCGGCCGTACGCCACGGTCCGGAAGTCGCTGTTCTCGTTCTTCCACTGCACGTTCTCGGTGGACGTGCCGGGCCCGGACGACCTGGAGGCGCGGGGCGACCTTCTCGACCATGAGTACACCTTCACCCGCCATGGCCGGGTGGTCGCCGAGGTGTCGAAGCGATGGTTCTCCTGGACCGACAGCTACGGCGTGGACGTGGCCGAGGGCGAGGACGACGTGCTCATCCTCGCCTGCGCCGTGGTCCTCGACATGGCGTGCCACAAGGAGGAGAAGGACAAGGAGTAAGGGCTGCCAGGAGGTGAGGACCCGGAGGGCAGACCCGTCCGAAGGGCAGGATGGAGAGGGGGCGCTACCGCGCGGCGCGGCTCACGGCGGAGCCGCTGCTCGCGTAGACGTTCGGAGCGGGGGAAGCCAGGGCGGAGTAGGAGAAGACGAAGCTCCCGCCCTTGATGGTGTCGATCACCGAGTGGGCGACCTGCTCGGACAAGGCCGGGCAGCCCCAGCTCCGCCCGATCCGGCCGTGGCTGCGGGCGTGCTCGGCGCTGACGTACCAGGCTCCGTGCATGACGATGTGACGCGCCTCGGCGAGATCGTTGACGCCCCTGTCGAGGCCCCGGAGCTTGAGCGAGTAGCCGTTGCCACCCACGTAGGTGCCGCCGGTCAGGAACAGGCCGAGGCTCGTCTGGCGGCTGTTGTTGACGTTGGAGAAACGGGTGGCGTAGTTGTCGCCGCTCCCGGAGCCGTGAGCCACCAGCTCGTGGTAGAGCACCTTGCCGCGCGCGATGTCGAGCACCCAGAGCCGCGGCTGGGTCGAGGGCAGCGAGTAGTCGATGATGGTCAGCAGGTCGTCCCGCCCGGAGATGCCGCGGGAGCGCGCGCTGGAGACCGCGTCGAGCGCCCTCGTGAGGACCTGCGGCGACAGGCCGGGGACGCCGTTGGCGAAAGCCGTGGTGATCGAGGTAGCAACGGATTCCGGCGCCGGAGCGGCGACGGCTTCGGGCACCATAGCAACTGGAGCTTCGGGCGCCGGAGCGGCGACGGTCGGAGGCACCGAAGCGGCGTTGGCCGCGGGTAGCTCGGCGACGTTGGCGAGAGGGCTCGCGGCGATCAGGGTCAGCAGAACGACGGGCAGGCGGAGCTTGCTCCCGGCGGCGCGCCTCCCAAGGCGGTGGTCAGGCGTAGTGACGGTCGGCGCGCCGACAGGAGCAGAAGGATGTTCCGGCGTCATGCGAAATATACCCCCTAAGATGTCTTACGTGCCTTCGCAGGGCGCGTGGCTCGTCGGTTTTCGTCTGTCCACTCGTATAACTCTTCCGAGATGGGACGAATTCCAAAGATGGCCTTCCCAACCCGTAAATTTCGCCTGAGTTTAGAGGGGTATGGCGGAAGAGGCAAGCCCCCGGAGCGGGAAAAAATTACAATTCTCTCTCCCCGTCAGAATCCATCCCGTCCTGCACTCCCGCCATCCGCTGGAACGGCTTACGGAGCGACTCCGGGGTGCGGCAGGGACGGCCGGTGGCCTTCTCGATCCAGAGGTGCTCGGTGGCGCCGGTGACCAGCTTCTCCCTGCCGTTGCGGACCTCGTAGGCGAAGCGCAGGCCGCGGCTGCCCAGCCGCTCGCACCAGCAGAGGACCTTCACCACGTCGCCGTAGCGGGCCGGGCGGTGATAGCGCGCCTCGGCGCCGGTGACCATCAGGAGGTAGCCGAGCCGCTCGATGTCGGCGTAGTGGAACCCGGAGCGCTCGCAGAGCCGGGTACGGGCCAGCTCGAACCAGACGAAGTAGTTGGCGTGATGGACGACCCCCATCTGGTCCGTCTCGGCGTAGCGGACCTCGATCTCGGTCTGGGCGAGCATGGGCTGGGGCAATCGCTCGGGCATGGCGTCCGTTCAGCCGCGGACGTGGCGGGCCACGGTCCAGAGGATCTTATAGCCCGCGCGCAGCGTGCCGCCGATCGTGCCGGTGATCTTCGACACGCCAACGCGGCGGCGGTAGGAGACGGGCACTTCGGCGCAGCGCAGCCCCCGGCGCACGGCCTTGACCTGCATCTCGGCGGTCCAGCCGAAGTCGGGGTCGGACATCTGAAGGCGCTCCAAGGCTTCCCAGCGTGCGGCGCGGAACGGACCGAGGTCGGTAAAGCGGTGGCCGTAGAAGAGCCGGATCAGCAGGCAGGCGACGAGGTTGCCGGCCCGCGCCTGGGGCAGGAGGGCGCCCCGCTCGTGCCGGCCCAGCACGCGGGAGCCGATCACCAGGTCCGCCTCGCCGGCCAGGATGGGAACGACGAGAGAGGGCAGCTCCTCGGGGTGGTCCGAGTAGTCGGCGTCCACGAACACCACGACGTCGGGCGGGCCGGTGCGCCGCAGGTGGTCGAGCCCGGCGAGACACGCGCTGCCGTACCCTCGGCGGGAGGCGGTCACCACCTCGGCGCCCCCCTTGGCGGCCACCCGGGCCGTACCGTCGACCGAGCCGTTGTCGGCCACCACGATCCGGCGCACTGGCGGGCGCGGGAGATCCGCCAGCACCAGGGGAAGAGATCTCTCCTCGTTGAGGGCGGGGATGATGACGTCGATCGTCTCTATTCCCCCTCTCCCTCTGGGAGAGGGGGTCAGCGGGTGAGGACCTTTGGACACCGGCGGATTTTATGCCATGCTCTTGCGCCCGGCCGGAAGGCCGGCGATCCGCTTCGAGAGGGTGTACGAATGAGATTCCGCAATGCGATCTTTTTCCTCGCCGCGGCCGCGCTGCCGGCGCTGGCCCTCGCGGCCGAGCCGGTGAAGAGCGCGCCCGCCGAGGCGTTCCACCGCGTCGAGCTGAAGCCCGCCCAGGGCGCGGGCCTGCCGTACACGATCGAGGTTCCGCAGGGCTGGCAGGCGCGGCAGGTCGAGGGGTACCCGGGCCTGTGGATCGGGCCGGCCGACGCCGCGCCGCCCCAGGACCCGCGCCTGATCTGGGTCCGCGGCAGCCAGATCTCGCTCGCCGATCCCGACGAGGTCGCGGCCAACATCAAGGCCAACGACGAGGCCAACCCTCAGTGGTCGGCGCCGCGAGTGGAGGTGCGCGAGGTCGGCGGGGTGCGCGGCCTGCTGGTACGGATGGACTCCGGCGAGGGGGAGGGGGCGCGCAGCAGCCTCACCCTCAAGCTGCCCCTCGAGAACCTCGCCGTGGACTTCGTGGCATCCGCCGGCCGGGCCGAGTTCGAGAAGCGGCTGCCCACGTACGAGCGCATCCTGCTGTCCGTGCGGCCGGCCCGCGCGGCGAAATAGAATCGGCGGCCATGCCCGTCTACCCGTACCAGGGGCAGTGGCCGGTCCTGGGGGACCGCGTGTTCCTGGCACCGGGCGCTCACGTCACGGGCGACGTGACGCTGGGGGACGACGTCTCCTTCTGGTTTCACACCGTAGCGCGAGGGGACGTCAACTTCATCCGCATCGGCGCCCGCACCAACGTCCAGGACGGGACGGTGCTGCACGTCAGCCACCTGCGGCACCCGCTGGTGATCGGCGAGGGGGTGGTGATCGGCCACCAGGCCGTGGTCCACGGCTGCACCGTCGAGGACGGCGCGCTGATCGGCATCGGCGCCCGGGTGCTGGACGGGGCCGTGGTGGAGCGCGGCGCGCAGGTCGGGGCCGGGGCGGTGGTGGCGCCCGGGCACCGGATTCCAGCGGGTCACCTGGCCCTGGGGATTCCGGCGCGGGTGGCGCGGCCGCTGACCGAGGAGGAGACGCTGCGGATCGCGGACACCGTCGAGCGCTACGCGGCGCTGAAAGAGCGCTACCGCGAGGTGCTGGGCTCGGGCACCGAGCGGGTCGAAGGAAGGGAAAAGGAGAGGACATGAAGCGCCGGGGAGCGGGGACGATCACGACCGCGGACGTGGGGAGCCGGGTGAAGCTCCAGGCCTGGGTGCAGCGCCGCCGGGATCACGGCGGGCTGGTGTTCCTCGACCTGCGCGACCGCAGCGGCGTCGTCCAGGTGGTGCTGAGCCCCGACGAGCGGCCCGAGCCGGCGCAGGCGCTCGCCGCGGCCCGCGGCGAGTGGGTGGTCGAGGTCGAGGGCGAGGTGCTGCGCCGCGATCCCGCGCACGTCAACCCCGACCTGCCCACGGGCGAGATCGAGGTGGCGGCCGAGCGGGCCGCCGTGCTCTCGCGCTCCGAGCCGCCGCCGTTCGCGCTCGACGGCAAGACGGAAGCGGCCGAGGAGACCCGGTTGCACTACCGCTTCCTCGACCTGCGCCGGCCCGAGCTGCAGAAGAACTTCCTGCTGCGCGACCGGGTGACGCTCGCGGTCCGCAACTACTTCCACGAGCAGGGCTTCGTCGACGTCGAGACGCCGATCCTCACCAAGTCCACGCCCGAGGGCGCGCGCGACTACCTGGTGCCCTCGCGCGTCCGCCGCGGGTGCTTCTACGCCCTGCCGCAGTCGCCGCAGCTCTTCAAGCAGCTCCTCATGGTGTCCGGCTTCGAGCGCTACGTCCAGATCGCCCGCTGCTTCCGCGACGAGGACCTGCGCGCCGACCGCCAGCCCGAGTTCACGCAGATCGACGTGGAGATGTCCTTTCCCACCGAGGAGGACGTCTACGGGCTGACCGAGGGGCTCTTCGCCCGCATCTTCCCGCTGGCCGGCATCGAGCCGCCCGCCACCTTCCCGCGCATGAGCTACGCCGAGGCCATGGCGCGCTACGGCAGCGACAAGCCCGACCTGCGCTTCGGCCTGCCGATCGTGGACCTCTCGCAGCGGCTGGGGGAGAGCGGCTTCCGCGGCTTCAGGGAGACGGTGGCCGGGGGCGGGGTGGTGCGCGGCTTCGCCGTGCCTGGCGCCGCTGGCGCCGCCGAGGCGAGCCGCAAGGAGGTGGACGGCTGGGCCGAGATCGCCCGCCGCTACGGCGCGGCCGGCGTGCTCACCCTGCGCCGCAAGGGGGGTGAGATCGTCTTCCAGGTCAAGAACGCCCTGACCGAGGGCGAGGTGCAGGGCGCGGCCGAGGCGCTCGGGCTGGAGGAGGGCGGGCTCGCGCTGATCGTGGCCGCACCGGCCGAGGTCGCCGCCGCGGCCCTGGGAGCGCTCCGCCTCGAGCTGGCGAAGACCTGCAAGCTGATCCCCGAAGGTAAGCACGCCTTCCTCTGGGTGACCGAGTTTCCGCTGCTCGAATGGGACGAGGAAGAGGGCCGCTGGTTTGCCATGCACCATCCGTTCACCAGCCCCGACCCGCGGGACCTCGGTAAGCTGGAGAGCGACCCCGGCGCGGTGCGCGCCCGCGCCTACGACGTGGTGCTGGACGGCCTCGAGCTCGGCGGCGGCTCGATCCGCATCCACGACACAGCGCTCCAGAGCCGGATGTTCAAGCTGCTGGGGATCGGCCCCGAGGAGGCCGAGGCCCGCTTCGGGTTCTTCCTGGAAGCGCTGCGCTATGGCGCTCCTCCCCACGGTGGCATCGCCCTGGGGCTCGACCGCATCGTGATGCTCATGGCGCGGGCCAGCTCCTTGCGCGACGTGATCGCCTTCCCCAAGACCGCCTCGGCCACGGACCTGATGACCGACGCGCCCTCCGAAGTCGACGAGAAACAGTTGCGAGAGCTGGGGATCGCGGTGGCGCGGGAGGAGGGAAAAGAGTCCTGACAAGTGATATCATGGCTCCATGAAGACGGGGGCCGCCCAGAGGCTCGATCCCAGCTCGCAGCACCCGACTGCCGAGGAATTCCTCGAGGAGATCCGCCAGATCTTCAACTCAGGGACTTTGCGCGGCGCGCGCGAAGTCGCCGAGCGAGGGCTCGCCCTGTATCCGGACCATCCCGAGCTTCGGCGCCTCCACTATGCCCTGAGGCCGTTCGAGGTGCGGGTCAGCACGGATCCAAATCACAAGATGTTCGATCCGACCCCTTCGTACGAGTGGCTCAAGAAGAACGCACACGCATACCGTGGTAAGTGGGTAGGCCTCCAAAACGGCGAGCTCGTAGCGGCTGCCGATTCTCTAGAAGAAGTCCTCCAAGCCTTCGGGGATCGAGACCCACGGGGCTCCCTCATCCATCACATCCTTGACTAACGGTCCCCTCCTGGTCAGGAGAGATCGAACCCCGTTCGCTACGGGAAGCAGTCGCTATGTCGACGCCGACCCGCAATATCCGGTTCGGATGCCCGAATTCTGGTTCGAGTCGCGTTCAGCATGATCTCCAGGCCCGTCCTTGCGGTTGTGGACACCGCGGCACCCTGGTGTATCTTCGAACCTGACATTGGGATTATCCTTCGACGAATCTTCCTGCCGGTCGAAGGAGGCGTGGTGCTCAGTACGCGCCTTGGCAGGTTTGCTGGAACTCTCTATCGGGGCTTGATCACGCTCACTGTCGATGAAGGTGAACCGCTCGAAGTAGACGCCATGGTTTTCCTGACTCCGGACTGGCGTGGCCCGAACTTCCTCGGCTACGAGGGCCTGCTCCAGCGAATCCGCTTCGCCGTCGATCCGGAGTCGAACCTGTTCTATTTCGGTCGGATCTGATCTTGGCCTCTTCGGACATCACCCCCCTCCGGCTCCACCACCCGGCTGGCACCACTCCCGTCATCGTGGGGGAGGGCGCGCTCTCTTCCGTGCTGGCTGAGTTGGAGGACTGGCTCGCCCGGCGCACCGCCTTCCTGATCACGACCCCGCGCGTGCTCGCGCTCCACGGCGAGCGGCTCGACGTTCCTTCCCGGGCCGCGGCCCGCTGGGTGGTCCTGGAGGTGGAGGAGGGGGAGGGCGCCAAGACCGTCTCCACGGCCGAGCGGCTGTGGAACGAGATGCTCGCGGCCGGCGGCAAGCGCGACAGCCGCGCCATCGCCTTCGGCGGCGGCAGCGTGGGCGACCTCGCCGGGTTCGCGGCCGGATGCTTCCTGCGCGGCATCGAGTTCGTCCAGATCCCTACCACTCTCCTGGCGCAGGTGGACGCCGCGATCGGCGGCAAGACCGGGGTGGACCTGCCCGGCGGCAAGAACACGGTCGGGCTGTTCTACCACCCGCGGATGGTGGTCTGCGACACCGAGGTCCTGCCGACCTTGCCGCGGGAGGAGTTGCGGTCGGGCCTGGTCGAGGTGATCAAGATGGCGGCGCTGCTCGATCCGGACCTCTTCGTCAGCGTGGAGCGGCAGCTCGACGCTCTGCTCGAAGGGGATCCGGCGGCGCTCGGACCCGTGGTCAGGGCCGCGGCGGCGGCGAAGATCGGCGTCGTGGAGCGGGATCCCACCGAGCAGGGGGACCGCCGGCTGCTCAACTTCGGCCACACGCTGGGGCACGCCATCGAGTCGGCCTGCGGCTATGCGGGCCTGCGCCACGGCGAGGCGGTGGGGTACGGCATCCTCTTCGCCCTCCGCCTGGCCGTGCGGCGCGGGCTCTCGCCGCAGGTCGCGGAGCGCATCCACGCCCTGATCCGGCGCCTGGACCTGCCGCGGCTGCCGCAGCTCGACCCCGGGGAGCTGATGGCCGCCATGGCGCGCGACAAGAAGGCTCGGGAGTCTGGCCTGGTCTGGGTTCTCCCCCGTTCGCTGGGGGAGGGATGGATGGCCGGCGGCATCCCGGACGACGAGGTTCTGGCCGAGCTGCGGGGATTCCTGGCCGACCCGCTGGGCCCTCGCGCGTAGAAAAATCTGGCTTTTCAGCGTAACCCCTCTTGCGCGTATCCCGATCAGGCTATAATTGGGTCCACCAGCTCCTATAGCCGGTCGCCATGGAAACTCGCCGAAGCCTCCTTCGCCGCCTGAAGCTGCGGACGGTCCTTGTCATCGCGCTGCTGCTGTCGGGCATCATCCCCCTGGCGATCAGCAGCACCCTGCTCATCGGCAAGAGCAACCAAGTGCTCGAGAACACCGAGCGCGACAACCTGACCAACGAGGCCAGGTCGCTCTCGCTGGAGATCAACTCCTATCTGCTCGCGGTGCGCCGCCAGGTCACGCAGCTCGCCAACGGCATCCTGACGACGCCGGGGCCCGGGGAGACCGCGGCGCGGCTCCAGGAGCCCTGGGTGCAGCGGCAGCTCCAGGGGTTCCAGCGCGGCAACCCGGACGTCCTGGCGTTGCGCGTGCTCGATCCCGAGGGCGCCGGCCTGGGGCCGGGCAACCTGAGCCCCGAGGTGCAGGCCGCCATGGATGCGGCGTTCGAGCAGGCGCGCAGCCGGAAGGCTCCGGCCTACCGCCTCGTCGCCACGGCCGAGGGCCGCGAGCCGCGGGCCGTCCTGGCGGTGCCGGTGCCGGAGGGGAAGGAGCCCCGGTTGATCGTCGAGGCGCAGGTCGAGTTCCACCCCTTGAAGAAGGTCTCCCAGGGAGTGGCGAGCCAGGGCGTCGGCGTGTTCCTGATCGACCGCCAGGGCAAGATCCTGTGGTCCAACGGCGGCCCGGGCGTGAAGACGACGGCGCTCGAGCCGGGAGTCCTGCGGTCGTTCATCAACCGGCCCATGACGCTGACCTCGGAGTACAAGGTCCGCACCCCCGAAGGCGTCCGGGAGGTCTTCGCCCAGGTGAGCGCCATCGAGGAGAACGGCTGGGGGCTGGTGGTGCAGAAGCCGCTCTCGGAAGCCTTCGCCGACGTCAACCGGATGATCTTCAGCGCCGGCCTCTCGACCGCCCTGCTGATCGCCCTGTCGCTGTTCTTCGCCTATCTGGCGGCGCGCTGGGTGAGCCGGCCCATCCAGCGCCTGGCCGACACCACGCACGAGATCGCCGCCGGCAACTTCGGCGGCAGTGTGGAGATGACAGGCCTCACCTTCGAGCTGGCCGACCTGGCCGAGGACTTCAACCGGATGAGCGGGCACGTCGCCAGCTACGTTCAGCAGCTCCGGCAGGCGGCGCAGGTCAACCGCGAGCTGTTCATCGGCTCGTTGCGCGCCTTTGTGGCCGCGGTCGACGCCAAGGACCCCTACACGCGCGGCCACTCCGAGCGGGTGGCGGCCTTCAGCCGCACCATCGCCCGCTACCTGCAGCTCCCCGAGGAGACGCAGCACAAGATCTGGATCGGCGCGCTGCTGCACGACGTGGGCAAGATCGGCGTCGAGGACCGCATCCTGCGCAAGGAAGGCGTGCTCGCCCCGGACGAGTACGAGCAGATGAAGACGCACACCGTGATCGGCGCCGAGATCATGGCGCCGATCGAGCAGTTGAAGGAGATGATCCCGGCCATCCGCTCGCACCACGAGGCGTGGAACGGCCGCGGCTATCCGGACGGCCTCAAGGGGGAGCAGATCCCGCTCTTCGCCCGCATCGTGGCGGTGGCCGACACCTTCGACGCCATCACCACCAACCGTCCCTACCAGCAGGCCTACAGCCTGCAGTTCGCGGTGGAGACGATCACCCGCCTGACCGGCAGCCGCTTCGACGCCAAGATCGTGACCGCCTTCCTCCGCGCCTTCGAGGCCGGCGAGATCCGGGCGGGCGCGACGCGCCCCTCCCGCCTCGAGAGCACAGTGGTGGAGGCGAGGGCGGCGGTGGGCGCCCAGCGCTGAGGAGCCGCGGTCCTGGTGTTCCAGTACGTCCTCGCCAACCTCTTGGCCAACAACGATCACGCGCTCGGCGTGCTGTTCCTCGACGGCAGCGGCGAGACGGTGGACCTCGCCTGCGGCGACGGTTTCAGCCCCTACGAGATGCGGGTCATCGGCGCGTACCTCGGCATCTACCTCCGCCAGCTCGCGAAGGTCCTCGCCAGCAGCGACCTCGGCGAGCCGCGGATGATCCACATCGAGAAGAAGGCCGTCCACATCTACGCCATGCCCCTGCCGGACGGCTATCACCTGGCGCTCGTGCAGCGCCATCCCGCCCTGGTGGCGCGCGCCCGCGAGAGCCTCAACGACGCGGTCGAGCAGCTCCGGCGCGAGCTGTTCCAGGGATAGCGGCGGGCTCAGATCCCGAACGCCCGTGCTGGTTCGACCTCACCCCAACCCCTCTCCTAAAGGAGAGGGGCTCCGGTCCGTCTTC
This sequence comes from Thermoanaerobaculia bacterium, assembly GCA_036399915.1. Classification (GTDB taxonomy): domain Bacteria; phylum Acidobacteriota; class Thermoanaerobaculia; order Multivoradales; family UBA5704; genus DATARR01. The sequence continues at coordinate 18,547 of DASWME010000108.1, forward strand.
GTTCCCCCTCTCCTTTAGGAGAGGGGGCCAGGGGGTGAGGTTGTACGGGCAAGACGGCACGTGGCCCGCCCGCGATATCATGGTCCCGCCATGGCTGACGAACCGAAGCAGAACGACATCCTGGAGCTCGCGCCGGAGACCCGCCTGCCCGAGGACGAGGAGCAGAAGGGCTTCTGGACCAAGCTGAAGCGCGGGCTCTTCATGACTCATACGGAGATCATCGAGAAGGTCTCCGCCGCGATGAGCGACAAGGTGACCCTCGACGACCGCACGGTCGAGTACCTGGAGGAGACCCTGATCGGCGCCGACATGGGGGTGGAGACCTCGCTCGAGCTGGTCGAGCGCGTCAAGAAGAACGCCTTGAAGGAGCAGACGACCAGCGCCACGCGGCTGCGCAAGCTCCTCTCGGATGAGGTCGCGGACCTGCTCGCCGAGATGCCGCGCCCGCGCCACTTCGGGCGGGGCCCCATGCTGACCCTGGTCGTGGGCGTCAACGGCGTGGGCAAGACCACCTCCATCGCCAAGCTCGCCAGGCGCCACCTGCAGCAGGGCGAGCGGGTGATGCTCGCCGCCGGCGACACCTTCCGGGCCGCCGCCATCGAGCAGCTCGCGCTCTGGGGCGAGCGGCTGGGGGTGGAGGTCATCCGCTCCAATCAGGGCGCGGACCCCGGCGCCGTGGTCTACGACGCCATCCACGCCGCCAAGGCGCGCCGGATCGACCAGCTCATCGTCGACACGGCCGGCCGGCTCCACACCAAGGACCACCTGATGGCCGAGCTGGGCAAGGTGCGCCGGGTCATCGACCGCGAGGCCGCGGACTGGCAGAAGCGCACCATCCTCGTGCTCGACGCCACCACCGGGCAGAACGCCTTGGCCCAGGCCCGCACCTTCAGCCAGGTGGTGCCCATCGACGGCGTCCTGCTCGCCAAGATCGACGGCACGGCCAAGGGCGGCATGGTGGTGGCCATCGCCCGCGAGCTGAAGCTCCCCGTCCTCTACCTGGGAGTCGGGGAGAAGGCCGACGACCTGGTGGATTTCCGGCCCCGGGAGTTCGCCGCTGCCCTCGTCGGCTGATCGATCGGCCGAATACCTGCGGCGGGCCCTCCGGCTCGCCGCCCGCGGCCGCTACCGCACCTCGCCCAACCCGATGGTCGGCGCCGTCCTGGTGCGTGACGGCGAGGTCGTGGGACGCGGCTGGCACCGGCAGGTGGGCGGTCCCCACGCCGAGATCGAAGCCTTGCGCGAGGCGGGCGAGTGCGCCCGCGGCGCCACCCTCTACGTCACCCTGGAGCCCTGCTCCCACTTCGGCCGCACGCCACCCTGCGTGGACGCCGTGCTGGCGGCGGGCATCGCCCGCGTGGTGGCGTGCCACGGTGATCCGAATCCCCGCGTCTCCGGCCGCGGCTTCGCCAAGCTCCGCGAAACCGGGGTCGAGGTGGAGGTGGGGACGCTGGCCGACGAGGCCGTCCGGCTCAACCTGCGCTTCCTGGTTGCCACGACGTTGCAAAGGCCGGCGGTGACGCTCAAGTGGGCCATGAGCCTCGACGGCCGCATCGCCACCGCCGCAGGACAGAGCCAGTGGATCTCCTCGCCCCAGGGACGCCGCTGGGCGCTCGCCCTGCGCGAGGAGCACGATGCCGTCCTCGTGGGCAGCGGCACCGTGCTTGCCGACGATCCCCGGCTCGACCGCCGGCTCGGCCTCGCCGCCGGACCCAACTCGCGGGTGGTGATGGACCGCCGGTTGCGCCTGCCGTCCGGAGCGCGCCTCTTCGATGTGCCGGGACCGGTGCTGATCTATACGGAGGCGACCGACCGCCAACGCCGCGAAGCTTTGATCGCGCGGGGCGCCGAGGTGATCGCGCTCCCCTCCGTCGATCCCGGGGCCGTGCTCGCCGACCTTTACGGGCGCGGCGTCCAGAGCATCCTTGTCGAAGGGGGTGCCGAGGTGCTGGCGAGCTTCGTCGAGAGCGGCTGCTACGACCGGGTGATGGTCGACTGCGCGCCGCTGCTGATCGGCGGCAAGGGCGCGCCGGGGCCGCTGGCAGGGGAGGGATTTCTCAACTTGGATTCAGCGGCGCGGCTGGAGGGCTTCGAGGCGCGTTCGCGCGGCGGCGATCTGATCCTCACCGGCTATCGCCAGGGGTGCCTGGGCACCTTGCTGGCGGCGATCAGCCCTTGACGGAGTTTTATTCGATCTCATTCAGGTCACGGTACTGGATCCCCGGTATGCGCGGGGTGCGGACATCGAAACCCTGCCGGCGGGATAAAACGAGCGGTGCCGCGGCGGTGGTTCCAGCCGTTCCCGCCTTCGGCTGGCACCCTTTTCCGCGGCCCGCTGAGCGGCCTACTGCGTCAGCTCGGTCGTGATGACCGCGCCGTTCATCTGGGGCACGACCGAGACGGTCTTCACGACCTGGCGCGTGGCCGGGTCGACCCAGATCGTGGTCTTGTCCGCCTCGCCCTCGGCGGAGGTGACCTCGAGCTTGACGCTGTCGAAGGTGCCGGCCGGGACGGTGATCTTCTCCGCGCCGGCGACCTTCACCTGCATGGACTTCGCCTTCTGCGTCTGCACGTCGAAGTTGCGGTAGGTGGCGCTGTAGCCCTCGGCCAAGGGCAGCGCGGCCAGCGACAGGTGGGCGCCGGCCCCGTGGGCAAAGAGAGCTCCGCCGAGGTCGGCCTCCACAGGCCGCGCCTGCCCGTTGACGGTCATCGTGCCGGTCGCCTTGCCGTCCTTGAACGCCAGCTCCACCGTCACCGGGCCCTGATGGACCGAGCGCTCGGTTGGAACCAGCGTCCCTTTTTCAACGACCGTCTTGTCGGTGATGTCGCCCATCGGCATCTTGGTCGTCTCGGTGACCACCCACCGGCCGCCCTCCTCCTTGACCTCGCGCGTGACGGTCATCGGGATCGTCTGCCCCCCGACCTCGATGTTGGCCTTGTAGCTCGCCGTGCCGGGCTTGAGGTCGGCGGCGGGCTTCGGCACGGTGACCGCGGAGGCCGCAGCCCGCTTCGGCATCTCGACCGTCTTCACGTCGACGGTGATCTCACCGAGGCGCGTGGCCACCTCGGGCGTCATGCTCTCCTGGTAGCGCCCACCGAGGTGCTTGGCGAGGAACTTCTCCGCGGCGGCGAACATGGCCATGTTGTTCACCGGCCTGGCGAAGCCGTGGCCCTCGTCGGGCGCGACGAGGTACTCGACGGGAAATCCCCGCTCGCGCAGGGCGACGACGATCTGGTCGCTCTCGGCCTTCTTCACGCGCGGATCGTTCGCCCCCTGGACGACCAGCAGCGGCGCCTTGATCTTGTTGGCCGAGTTCAAGGGCGACTGCCGTTCGAGCTGCGCGCGGCCCTCCGGCGTCGCCGGATCGCCCATCCGCTCCATGAACATCTTGCGGATCGGCTCCCAGTACGGCGGGATCGATTCGAGCAGCGTGATCAGGTTCGACGGGCCGACGATGGAGACGCCCGCGGCATAGAGGTCGGGCGTGAAGGCCAAGCCCGCCAGCGTGGCGTAGCCGCCGTAGGAGCCGCCCAGGATGCCGACGCGCCGCGGGTCGGCGATGCCTTGCGCGACCAGGTGCTTGACGCCCCAGGTGAGATCGTCCTGCATCT
>DASWME010000109.1:0-17541 GCA_036399915.1 Thermoanaerobaculia bacterium
AGGAGGCGCGCCGCCGCGGCATCCCGGTCCGTTCGGGCTGCAGCGTCGTGGACATCGGCTTCAGCCCGGCGCAGTTCCCCTGAGGCCGGACCTCGCCGTCTCCTATAATTGTCCCGGCCGTCTCTCCTCCTCTCCGATCCAAGGGGGCCTCATGCTCTACCCGTTGCAGTACCCGCTCACCCTGAGCTTCAAGATCGTCGCCCTGGCGCCGCAGCTCTACGTCCGCGACGCCGCCGGGCGCGAGATTCTTTATGTCAAGCAGAAGCTGCTGAAGCTGAAAGAGAAGGTCCGCGTCTTCGCGGATAGCTCCCAGGCGCAGCAGATCTACGAGATCAACGCCGACCGTTGGCTCGACTGGTCCGCCCGTTACACCTCCACCGACCCTCAGGGGCGAGTGGTGGGCTCCGTCCGCCGGCTCGGCGCTCGCTCGCTCTGGAAGGCGTCCTATGAGATCGCCGACGAGACGGGACACGAGATTTTCCGGATCGAGGAGGAGAATCCGTGGGCCAAGGTGCTCGACGGCCTGCTCGGGGAGATTCCCGTGATCGGTGCATTCACCGGCTATTTCCTCAATCCCAAGTACGTCGTGACCCGCACCGGCACCAATCAGCCGGCCCTCCGGATCTCCAAGCACCGCTCCTTCCTGGAGAGCAGGTTCGAGATCCAGGACGTGGGCGGCCCCTCCGCGAAGCGGAGACGGTGGCCGTCCTGCTGGCGATCCTGATGATGGTCCTGCTCGAGCGCAGCCGCGGTTGACCATGCCGCACCTCTCCGACGCCGAGCTGCTCGCCCGGCTGGTCGCCTTTGACACGACCAGTTGGAACAGCAACCTGCCGCTCGCCGACTTCCTCTGCGAGTACCTGGACCGGCCCGGCGTGCGGATCGCGCGCAACCCCTCGGCCGACGGCCGCAAGGCGAACGTGATCGCCTGGATCGGCCCCGAGCCGGAGGGGGACCGCCGCGGCCTCGCGCTCTCGGGCCACATGGACGTCGTGCCCGCCGAGGAGGAGGGCTGGCGCAGCCCGCCCTTCACCTTGACGGATGAAGGGGACCGCTGGATCGGCCGCGGCGCGTGCGACATGAAGGGCTTCCTGGCCCTCGCCGCCAATCTCGCCGCCGAGGCCCGGCCGGAGCGGTGGCGCGCTCCCCTGGCCCTCGTCTTCACCTACGACGAGGAGGTCGGCACGCTGGGAGCGAAGCGCCTCGCCGAGAGCTTCCCCGAGGCCGCGACGCTGCCGCGAAGCGCGATCATCGGCGAGCCCACGTCGCTGCGCGTGGCGCGGGCGCACAAGGGGCACCTCAAGATGCGGGCGACCCTCCATGGCGTGCCAGCCCACAGCGGCTACCCCCACCTGGGCGTCAACGCTGTCGAGCCCGCCGGACGGGTGATCGTGGCGCTCACCCGCGTTCGCCGCGAACTGGAGGCTGAGACTCCGCCCAACCGCGAGCTGTTCCCGGAGGTGCCCTACGTGCCGCTCAACGTCGCCACGATCCATGGCGGCTCGGCGATCAACGTGGTGCCGGACCGCTGCGCCGTCGAGTTGGGCGTGCGGCCGCTCCCCGGGATCGCTTCCGAGGAGCTGATCGCGCGCGTGAGCCACGCCGTCCGCGAGGCGGCCTCGCCCTTCGAGCCGGAGATCGAGCTGCTCTCCGACAGCCCGCCCATGCTCCTCGACGAGAATGCTCCCATCCACCGGCACCTCTGCGGGCTCGTCGGCCAGAGCGCGGCGATGAGCGTCTCCTTCGCCACCGACGCCGGTTGGCTGCAGCGGCTCGGCATGGACTGCGCCATCTTCGGACCCGGCTCGATCGAGGTGGCGCACAAGCCCAACGAGCACCTGCCCAAGGACGAGCTCGCGGCCGCCCGCGGGCTGCTGGAGAGGACGATCCGCCACTTCTGCGAGGAGCCTGCGAGGTGACGGTCCTCGAAGCCAATCTCACCTGGACAGGCAACCGCTTCGAATCGGGTGTCCAAGTCGTCATTGGTGAGGACGGCCGCATCGAGGCCGTGGGAGACCTCGGCCGTACCCCCGACCTGCTCCTCGCCGGGCGGGCGCTCCTGCCGGGCATGGTGAGCGCTCATTCGCACGCGTTCCAGCGGGGGCTCCGCGGGCGCGGCGAGACCTTCCTCGCGGGCGCCGGCAGCTTCTGGACCTGGCGCGAAGCCATGTACGGCCTCGTCGAGCGGCTGGAGGCGGACGAGTTCCAGGCTCTCTGCCTCCAGACCTTCCGCGAGATGCGGGCGGCCGGCATCACCGCCGTGGGCGAGTTCCACTATTTCCACCATCGCGAGGAGAGCCCGGGCGCCGCCGACTACGCCTTCGACGAGCTGGTGCTCGCCGCCGCCGCCGAGGCCGGCATCCGCATCGCCCTGATCGAGGTCTACTACCGCACGGGCGGGGTGGGCCAACCGCTGGAAGGCCCGCAACGCCGCTTCGGCTCGCCGTCGCCTGAAGCCTACTGGCAGCAGATGGACCGCCTCGCGGCGCGCCTCGATCCCCACCGGCAGAGCCTGGCCGCCTCGGTCCACAGCCTCCGCGCCGCCAGCCCCGACGACCTGGCCGCGATCTACGACGAGGCCCGCCGGCGCGACCTGCCCTTCCACATCCACGTCGAGGAGCAGCGGCGGGAGATCGACGAGATCCTCGCCTTCTACGATCGGCGTCCCATGGCGCTGCTCCTCGAAACGCTGGGGACGGCCACGGACCTGACAGCGGTCCACTGTACCCACACCGACGCCGAGGAGATCGACCGCTTCCTCGCCGCCGGGGGCACCGTCTGCCTCTGCCCCCTGACCGAGGCCAACCTCGGCGACGGCATCGCGGCGGCTCCCCGGGCTCGTCCCACGAGCGGCGCCTTCTGCCTGGGGAGCGACTCCAACGCCCGCATCTCCCTGATCGAGGAGATGCGCTGGCTGGAGTACGCCCAGCGCCTCGCCACGGAGAGCCGGGGCCTGCTGCGCGACGGGGAAGGGAACGTCGCCACGGTCCTCCTGGAAGCCGCTATGACGGTCGGCGCCCGGTCGCTGGGAATCGAAGCCGGCCGCATCGAGCCCGGCCTCTGGGCCGACTTCGCGGCGATCGACCTATCGGCGCCCTCGCTGGCCGGCTGGACGCCGGAGACGCTGCTCGAAACGGTGATCTTCGGTGCGACGGAGGAGGTCGTGGCGGCGACGTGCGTAGGCGGGGAGTGGGTGGAGCACCGTGCCCCAGTCGTCAGAGGAGACTGAAGGGACTATCTTCGGACTCCATCTGCCGCTTAAGCCAAAGCGCCTCCTCCGCCATACTTATCACTGCCAACTCGTAGAGGTTTGCTGCCGTGGGGTCAGGGGCCGCGATCCGGTGCCCCTCGATGGCGTCGTACTGCGACAAGGGATCCAACTGTTCTAAGGGCGTGAGCTTGGCGATCAAGGGCTCGAAGATATTTTCGATCTCGATCTGTAGTTGAGACGGAACAATGGGATCATCAAGATGCTCACGGAAGAAAACCCCGACATCGAGGTCCGAGCCCTCCCGCGAGACCGCTTCGCCCCGTAGGACCCGGAGCCCGTCATCGGCCCGAGATCCGAACAGATACACGGCGAGAATCCCGTGCTGGTGGCAGAGTCGGTCGAGAACCTCTTGGCGGCTCACGAGGGCAGTATAGCCTCCTCTCCATTCCTTCAGCGGGGACCGGTGGATACAATCCCACAAAGCCTGTCGGCCCAGGACCGCGGCCACGGGCCTGAACGAGGAAATCAATATGTGCGGACGCTACACCCTCAGCTCTCCCAGTGACGATCTCGCCCTCCTCTTCGACCTCTCGGAGCTCCCCCTAGTGGTATCGCCCCGCTACAACCTGGCGCCCACGCAGGACGCCGCGGTGGTGCGGGTCCCAGCGCCCGGCGAGCCGCGGCGGCTCGACCTGCTGAAGTGGGGCCTGATCCCCTACTGGGCCAAGGAGGCGGCCATCGGCAACCGCATGATCAACGCCCGCGCCGAGAGCGTCGCCGAAAAGCCCGCCTACCGCTGGAGCTTCAAGAAAAAGCGCTGCCTGATCCCAGCCGACGGCTTCTACGAATGGAAGAAGGAGGGCAAGGCCAAGCAGCCCTTCCTCATCCGTCGCGCAGACCGGAAGCCCTTCGCCTTCGCCGGCCTGTGGTCCACCTGGCAGGACCCCGAGCAGGGGGGAAAGCCGGTCGAGACCTTCACGATCCTGACGACCGACGCCAACGACCTGCTCCGTCCCCTCCACAACCGCATGCCGGTCATCATCGACCGGGAGAACTTCGACCTCTGGCTGGACCCCAAGGTGGAGGACGCGGCGAAGCTCCAGCCGCTCCTCGTTCCTCACGCGGTGGACGGCTTCGAGGCGTTCCCCGTCAGCCGGGCGGTCAACAGCCCCGCCCACGACGAGCCGGACTGCATCGAGCCGCTGGTACAGGATTGATGATGCTTACAGCACGTACGCCAGCGCGAAGATCCCCACCATGGTGAAGATCAGCGCCAGCTTGCCGGCGATGCCGACCACCATGCCCAGCCAGGTGCCGAAGCCCACCCGGCGCGCCTGAGCCCAGTTCCGGCGCGCGGCGTACTCGCCGAGCACGGCCCCCAGGAAGGGTCCCAGGATGATCCCCGGGAGATTGAAGAAAAGCCCCACGACCATGCCCACGGCCGCGCCGGCCAGGGCCAGCCAGCTCGCCCCCACCCGTTTGGCTCCCAGGCTGGCCGCGAAGAAGTCCACGACGAACGTGAGCAGGGTCAGCACCCCCAGGATGCTCAACGTGAACCATCCCACCTTCTCAAAACCCTCGGCCCAGGCCGCGACCAGCAGCCCGAGGAAGACCAGCGGCGCTCCCGGCAGCGCGGGCAGCACCGTGCCGAGCATCCCGACCACCACCAGACCGATAGCCAGGATCAGGAGGACGTTCTGGACACCAGGGTCCATGCTCTATCCCTCCGGCTCGACGCCCACCACGAGGCGGCGGGCGAAGGCCTTCCGGCACAGCTCCTGGAACCGCCGCTTGTGCAAGGCCCCGTCCAGGAAGTCGTAGTGGTTGGGCACGATCCACCGCGGATCGAGGTCCAGGGCCTTCTGCAGGCTGCCCCAGACCTGCTCCGGCCGGCTGGTGAAGATCGCCGGCGAGAGATGGGTGTTGAAGAAGTAGCTCGCAAAGAGGTCGCCCGAGAAGAGCAGGTCGTGCCTCTCGCTGTAGAAGCCGCAGTGGCCGTCCGTGTGGCCCGGCAGGTGGACGACGCGCAGCCCGCCCCAGAAGGGGAGCACATCGCCGTCGCCGATGGGCTCGTCGATCAGCGCGGAGCGGTAGCGGAACGCCCGCCTTCCCACCTCCTCCAGCCGGCCGCACCAGCGGGCGCTCCCCTCGTAGGGATAGGAGCCGTCCACGTGCCGCTGCTCGGCGGGATGGCCGTACACCGGCGCGCCTGTCATCTCCTTGACCGCGGCCAGGTTGCCCGCGTGGTCGAGATGGCCGTGGGTCAGGAGGATGGCCTCGATCGAACCGGGCCGCAGGCCCAGCCGCCGCAGCAGGCGCCGCAGCAGCACCGGCTCCCCCGCCATCCCCGTATCCATAAGCCACGCCCGCTCCCCTTCCACCAGAAGATGGAAGACGCTCATCACGCCGCGGATGCCGTAGAGGCCGGGGATGTTGCGGTTCGTCATGCCATGCCCTTCCCTACCCCAGAACACGCCGGACGGGCGGATCTTCCCTACCTCCCCGCCTTGGCCAGCCTGCGATCGAAGAACTCCGCCGTCGCCCGGTACGCGGCCAGCCAGCTCGCGTAGCGCAGGAAGGAGTGGATCTCGTCGGGCAGGATGAGCTGCTCCACCTCGACGTTCCGCTCCCGCAGCGCCTCGACCAGGTCCACGGTCTCGGAGAAGGCGACGTTGCGGTCGTCGTCGCCGTGGATCACCAGCACGGGCGAGCGCCAGCCGTCGATCCAGGCCATGGGGGACGACTCGAAGGCGAGCCGCTCCTCGTCCGGCTTCGGGTCGTAACCGGGGATGAAGTTCTTGATGCCCACGTTCCAGTTGTGCACCCCGTGGATGTCCACCCCCGCGGCGAACAGGTTCGAGGCGCGGGCGAGGCCGAGCGCCGTCAGGTAGCCGCCGTAGGAGCCGCCCCAGAGGCCGATGCGGTCCGCATCGATGTCGGGCCGGCTGCGCAGGTAGAGCCCGGCGCCCAGCACGTCGTTGAACTCGCTCGCGCCGGACGCTCCCTGGTTCGGCGCCTCCCGGAACGCCAGGCCGTAGCCCGTACCCGAGCGGTAGTTCACCGAGAGCACCACGTAGCCGCGGCTCGCCAGATACTGATTCAGCGCGTAGGCGTTGTTGTAGTAGGGCGAGTAGTGCCAGCCGAGCAGCATCTGGCGGTGGGACCCACCGTGGAAGAAGAGCGCCCCAGGCCGCCGCTCCCCCTTTTTGCTCCCTGGCGGCAGGAAGAGCTGACCGTGGATGCGCAGGCCGTCGGCGGCGCTGAAGACCACCGGCTGCGGCTCCACCAGCGCGCTCGCGGGGAACCCGGCCGGAACCGTGCCGGGCGCCAGCTCCCGCACCCTGCCCCCGACCTCGATCACCGCCTGCGCGGGTCGCCGCGCCCCGGAGCGGAGGTAGGCCAGGGCCTTGCCGTCGCTGGTCATCACCGGCAGCCACTCGATCGCCGTGCCCCTGGTCAGGGCCACCGGCCGCCCGCCGGTCACGTTCACCCGCCAGAGGTGGCGCCGGTCGATGTCGTCCTGGTTGGAGTTGAAGACGACCTGCCGGCGGTCCGGTGTGAGGTTCACAGACTCGATCTCGAACTCGCCGGGAGTGAGCAGCGTCGCCTTGCCGCCCGCGGCCGGCACGGAGTAGAGATGGAGCCAGCCGTCGCGCTCCCAGGGGAAGACCAGCCGGTCGTCCGCCCCCCAGAGGATCTGGTTGGCGGCCACCATCTCGTAGAAGGCGCTCCCGGGGCCCGGCTCGGCCCGCCAGGCCGCCTTCGCCTCACCCGAAGCCGCGTCCGCCACCAGGATGGACCACGGCTGCGGCGCGCTCGGGTGCGGATGGAACAGGGTGACCTTCGAGGAGGCCGGCGAGCGAATGAACGCCAGCCGCCTCCCGTCCGGCGACCAGACCGGATCGCTGTCGTCGTCCACGCTCGGCGCGATCCAGCGCAGCGCCTTCGCGGCCACGTCGTAGACGCCGACGAAGCCATGGTTGCCCCGCCCGCTCACCAGGGCGAGCTTCGAGCCGTCCGGCGAGAAGCGGAGCTGCCGGGCGCTCCCCCGCGCCTTGACCCACTGCACCGGCTCCTTCTCGCCGAACGCCGCCCAGAACACGCCCCCCTGGCGGACGAACGCGACGCCGTCCCCCTTGGGTGAGACGGCCACGCCGCTCCCCTGCCCGAGGCGCACCGGCTCGCCGCCGTCGAGCGACACGCGCCACACCGCCTGCTCCACGCCGGCCGGATCGCTGGTGGGATTGGGGATCTCCCCCTGCCGGTTGGCGCCGCCGCCGCGCACGTAGAGCAGGGACTTCGCGTCCGGCGTCCACTCGAGGCCGGAAAGGGCCTGCCCGTCGTCCGCCGTGTAGCGGGTGACCTGCCGGCCCCGGTACTCCGGAGGCTCGGCCACCCAGACGTTCCTCACCCCCTTGGCGTTCTGGATCCACGCCAGCTTGGCCCCGGTCGGCGAGGCCAGAAGCTCGTACGGGAACGGCGCGCTCAGCAGGCCTTCCAGGGTGACCGCCGGCTGCTGGGCGGCGAGGGGAAGGCAGGACAGCAGAAAGAGAGCGGCGGCGAGGCGAGAGCGGGCTGGAAACATCAAGTCCTCCAGATCGGGACCGGCAGACGGACGGGAGGATTCTATTCGATGGGGTTACGCCGGGATCGGGGCCGATCGACCGTCCTCATACACATCTTGCCGGACGGGGCGGTCTGCCCTCCGATGCCTCACCCTCTGCCTCCCTCTCCCTGACGGGAGAGGGAGGACCCTCAGCAGGCGGGGGTGCCGCATACGAGCTTCGTCAGTTCGGAATCGTTCCCCCTCTCCCGTCAGGGAGAGGGGGCCAGGGGGTGAGGCTTTCGAAGGGCAGACCCGTCCGGAGGCCGAGGGCCCCGCCCCCCTCGGCCTCGATCGCGATTCAGTTGTCAAAGAGCGAGAACGGGGCGCATCCCGAGCGGAGTACGCCTCCTTCCACTTCCTAAACCCTACGGAACTGCCGCCCTGCCGGTTTCAGGGCCTATTGCGTTCACAGCTACATTGGTGCTAGTATGGCCACGTATCGAAGAGTTGCCAAGCGGGAGCCGGGCTTGAAAGGGGCCCGATCACCCCTAACAGTGGCGGATCAAGCTTGAAAGGGCGTCCGGCAAGCTCGAAATCGGCCGGTCAAGCCTGGACAGGGACGGATCAAGGTTGAGGCGGGCCGGAACAAGCTTGAAGGGCTCGGCGCAAGCTCGAGACGAGGCGGACCAAGCTTGAGCCGCCAGCTTCAGGCTTGAAATTCCTTCGTCAAGCTTGGCTCCGTCTCCCGCAAGCTTGATCCGGGCCGGTTCAAGCCTGGAGCGTGACGGTTCAAGCTGGCGCGGGAATTTCCAAGTCTGAAAGAGGGCGGGACAAGCTTGCCGGGTCCCGCCTTGAGCTTGAACGGCGCGGATCGAGCTTGGAGCGAGGCGTCTCAAGCTTGAGTTGGAAGAGATCAGCGGGGGAAATCCCCGCGCGTTCATTGACAAACGAAGTACCCCGGGTGCCAGCCGAGCTTGGGGCCCTCGGCTGGCGCCCTTTCTGCGTCGGCCTGTCTACCCTCCAGGCTTCGCCACGTGCTGCGTCGCGAGGCTCCCGAAGAGGTCGCTGAGCGCCCGCCGGGCCGCCCGCTCGACGTCCTCCGCCGTGACGCCCTCGGTCGGCTTCGGCGTCCCGGGCAGCCCGCCGGGAGGGGAGCCGCCGACCCGCCGCCACAGCTCGTGGGTGGTCGGGCTCATCGGCTCCTTCGCCTTCGGATAGACGAACGCGACGAGCTCCTCCGGGGCCATCTCCAGCGCCCTCGCGATGCCGATGATGTGCTCCATCTTGAGCTCGATGGAGCCCAGGAAGACGCGGCTCAGGTAGCCGTCGCTGACGCGCAGCCTCTTCTCGACATCGCGGAAGGAATACCCCAGGCTGCGGATGGCGATCTTCAGTCGCTCGAGGACGCGGGCGATCTCGGGATGGATGGTCCTCCTCCGTCGTGGGCTCATGGCGCCTACTCTACCGCAATCCGGGGACGTATGTCCCGACACCTTAGCCTCGGATGCTCTCCGACAGGGATTGCGACCAGCCAGACGCTTATGCGATACACTCTATAGCTTTGACGCGAATAAGCAGTCGGCCTAAGATAGACAAGAAACCGAGGGATATCGAAGACTGCCGCCACGTTGGCACAATTAACCCAATTTGAAGCGGAGGTGCGTGCGGTCGTGCAGCACCCTCAATTTTATGGGAATAAGAACCCGAAACCTACTCCTGCTTTATGGCCTATATCCTTAGCCGCTCATCGGAGAGTCGGTCCATGAAATTGAAAATCTACTCTATCGTCATCACAGTAATTTCAGTACTATCAATCGGCGGGATGATTGGTTGTTATTTGGACAAGGGTTGGGTAACCTTTGAGAATGCCTCTTATCTCGCCACTATTGGAGGCACACTGGTCGGGGCAGCCACACTCATAAGCATAGCCGTTCAACTGAATCAACAAACGAGATTGGCAAGGGCTGTCAATTCTCAATCCTTTGTCAGCATCTCGTCAGAATTCGTACTCAATATCTCTGGAAGTGATGAACTCACCGAGCTATGGTACTTCAAAGGAGAGACTTATGAGACGCTAACTCCGGTGAAGCAAGCTCGGTACCGGTATCTTGTCCAGTGGTGGCTCACCTTCTATGAAAACCTGCAATATCAGAGATACTGCGACCTCCTCGATGATGATGTATACAAGGCATGGATGAAAGACATGGACGGGTTTATTGCACGCCGTCATGTGGATAAGGTCTGGGACGCAGTGAAAGACAATTACAGTGATCGATTCGTCGAACACTTTCAATCCCGAATTGATGCTGGACGGCGCAGCCTATCCACGGCGGCCGAAAAGGATACCCGAGAGCCTCCGGAGGATGGCCATCGCGGCCCAGGTGCGCAGGGTGCACCGCAGGACGGCGGCGGAGGGGGCACCCCTCGGGCCTGAGCACCCCTTCAGAAGATCCGCAAGCCGATCACCTGCGGGTCACAGCAGTCGCGAGCTGCGGGACAGCCGACCTCGCGCGCTGCCCCGAGTCAGCTAGCGCAGCCGCGCGCAGGCTTCTTCGTGGCCGCCATCGCAGGCGCGCTGGAGGAGCTCGCGGGCGCGGACCGGGTCGGGGATGATGCCGTCTCCCTTGTCGTACAGGTCGGCGAGGCTCGCGCAGGCCAGCACGTCGCCGCCGTCGCAGGCCCGCTGGTAGAGGAGGGTCGCCTGGAACGGGTCCTTCGCGACGCCGAGGCCCGCTGCGTAGCGCGCCGCGACGTTATAGCAGCCCCTGGGCTCCCCCGCGTCGCAGGCCCGCTGGTAGAGCGCGAGGGCGCGGGCGTCGTCCTCGGGGACGCCGGTTCCGTTCGCGGCCATCACGCCGAGGTTGACGCAGCCGCGGGACTCGCCGATGGTGCAGGCCCGCTGGTAGTAGCCGGCGGCGCGGACCGGGTCTTGAGGGACGCCCAGCCCGTCATCGTAGATCGTGCCCAGATCGTGACAGGAGGCGGCCTCGCCAGCCCGGCAGGCCTGCTCCAGGCGGTCCACGGCGTGCGCGGTCTCCTCCGGCTTGCCGGCTGGAGCCTGGAGGACCAGCGTGTTGCGGCAGGAGAGGGTGTGCCCCCCTTCGCAGGCCTGGCGGAACAGGTCGGCGGCCCGTTTCTCGTCCCGGGGCACGCCGTCGCCGGCGGCGAGCAGGTCGGCGAGGTTGGCGCAGCCGAAGGCGTTGTGCCCGGCGCAGCTCCGTCCGAAGAGGTCGGCGGCCCGCGCCTTGTCCGGGGTCACTCCCTGGCCGTCGCGGTAGAAGACTCCGAGGTTGAAGCAGCCCAGGGGGTCTCCTTCCTCGCAGGGGCTCCCCTCGCACGCGCGGCGGTAGAGGATGGCCGCCTGCGCCGGGTTCTGGGGGGTGCCCAGGCCGCGCTCGTGGAGGTAGGCCAGGTTCGTGCAGCCGAGGGCGCTCCCGAGGTCACAGGCGCGGCTGTAGGCGATCAGGGCGCGGCTGCGGTTCTCGAAGCTCCCACGGGCCTTTTCGAAGTGCAGGCCGACGTTGTAGCAACCCGCGGCGTCGCCCCCCTCGCAGGCGGCCTGGTAGAGGTCGAGAGCCCGGCGGTCGTCGTTGGGGACCCCGCGGCCCGTGGCGTAGAGGAACCCCAGGTGGGCGCAGCCCGCGGCGTTGCCGCCGTCGCAGGCCCGGCGGACCAGCTCAAGGATGCGGGAGTCGTCGACGGTGCCGCCGTAGCCGTTGAGATAACGGCCGCCAAGCTCGGCGCACCCGGCGGCGCTGCCGCCCTGGCAGGCCTGGTCGAAGAGCCGGTTGGCGCGTTCCGGATCGGCCGTCACGCCCTGCCCGCGGGCATAGAGGACGCCGAGCCGGTAGCACCCCGCGGCCCGTCCGGCCTGACAGGCTTTCTCGCGGAGCGCGAGGGCGCCGGCCAGCTTCAGCGATTTTTCGAGGACCTCCAGGCCTCGCCGCACGGCGAGCGTGACCTCCTGCCCGGGGCGCTTGGCGGCGAGCAGGCGTTCGAGCGTGCACGGGCCGTCCACGGCCGTGCCGTCGAGGGTCAGGAGCCGGTCGCCGGGACGCAGCCCGGCGCGGGCGGCCGGACCGTCCTCGTCGAGGTCTGCGAGGACCGCTCCATCCTCGCGGCCGACCGGATTTCGCAGCTCCGCGCCCAGCGTGGCAGGACCCGCCGGACCGCTGTCCTCTTTGGCGCAGCCGAGCGCCAGCAGCAGGCAAAGGCAGAGGCTGGAACGCATCCCTGCTCTCCTCCGGGCCGGCCCGCAGGTCAAGCGGCTCCTGGCGCCTCGCGATCTCGCGCCCGGGCCATCTCCTCCAGGCTTGAGAAGGTGAAGTCGGGCTCGACCGCCTCGCCTGGCGGCAGCGTCGCTCCCCCGCCTTGGCGGTCGCGCCGGCGGTCGATCCACGCCGTGGCGAGGCCGAGACGGCGCGCGGGGACGTGATCGTGGTAAAGGCTCTGGGCGGTGTGGAGGATGCGCTGACGCGCCACGCCGCGGCGCGCGAGCTCCCGTAGCAGGTACTCGAAATTGGCCGGAGCGGGCTTGTAGCTGCCGATGTCCTCGGCGGTGAACACGTCGTCGAAGCGCACTCCGAGGCGCTCCTCGCTGGCGCGGAAGGAGGCGCGGTCGACGTTCGAGAGGATGACGAGACGGTACCGCCGCTGGAGGCTGCGGAGGGCTTCCGGCGAGTCGGGGAAGGCCGGCCACCGGGGGACCGAGGCGCCGAACGCCGCGGCGTCCTCGGGCGTCGACTCAAGGCCCCACTCCACGGCGAGCCGGCGATGGACCCGCGCCAGCACCTCCGGGTACCGCAGGCTGGGGCTCTCGGCTTCCTGGGCGGACTCGTGGCGGGCGAACGCCTCGAGGATCGCCTCCGGATCGCGGAAAGCGCCCTGCCGCTCGAGCCAGGGCGCCAGCGCTTCAAGGATGCCGGTCTCCCAGTCGATCAGAGTGCCGTAGCAGTCGAAGGAGAGAACGTCGAAGTCGCTCAATCGCAGCATGGCGATTCGCTCCTTCCGTCGCGGAACAGCAGACGCCCGCTCGCGGCGTCGTAGAAGTCCAGACGGACGCCCCGGATCAGGAAGGCGACGCGGGAGCCGTCCCGGCTCCAGAGGATCTGATCGCACCAGTCCGTGTCTTCTCCCAGCGTGGCAATCCGCCGCGGCTCGTCCGCGCGGGAAGACTGCAGCCATAACGACTGCGCCGGGGGATCGATGCTCCAGCGCGAGCGGACCTCGGCGGTGCGTGTCCCGTCGGGAGACGCGACCCGGAGGACGACCTCCTGGCAGCCCGCGAAGCCGAGCGCCGCGCAGGTCAGAGCGAGGAAAGGGAACAGGGAACGGTTTCTCATCAGCCTCTCTTACGTTGGACCGCCCGGGTCCGCCACGGCGCTCTCCACGATGCTGAACCGCTGACCCTCACAGTCTATCCGGGCACGGACGCCGTAGGGCAGCACGAACATTGGGTCCGTGTGGCCGAAGTCCATGCGAGTGACGATGGGCAGGCGGGTGAGACCCTCCTCGGTGGCGACGACCTGGAGGAGGGCATCCTCGTACTTCCCGAAGTCCTCCGGCGGCACCGGCCCTCCCGGTCGTCCGAAGAGGATGCCGGAGAGCCTCCGGAGGATGCCCATCGCGGCCCAGGTGCGCAGGGCGTAGCGCAGGACGGCGGCGGAGGGGGCGTCCTCGGAGGTCTCCAGGAAAAGGATGGCTCCGTCCCACACCTCGCCGTCCGGCCAGATCGGCGTGCCGCGCAGGAACTCCACCACCTCCAAGCAGCCGCCGACGAGCTGCCCCTCAGCAGTGCCCTCCCCTTGCAGGAACCGCCAGGGCTCGGACGGGTTCAGCGTTCGTCTCCTCTCTTGGTTCCCGGGGATGGACCAGTCGAGGTATTCGACCGTCCAGCCGTCCCGGTTGGGCTCGAGCGCGCCGATAGGCTCCGTCGAGAACAGGGTCCGGCGGACCGACTCGACCATGTACGGGAACATTCCGCCGTTCTCCCCGAACCCCGCCATGACCGAGGGGCCGTAGAAGGAGACCACCCCGGCCTTGAGGCACGCGAAGTGGGCGACGGTCGTATCCGAGTACCCCAGGAAGACCTTGGGATGGGCGCGGATGACGTCCAGATCAAGATACGGGAGGATGCGGATCGAGTCCTCGCCGCCGATCGTGGAGACGATCCCCTGGATGGCGGGATTGGAGAACGCCGCCATGAGGTCCTCGGCCCGGGACTCGGGATGAGCGGCGAGCCAGTCCGGCGCCTTCAGGGCGTGCGGCATGGCCACCAGTTCGACGCCGAACGCTTCCTCGAGCTGCCGCTTGCCGGCCTCGTAGCGGTGCGGAAAGGTCCCCGGCCCTCCCCACGACAGGGAAACGGCGGCGAGGCGGTCGCCGGGGGCAAGCTTGTGGGGCTTCAGCATCGCGGGAGAATCGTCAGCGAGACCGGAGCTTCAGGAGAAAAGCTTAGCACCAGCCTCCGTGCTATCCTGTCGTCCAGGAGGAGGACCGGAGGGCTTTGTCCTCCCTTCCCCTTTGCGGTCATGCGGAATAAAATTCTCCAAAGGAACGACTTCGAAAGGGAGCATGCCATGAGCCAGCCAGCCGTCGCGGCGCTCGCGCCTCTGCCCTTTGAGCTCGTCTACAGCGACGGAGAACCTTTGGAGACCAAGTGGCACTTCCTGCAGATCGCACTCTTCCTGAAGGTCATCCGCCTGGCCATGGTGGAGCGCGGGCGGAGCGACTTCTACGTCGGCGGGGACATGTTCGTCTACTACTCCCGCCAGCAGGCGGCGGACGTGGCGAAGGGCAAGCCGTACTTCCGCGGCCCGGACGTCTTCTGGGTGAGCGGCGTCGATCCCCAGCGCGAGCGGAATCGCAAAGCCTGGGTGGCGTGGGAGGAGGGTGGGCGGCTTCCGGACGTGATCGTGGAGCTATTGTCGCCCTCCACCGCGAAGATCGATCGCACGGTCAAGAGGGATCTCTACGCCCGGGTCTTCCGGACAGCGGAGTACTACCTGTACGAGCCGGAGACGCGCAGTCTGGAGGGGCTGGATCTGGCGGGCCGGGCCTACCGGCCGAAGGTGCCGGATGAGAAGGGACGGTTCTGGAGCGAGCAACTTGGTATGTTCCTCGGCCTCTGGCACGGCGTCGTGGAGGACCAGGAGGACGATTGGGTCCGGCTTTTCCGTCCCGACGACAGCCTGGTGCTGACAGAGGAGGAGCGGGCCAAGGCGGCGGAGGCCGAGGTGGCGCGCCTGCGGGCTCTCCTCGAACAGTGCGGCCAGGATTGAGGCAGACCCTCGAATTCCGGCTATCGCCGCACGGATAGGCCCGCCTGCACGAGCCGCGGCGTGCCCAGGGTCTCGATGGGCAGCCGGCCGGCGACGACCTCCTCGTCGAAGAGGTTCTCTGCCGAGAGGAACAGCTCGAAGCGGCCCCCGAACGGACGGCGCAGGGAGAGGTCGGTCACGAAGTAGCTGCGCAGCGGGAGCTGGTTCAGGTCGTCCTCGAACTGGTCGCCGGCCCAGCGGCCCTGGAGGAGGACGGCGACCGGGCCGTCGAAGGCGATCCCGAACCCACCCTGGTTCAGGGGGACCTGCGGCACGCGCCGGCCCGTGCGCTCGACGCGGGAGTCGGTATAGAGGTATGCGGCCTGGATCTCCCAGCGCGGGAGGGGCCGGAGGCGGACTTCGGCCTCGATCCCATCGGCGGTCACCCGGTCCAGGTTCTCGCGCCGGCGCGTGATGAGCTGCGGCGTCACAGAGAGGGTGACGTTGCCCACGGCGCCGTCGATGCGGTTGCGGAAGGCGTTCACCCGCGCAAAGACGGACGCCGACGGGTGGAGGTCAGCCCCGATCTCCGCTCCCACCAGGGTCTCCTCCTTGAGCTTCGGATTGGCCTGAGTCTCGACGTTGCCCACGCGGAAGGGCCGGTACAGCTCGTTCAGGGTGGGAGCGCGGAAGCCCCGGTAGGCCGAGGCGCGGAGGGTGACGGCGTCGGTGGCGCGGAAGAGCGCGCCGATCCGCGGATTGAGGCTCGTCCGCGTCCGCTCGCTCTCCCACACGTCGAGCCGCGTTCCCGCCAGGAGGTCGAGCCGGGAGGAGATGCCAAAGGTCTTTTGGGTGTAGAGGCCGCCCAGGGTCTGATCCTGGTCGTCCCAGGAGGCACGGCGCGCGTCCGCTCCCACGAGCAGACCGCCGCCGGATCGCCAGGCCGTCGAGCCGCCCCAGCCGGTAGTTTCGAAGTCCTGCCGGGCGGTCAGGAACTCGCGGGAGCGGTCCGGCAGCACGCGGGAAAAGGTGCTCCGGAAGCGCTGGCTCTGCCCGAACACGTCCCACTCCCAACGATCGCCGGTCCAGCCCGCCTCCAGGGAGCGGACCGTGGTGTCGTTCTCCTGCAGCGCCGTGCCGTTCTCCCGCTCCTCACGGAAGGCGTTGACGCCCACGTGATAGCGGCCCCGCTCGAAGCGGCCGAAGAGGGTGCCGAAATTCACCGCGGCCGGCCGATCCACAGCGCCACGGTCTTCGGGAGCGAGGATGAAGAAGCCGTCCGTGTCGAAGAGCCGGCCGGCGAGGGTGTAGCCCCAGGAGCCGCTCGCGGCGGCGTCGGAGGCGAAGACCTCCACGTCCCGGGTGGCCCGGTCGCCGCCGCGCGCCATCAGCTCGAAGGTGTCCGGCCGCGGGGCGCGCGGAAGGAGCTGGATGGCCCCGCCCATGGCCGAGCTGCCGTAGAGCTGCGAGAGCGAGCCGCGGGCCACCTCGACGGACTGCAGCGCCGAGAGCGGCAGCCGGTTCCAGTAGATCCAGCCGCCGAAAGGGTCGTTGAGCGGCGCGCCATCGAAGAGCACGAGCGTGCGGCTCGCGCCGCTCGGCCCCAACCCCCGCAGCGACACGCCCTGGGAAGTCGGATGGGCCGTCAGGCTGCCCGACCGCCGCAGGAGGCTGAAGCCGGGGACCTGCCGGAGCTGGTCGTCCAGGGTCAACGCGGGCGAACGGGCCACGTCCTCGCGGGTGAGCACCGTGGTGGAGGCGACCGCATCCACCAGACGCTGCTCGGAGCGGGCGGCGGTGACGACGAGGGTGTCCTGGAAGGACGGCGGAGCGGCCTGCGCCTGGGGTGCGGGCGCGGCTTGCAGAAGCCAGAGGAGAGCGAAAAGCGGGAGGTCCATGAACGGTGTCCCGAGCGCATTGTAGACGAGCTCTCACGGCCCGATCGCCACGCCCCAAGTCCCCGCTCCGGCCGGCACGGTGGCGATCACCTTCAAGGTCGCGGCGTCGATCACTGAGACGTCGTTGCTGACCCCGTTGGCGGTGTAGACCTTCCTTCCGTCCGGCGTGACCGCGATCCCCCAGGGCCGTTTGCCGACAGGCACGCTGGCAATCACGCGCAGGCTGGCGGCGTCGATCACGGAGACGGCGTTGCCATGGCCGTTCGCCACGTAGACGCGCCGGCCGTCCGGCGAGACCACGACGCCTACGGGCTTGGCGGCACGGGGCAGACCGATCGTCCGGATCACCCGGTGGCGCGGGACGTCCACGACCGTGACGGTGCCGCCGATCTCGGCGGTGATCCAGGCCCGCCGGCCGGCCGGCGAGAAGGCGGCGGCGCGCGGGCGGGGATCGACCAGGAAGCTCGCCGCGACCCGGTCGGCGCGGGTGTCGATGACCGAGACAGTGTTGCTGGTCTCGGCCGTCACATAGACCCAGCGGCCGTCGGGGCTCAAGGCGACCCCCTCGGGCTCGATACCCACGATCAGGGTGGCGATCACCTTGTTCTTCTTGACGTCGGTGACGGT
>DASWME010000110.1:0-23138 GCA_036399915.1 Thermoanaerobaculia bacterium
ACCTCAAGGTGGATACGGGCATGGGCCGGCTCGGCGTGGCGGTCGAGGAGGTGCCGTGCGCCCTGGAGATCCTGCGGACCACCCCACGGCTCCGTCTCTCCGGCCTGCTCTCCCACTTCGGCGACGCGGACGACCTCGCGAGCCCGCGCAATCCCGCCCAGGAGACGCGTTTCGCCGCCGTGCTCGCCCTGCTCACCGCGGAGGAGCGCGAGCGGACGTTGATCCACATGGCCAATAGCGCCGCCGCCCTGCATCGTCCCGGGAGCCGGTACGCCCTGGTGCGGGTGGGGATCGCCCTTTATGGCCTCGACCCCGCCGAGCGGCCGGACTGCCCGCTGCCGCCTGGTGCGCCCACGGACCTGCGGCCCGTGATGTCCGTGCGGGCGCGCATCGTCCAGCTCCGTGAGGTGCCGGCGGGCACGGCCGTTTCCTACGGTGGCCGCACGGTCACCCGCCGGCGCAGCCACATCGCGGTCGTTCCTGTGGGCTACGCGGACGGCTACGCCTGGCGCCTGACGGGCAGGGCCGAGGCCCTGGCGCGGGGGCGCCGGGTCCCCGTCGCCGGTTCGGTTACGATGGATATGACCCTCCTCGACGTGACCGACGCCGGGGCTGAGCTGGGGGAGGAGGTGGTGCTCCTCGGACGGCAGGGTGGCGAGGAGATCACGGCCGCGGAGCTGGCGGCCCATGCCGGCACGATCTCCTGGGAGATTCTCTGCCATCTGGGCCTGCGGCTGCCGCGCCGCTACGTGCGGGGGGGAAGAGTGGAGGAGCTGATGTCTCGTTTCTCGCGGGAGGACTCGTGACGCTGCCCGGCGCCCTGGAGCGCTTCTTCGAGCAGATGGGGCGCTTCGTCCAGATGGCTGCCCGGGTCTTCGCCTGGACGCCCCGGCCGCCCTACGACTGGCGGGAGCTGCTGCGCCAGATGGTGCGGGTGGGGGTCAACTCCGTACCGGTCGTGCTGCTGACGGCCATGTTCACCGGCATGGTCATGGCCCTCCAGACCTTCACCGTGCTGCGCCGCTTCAACGCCGAGAGCTTCGTGGGCTCGCTGGTGGCCCTGTCGATGGTGCGCGAGCTGTCGAGCGTGCTCTCGGGCCTGATCGTCGCCGGCCGCGCCGGCTCGGCCATGGGCGCCGAGCTCGGCACCATGCGCGTCACCGAGCAGATCGACGCCCTGGAGGTGATGGCCACCGACCCGGTCCACTACCTGGTGGTGCCCCGGGTCTGGGCCACCACGATCATGCTTCCCCTGCTGGTCGTCATGGGCAACGGCATCGGCATCTTCGGCGGCTACCTGGTCTCCGTCGTGCTGATGCGGGCCAATCCGGTCTCCTACGTCGAGCGGACCTTCCAGTTCATGGACCTCAACGACCTCTTCTCGGGTCTGATCAAGGCGGCGGCCTTCGGGTTCCTCCTCGCTCTGATCGGTTGCCAGCAGGGGTTCTACACCACGGGCGGCGCCGAGGGAGTGGGCCGCTCCACCACCGCAGCCGTGGTGGTGGCGTCGATCGCCATCCTGATCTCGGACTTCTTCCTGACGCGGTTGCTGTTCTAGATGGGCCCGGCAACAGTCCCAGGTGGTGGAACGTAGAGTTACAGGATGACGGAACCACGGGAATCCTCGCCGCCGGCGGCCAAGATCCGCATCCGTGATCTCCACAAGTCCTTCGGTCCCAAGGTGGTGCTCGACGGGGTGGACGTGGACGTGGCGCCCGCCGAGTCGCTGGTCGTCATCGGCGGCTCGGGCACCGGCAAGAGCGTGCTTTTGAAGCACGTCATCGGCCTCTTGAAGCCCGACTCCGGCACGGTCGAGGTGGACGGCACGGCGGTGGAGAGTCTCGGCAACCGGGAGATCACCGAGTTCCGGCGCAAGTTCGGCATGTCCTTCCAGGAGGGGGCCCTCTTCGACTCCATGACGGTGTGGCGCAACGTGGCCTTCCCCTTGCAACGCCTGAAGAAGATGTCGCGCGGAGAGATCAACGACCGGGTGGAGGAGTGCCTGGCCATGGTGCGGCTCGAAGGGGTGAGCGAAAAACTGCCCTCGCAGCTCTCGGGCGGCATGCGCCGCCGGGTGGGCTTCGCGCGCGCCATCGCGCACAGCCCGGAGATCCTGCTGTTCGACGAGCCCACGACCGGCCTCGATCCGGTGACCACGGCGCTGATCGACGACGTGATCAAGGACCTCAACGACCGGCTGAAGACCACCACGGTCACCATCACGCACGACATGGAGAGCGCCTTCCGGATCGGCGACCGGATCGCCATGATCCACCACGGTAAGATCATTGCTGACGCCCCGCCGGAGGAGTTCCGGCGGCTCGACGATCCTCGCGTCCAGCAGTTCATCCACGGCCAGGCCGAGGGACCGCTGTCCGAAGAGGCCCCGGCGCGCGGGACTGAAACCAGGCCAGCGACCGGCCCGGAGAAACTATGAAATCCATCATCAAGGTCGGCATCTTCGCGACCCTGTGCCTCGTCATCCTGGCGGTCCTCATCTGGAAGATCGAGGACATCAACCCGTTCGCCGTCAAGGGGCAGCGGCTCGACGCGGTCTTCCCGTCCGTGGCCGGCCTCGACGACAAGGCGTCCGTGCGCGTGGCAGGCGTGCGCGTCGGTCAGGTCGACGGCGTCGGCCTCCAGGGGACCCGGGCGCGGATCACCCTGGCTCTCGACAAGCCGCTGGCGCTGACCGTAGGAACCCGGGCCCGCGTCGCCAACCTCGGCCTCCTGGGGGAGAAGTACGTCGAGCTGATCCCCGGCCCGCCGAACAATCCACGGCTTCCCGAGGGCGCCGTGCTCGTCGGCATCTCGCCGCCGACCTTCGACGACGCCATGGAGAAGATCAACAACATCGGCGCGTCGATCCAGCAGTTGACCGGCTCTCTCGCCGGGGAGGATGTCGGGGGGAACATCAACCGGCTGGTGTCCGACATCCAGTTGACCAGCGCCGAGATCCGGGCCCTGGTGGCGGAGAACCGCGCCAACGTCGCCTCCTCGGTCCGCAACTTCGACCAGATGAGCGCGGTCCTGGCCCGCGAGCTGCCGCGCCTCGCCGCGCAGATGGACCGCACGCTCGACCAGCTCTCCGCCGTCATCCAGGAGAACCGGGGTGATCTCAACGCCAGCATGGGCAACGTGCGCGAGCTGACCGAGAAGCTCCAGACCTCGGCGGACAATCTGAACGCGATCTCTGGAAGGATCGCGAGCGGCCAGGGCACGCTCGGCAAGCTGATCAACGACGAGAAGGCCTACGACCAGGTCCTGTCGACGCTCGACAGCATCCAGGGCGGCGTCGAGACCCTGAGCGGCACGTTCGGCGGGATCAACAAGTTCAAGATCGACCTCGACATGCAGGGCTACTACTTGCCGGACGCCGAGGAATCGCAGACCAGCTTCCGGCTGAACATCGACCCCCAGGACAGCAAGCACCTCTACCGCGCCGGCATCGTCAGCAGTCCCTCCGGCAGGCGGCGGGAGAAGACCGAGACGGTCACCGTCACCGGTCCCGACGGCATCCCCGTGACGACGACCACCACCAAGATCACCCAGGAGAAGACCTACGCCGCGACCGCCCTCTTCGGCTACCAGGCGCCGCAGAACGTGCACCTCTACGCCGGCCTGATCGAGAACAGCGGCGGCGCGCAGGTCGAGTATCCGCTCCCCCTCCTCAACCGCAACCTCTCGCTCTCCTTCGAGGCCTTCGACTTCAACCGCCCGGGCGACCTCTCGCCGCACCTGCGGTTGCTGGGGCGGTATCAGTTCCACCCCAACCTCTACCTGGTGGGCGGCTACGACGACTTCCTGGAGAACGACTCGCTGTTCCTGGGCGGCGGCATCCGGTGGACGGACGAGAACATCAAGTACCTGCTGGGCTTGGCGGGCGGGGCGTTGGGGCGGTAGGAATGTCTGAGGTTTCCTACAGCTCCGGCTCCCGCCCGGTGAGCCGCCGGAAGGCCTCGACGTAGCGGTCCAGCGTGCCCTGGACCACGTCCTCGGGCAGCTCGGGGGGCGGGGATTCCCTGTCCCAGCCGGACTGGTCGAGCCAGTTGCGCACGAACTGCTTGTCGAAGGAGGCGGGCTCTTCGCCGGGACGCCAGGTGACGATGTCCC
This sequence comes from Thermoanaerobaculia bacterium, assembly GCA_036399915.1. Classification (GTDB taxonomy): domain Bacteria; phylum Acidobacteriota; class Thermoanaerobaculia; order Multivoradales; family UBA5704; genus DATARR01. The sequence continues at coordinate 4,114 of DASWME010000110.1, forward strand.
AGTAGCGGGAGGAGTCGGGGGTGAGGACCTCGTCGACCAGCAGCAGCTCGCCCGTGGTCAGGGCATGGCCGAACTCGAACTTGGTGTCGGCGAGGATGAGGTCCCGCAGGGCGGCATGCTGAGCGCCGGCGTTGAAGAGAGCCAGGGTGAGATCGCGCAGGGCGGCGGCGAGGTCCGGTCCCAGGACCCGCTCGACGACCGCGAAGTCCACGTTCTCGTCGTGCCCGTGCTCGGCCTTGGTGGCCGGGGTGAAGATGGGGGCGGGGAGCTGGCTCGCGCGCTTGAGGCCGGCGGACAGGGGGATGCCGCAGACGGTGCCGGTCTGGACGTACTCCCGGTAGCCGCTCCCGGCGAGGAACCCCCGCGCCACGCACTCGAAGGGCACGACCCGCGCCTTGCGGGCCAGCACGGCGCGACCCCGGAGGAGGCCGGCGTAGGGCGCCAGGAAGGCAGGGAAGTCCTCAGGGTCGGTCGCCAGCAGGTGGTTGGGGATGATGCCGGACAGCCGGCCGAACCAGAAGTTGGAGAGCTGGTTGAGGATCTTGCCCTTGCCAGGGATGCCCGGCCGCAGCACGTGGTCGTAGGCGGACAACCGGTCGGAGGCGACGATCAGCAGGGTCTCTCCCAGGTCGTAGACGTCCCGCACCTTGCCCCGCCGGGGCGGCGGCAGTCCGGGCAGATCGCTCCGCCAGAGAACTTCCTCCATCGCACCCTCCTCGCGCCGCTTCAGACGCGGCCCAAGGCGTTCGCGAACTCCCGCTCCACCGCCGTCACCAGCCGCTCGCCCTGGATGGGGGTGAACGCGGAGAACGCCGCCGCGTCCACGATCTCATAAACGGCCAGCTTTTCCAGCCCCTTGAGCTGTGCCAGCCCGAGCTTGCGGATGCCCACCGGGAGCCGATCGCCGCCGTCTTCCAGCTCGAGCACGACGTAGCACCGCTCGCCGTCGCTGCCGTAGAAGAGCCGCGCGCCATCGAGCTCCTGGTCGAGCTGGGCGATGAAGGGGCCGGTCGCCACCATGCCGTTGTTGTGAAGGGTGCCGTTGCGGTTGATGTAGGCGTAGAACCGGCGCGACTCCTCGCGCTTGTCCACCACGTCCAGGTTCTTCTGGGAGAGGGGGGCGAAGAAGCGGTACACCGTGGCCTCGGGGTAGCCCTGGTTGATGAGCATGGCCTTGACCTCGTCGATCTCCTGGGTGGCCTTGCCGGTGGTCAGGCGGGAGAGCTCGACTAAGCCGGGGCCGAAGAACTCGTAGCGTTCCCCCTCCTCGGGCTGGCTGCTCATGGGGATGAGGCGGTAGGGGCCATAGTTCAAGGCGATGCGCATGCCACGGTCGAAGGGGAGCCCCTCGCGCACGGCTTCCACGTAGTAGCGCTGGAGCTGGATGGAGCAGAGCAGCAGGTTGACGGCCTCGCGGCTGGAATAGAAGGCGCCGTCGCCCAGGTACTTCTCGAGCTTGGCGCGATGGGAGAGGGCGAGCCGGTTGATCCGCCGCTGGAAGCGGAACATGGCGAGGAAAGCGCCGTCCTGGCTGGCCTGGCCGGCCCGCTGGAGCATCGAGAGCGTCTGCGAGAAGTCGCTGATGTCATAGATCATGCCGTAGCGCTCGACCTGCGGGTCCACGACCCAGGGCGCCATGAAGTCGAGCGGCCGGGTGGCCGGCGAGAGGCGCAGCTCTCCCTGGGCGGCGCGGCCGGCGGGAAGCTCGCGGCCGGCCATGCGGCCGTCCTGTATCTCGATGGGGACGATGAGCCGCCGCAGGGCGTGGACCAGCTCGAACTCCTTGAGCTTGACGAGCAGGCCCTCCCAGACCTGCACCTGGGCGGGGGCGAGCAGGCGCCGGGGATCGTATCCCCGGAGCGTCGAAAGGTAGGCGACGTAGCCGGGGCGGTTGAGCAGGTCGCGGGCGTCGTTGCGCGGATCGCTCCGCAGCAGGTGGGTGGCGAGGGCCCGCAGGGTGGGATCGGCGGCGAGCTGGTCGAAATGCCAGCGCGCCAGCTCGTCGAGCCGCCAGCGCAGGTCGCGGCCGTCGATCTTCAGGGAGCCGTTGAAGTAGCTGCCCAGCTCGGCCAGGTCGCGGCCAATGTAATCCTCGGTGAAGAGGAGGACGTTGTCCCGCATGCGGGACAACAGCCGCGGGAACAGCTCCTCCTCGACCTCTTCGGTGGCGCCGGCGACCCGCTGCACGAGGTCGTAGCTGGTGGCGAGGACGCGGTCGAGCAGGCGGTCGAAGATCCGGTACTTGATGGCGTCGCCGTGGCGGCGGCCGATCTCGCTGTCCCGCCGGACGATGCGTCGGGGCACGTCCTTGAGGAGGCGCGCGACGTCGAGGGAGTGGTGGAGCCAGAACACGGCCGGGTACTGGCGGCCGTAGCTGGAGATGGTGGCATTCTCGACCGCGCGCGAGAGCAGGGCGACGTAGCGCTCCCAGGCCTGGGTGTGGGCCCTGACGTCGTGCCCCTCGCGCTTGAGCCCCGCCACCTGCACGGATTCCTCGGCCTCGACGTAGTCGCGCAAGGCCGCGCGCAGCCCGAGCATGCCGTCGGAGAGCAGGACCGGGAAGCCCTGCAGGGGAGTCGCGCTCTCGTCTTCCAGGAAGATCGGGCGCGGTATGGGCAGCACCCGCTGGAGGTCGGGCATGAGGCGGCGCACCTCCTCCGGGTCGGGACGCAGGAAGTTGAAGGGACCCTGCAGTATCTGAAGAAGCGGCATAGGGTTCATGTTCACGCTCGCGGGCGGGCGTTCTTTTTCATCTTGAAAGGATCGATTACGTATACCATAGCGCCCGGCGAAGTGGGCCATCGTCTGCCATCGGGGTGGTGTTCAGTTTGCCTTCGGCCACTGCGGGTCCCGGCTTTGGAGGGGGCCGGGAAGGTGGTGCTTCGCCCCGAGCCCCGGAGGGGGCGCGCCTGCTAAACTCGGGCGCCGGAGCAGATCAGGGGGATCAGGAGAGGAGCTCAATGGGGGAACTCGCATCGATTCATGTCGTCGCCGCGGAGAGACCGGAGGCCGACTTTCTGGCGGTAGGGTGCTTCGAGGGCGAGGGGCCCGAGGTGGACGGCTTGGAGGAGGGGAGCCGGCGGGCGGCGGAGCGTCTGGCCGCCCGGGGAGGCTGGAAGGGGAAGGACGAGCAATGGGCGCAGACCGAGGCGGGGCCGGACGGCCCGGTGGTCTCGCTGTACGGCCTGGGCGCGCGGAAGGACTTCAACTTCGCCAGGCTCGCGCGCTGGCTCTGCCGCGCCACCGAGGACACCCGCCAGGGCGGGGCGCGCCGCCTGACCGTGGTCCTGCCCGCGCACGAGGAGACTGCGGGCCAGGCCGCCGGCCGCGTGCTGCGCTCTCTGGCGCTCGCGGTCTACCGCTACGATCGCTACCAGGCCGATGCCGAGAAGGCCGGCCGCGTCGAGCGGCTGGCCGTGGTGCCGTCGGCGGGGGAGGACGCCGCGTACCGCGATGCCCTGGCAGCCGTCCTGCCGGTGGTGGAGGCGGTGGCCTTCGCCCGTGACCTCGCCAACGCGCCGGCCAATGAGGCGTCCCCCACCTGGATGGAGGAGCGCGCCCGGGAGCTCGCCGAGAGCCGGGGGCTGGACCTGACGGTGCTCGGCGCCGACGAGCTGAAGACCCGAGGGATGGGCGGCCTCCTCGCGGTGGGGTCAGGCTCCGTCCACGAGCCGCGGCTGGTGCGCCTGCAGCAGGGCGAGCGCGGCCCCCGGATCGCCCTGGTGGGCAAGGGGGTGACCTTCGACACCGGTGGCATCTCCATCAAGCCGGCCGCCGACATGGACGAGATGAAGTACGACAAGAGCGGCGCCTGCGCCGTGCTCGCCGTGGCCCGGGCAGTGGCGGACCTGGAGCTGCCGGTTCGCCTCTCCGTCTACACCCCGTTCGCCGAGAACATGCTGAGCGGCAGCTCCTACCGTCCAAGCGACATCGTGCGCTGCTACAACGGCAAGACGGTGGAGATCACCAACACCGACGCCGAGGGGCGGATGATCCTGGCCGACGCCATGGCCTGGGCCGCCGAGGAGCGGCCGGACGCGCTGCTGGAGTTCTCGACGCTGACCGGCGCCTGCGTGGTGGCGCTGGGCTCGCACGCGGCGGGCCTCTTCACTCCCGACGACGAGCTGGCGGGCGAGCTGACCGCCGCCGCCGGAGAGGCCGGCGAGCGCCTGTGGCGGCTCCCCCTCTACCCGGAGTACCTGGAGGAGATGAAGGGCACGCACGCCGATCTGCGCAACTCCGCCGGCCGTTGGGGAGGCGCGAGCCTCGCGGCGGCCTTCCTCTCGCAATTCGTGGGCGACGTGAAGCGCTGGGCCCATCTCGACATCGCCGGGATCGCGAACATCAGGGCCGAGCACGGCGGGCCGTGCACCGGCGCGACCGGCTTCGGCGTGGCCCTGACGGTGAGCTGGCTTCGCCGTCTGGCCGGGTAGGGCCGCGGGCCGCCGTGTCCACCGCGTTCCACGCCGGGACGGGAGCCGATCCCGGGACGGTTCCGCTCCTCGAGGTGCGCGGCTTGGAGGTCTCGTTCCCCATGGGCGGAGAGTGGACGCCCGTGGTGTGCGGGGTCTCGCTCGCCCTCAGGCGCGGCGAGATCCTCGGCCTGGTGGGGGAGTCCGGCTCTGGCAAGAGCCTCACCGCGCTCGCCGTGCTCGGCCTGGTGCCGCCGCCGGGCAGGGTGACGGCCGGCCGCGTCCTGCTGGACGGCCCCGGCGGGCCAACCGACCTCCTGGCGCTGCCGTCGCGCGCGCTGCGGCAGGTGCGCGGCGGCCGTATCGGCATGGTGTTCCAGGAGCCGGCGACGGCCTTCAATCCGGTTTATACGATCGGCTTCCAGATTGTCGAGGCGGTGCGGGCCCACCGCCGGATGCCGCGGCGGGCGGCGCTCGACGAAGCGGTCCGCCTGCTCGACCGGGTGGCCCTGCCGGACCCCCGCCGGCGCCTGGGGGACTATCCACACCAGCTCTCGGGTGGCCAGCGCCAGCGGGCCATGATCGCCATGGCGCTGGCGGGCGGGCCGGACCTGCTGCTGGCCGACGAGCCCACGACCGCCCTCGACGTGACACTCCAGGCGCAGATCCTGGAGCTGCTGGAAGACCTGCGGGCGGACCTCGGCCTCTCCGTGCTGCTCATCACCCACGACATGGGGGTGGTGGCGGAGACCTGCGACCGGGTGGTGGTGATGCGCGCCGGCCGGGTGGTGGAGGAGGCGGGCGTCGAAGAGCTGTTCCGCGCGCCGGTCCATCCGTACACCCGCGAGCTGATGGCGGCCGTGCCGAAGCTCGCGACTCCGGCGGAAGCCTGGGGGAATGGATGAGCGCGCTGCTGGCGATCGAGGGGCTCCGCAAGGAGTACCCAGTGCGGAGCGGCTTCCTGCTGCGCCAGCAGGGGACCGTCCACGCCCTCGCCGGCGTGGACCTCACCTTGGAACGGGGGGAGTGCCTGGCGCTGGTGGGCGAGTCGGGGAGCGGCAAGACGACGCTCGGCCGCTGCGCCCTGCGGCTCGTCGAGCCCACCGCCGGCCGCATCGTCTTCGCCGGCGAGGATCTGCTGGCGCTCACCGGAAGCGAGCTGCGGGCCCGCCGCCGGCGGTTCCAGATCGTGTTCCAGGACCCCTACGGCTCGCTCGACCCCCGGCAGCGGGTAGGCTCGATCTTGGCCGAGCCGCTGGAGATCCACTCGCGGCTGGACCGGGCGGGGCGGGCCGCGCGGGTGGCCGAGCTGCTCGCCGCCGTGGGGCTCGCGCCGGAGCTCGCGGAGCGCTATCCGCACGAGCTGTCGGGCGGGCAGCGGCAGCGGGTGGGCATCGCCCGGGCGCTGGCGCCGGAGCCGGAGCTGCTGGTGGCCGACGAGCCGGTCTCGTCGCTTGACGTGTCGGTGCGCGGCCAGATCCTCGGCCTGCTGGCGGACCTCTCGAAGCGGCTGGGGCTCGCCATGCTGCTGATCTCCCACGACATGGCGGCGGTCGAGCGGCTCGCGGACCGCATTGCGGTGATGTACCTGGGGCGGATCGTGGAGCTGGCGCCGCGCGAGGCGCTGTTCCGCCGGCCGCTCCACCCGTATACGGCAAGCCTGCTGTCGGCGGTGCCGGTGGCCGATCCCGGCCGGCGGCGCAGCCGCATCGTGCTGCCCGGCGACCCGCCGAGCCCGCTTACCGCCCCGCCCGGCTGCCCGTTCCACCCGCGCTGCCCCAGCGCCCGCCCGCGCTGCGCGGCCGAGCGGCCGGCGCTGGACCCGGTGCCGGCGGAGGGGGAATGGGAACGCCGGGTCGCCTGCTTCTATCCGGGAGAGATCCCGGGGCCGGCGGCCCGGGACGTTCCCTGGAGAAACGGTAAGAGATATCGTAGGAACTCGTAGAACTTTTGAGCGGCCGGCTCGTACATTTCCGGCGTAGGGGGATGACCCAGGCCGCGGTGGTGTGTGCACGAAGTCATCAACCCTGAGGTGGGGGTCATTTCAATGAGGAGAACGTCTTTGCGACTCAATCCATGGAAGTACCGGGAGGCGCTCCTGGCGTTGGCGCTCGGCGTGCTGGCGGCCGGCTCGGCCGCGGCGGAGGAGGTCCGCGTCAGCACCACCGCGGCGAGGCCGGCGGAAGCGCCCGCCCTGGACATCAAGGACAACGCCGTGCAGCTCTCAGTGGACCAGGCGGTCCGGATCGCCCTGCAGCAGAACCTCGGTCTCGTCATCGAGCGCTACACCCGCACCCAGCAGCGCCTGGGCATCATCCAGAACCTCGGCCTCTACGACCTGGTGGCGCAGGCCACCGCGGGAGCCCAGGCGAGCGAGGCTCCCGGGGTCTCCCAGATCCAGGGAACGGAATCGAACCAGCAGGACTTCAACTTCAGCTTCCGGCAGACGATCCCCACGGGCGGCAACGTGGCCTTCGGCTGGAGCAACAGCCGTTCCGAGGCCAACAGCCCTCTGCGGGCGAACCTGCTCTACAGCTCGGGTTTCAGCTTCACCTATAACCAGCCGCTGCTGCGCGACTTCGGCCGGCTGGCCACCGAGCGCAACATCCTGATCGCGCGCACCAACAGCCGGGTCAGCCGCCAGGAGTTCGAGCGCCAGGTGACCACGACCATCCAGGACGTGGTGAACGCCTACTGGACCCTGGTCGGTGCGCGCGAGCAACTCGTGGTGGCCCAGCAGAGCCTCTCGCTGGCCCGCGAGCTCCACGAGCGCAACCGCATCCAGGTCGAGGTGGGCACGCTGGCTCCCCTCGAGATGGTGCAGAGCGAGGCGGCCATCGCCACCCGCGAGGAGGACATCATCCGCTCCACCTCGAACATCGGCGACGCCGAGGACCAGCTCCGCCGGCTGCTCAACCTGCCCGCCGTGGGCGGCCTGTGGCAGACGCCGATCGTGCCGACGACCTCGCCGGCGACGGAGCGGGTCACGATCGACGTCGACGAGGCGATCCGGACGGCGTTCGCCGAGCGGCCGGAGCTGCGGACCCAGGAGCTGCAGCTCGAGCAGGCCCGGCTCGACGCGGAGTTCTTCCGCAACCAGCTCAAGCCGGCGCTCGACCTCAGCGTCAACTATGGCTACGGCAGCGCGGCCCCGGTCTTCGGCACGGCCTTCGACCAGCTGTCCGGCTTCGATTTTCCGGACTGGAGCGCGCAGCTCGTGTTCTCCTATCCGCTCCAGAACCGCACGGCCCGGGCCCAGAGCGCCATCGCCAACCTCGACGTGGACCGGGTCCAGACCCGGCTCGACGAGCAGAAGACGGTGATCGCCACCGAGGTGCGCCGCGCCGCCCGCGGCGTGGAGACGGCCTTCAAGCAGATCGAGGCGGCGCGCGTGGCGCGCCAGTTCCAGGAGAAGAACCTGGAAGCCGAGCGCAAACGCTACGAGAACGGCATGTCCACCAGCTTCCAGATCACCCAGATCCAGGAGGACCTCACGGAAGCGCGCAGCCGCGAGGTGACGGCCACCATCAACTACCGCACCGCCCTCGCCGAGTACTACCGTGCCACCGGCCGGCTGCTGGAGCACGAAGGGGTCGCCATCGACGATCCGGACGAGCCGGACTACGCCGCGCAGCGGTTCAGCTTCAGCCGCGCGCCGCTGCCCGGCGAGGAGAGGCACCCCGGCGGGGAGAAATAGGCCATGGAGAACTCCAGCTTCGGTCGCCTGATCGGAGTCCTGGTTTCACCCGGCAAGACCTTCCTGTCGATCGCCGAGCGGCCGACGTGGGTTGTGGCTCTGCTGGTTCTGGCGGTGCTCGGGATGGGAGTGGGCCTCCTCGTCAACGAGCGGCTGGACCAACGGGAGCTGATCCGCAAGCAGATGGAGACGTTCGGCCAAGAGCCGACGGAGGAGCAGCTCGAGGAGGCGGTCGAGCGCGCGGAGAACCCCAGTCCCCTGCTGCGGGCGGTTTCCGCCGTGGCCGGGCTGGCGGGGCATGCCCTAGTCTATCTGTTCCTCGCCTTCCTGTTCTGGCTGGTCTTCAAGATGCTCGGCTCCGAGATGCCGTTTAAGGCGAGCTTTTCAACCTACCTCCACGCCTCGATACCTGTCGGCATCTCCTTTCTTCTGAGTATTCCGGTCGTCCTGTCTCGATCCTCCCTTGAACCCGGGGAGGCATTCGGGGGGCTTCTCGCGTCGGGCCCCGCCGCGTTCGTCCCGGAGGAGACCAGGGTCTTGGTGAAAGCTGCTCTGGGGGGGCTCGATTTCTTCGCCCTCTGGGCGCTGGTGCTAACCGTCATTGGTTACCGAACGGTCGCCAGGGTCTCCACGGCCACCGCGGCCGCGGTTGCGATCCTCTTCTGGCTAGTGGGGATCGGGTTTCGGGTCGGCTGGGCGGCCCTCCTCAGTTGAGTTGAGGAGCTTCCGTGAAGAAGATCCTCATCGGCCTCGTGGTCGTGGTGGTGCTGGCGGGGATCGTCTTTGCCAGCATCCGCGGCAAGGGGAATGAAAAGGGCGTCAAGGTCTACGCCGAGGAGGTGGCGAAGCGGGACGTGTCCCAGATCGTCAAGGCCAGCGGCGAGCTGCAGCCGCGGGTCCGGGTCAACATCTCGGCCCATGTCATCGGCAAGATCGCAAGGCTTTTCGTGGAGGAGGGTGACTGGGTCAAGCGGGGCCAGCCGTTCTTGCGCTTGGAGCAGGAGGCGTTCATCGCCCAGCGCGACCAGTGGGCGGCCCAGCTCCGTAGCTCCCAGACCGCGGTGCAGCAGGCGCAGGTCTCGCTCGCCGACAGCCGGCACAAGCTCGGTCGCGCCGAGCGGCTCCAGGCCGAGGGGATCGCCTCGCGCGAGCAGCTCGAGGCCGCCCAGCTCGCGGCAGCCTCGGCCGAGCTGCGGCTCCAAGAGGCCCGCGAGACCGTCCGCCAGATGCAGGCCAACCTCACCAAGGCCCAGGACGACCTGTCGAAGACCACCGTCTACGCTCCCCTGACCGGCCGAGTCATCGCCCTCAACGCCAAGGAGGGGGAGGTCGTGGTCTCGGGCACCATGAACAACCCGGGATCGGTGATCGCCACGATCGCCGATATGGCGGAGATCCTGGCCGAGGTAGACGTGGACGAGACGGAGATCGTCAACCTCAAGGTCGGCCAGGAGGCCGTGCTCAGGGTGGATGCCCTTCCCGGCCGGGAATACCGCGGCAGGGTGGTGGAGATCGGCAGCTCCGGGTACAACCGGCCGCAGCAGCCGGACGTGACCTTCTTCAAGGTCAAGATCCTGCTCGACCAGCCCGGCCCGGAGCTGCGGGCCAAGATGTCGGTCCGCGCCGAGGTCCATACCGCTGCCCACGCGGGTACCCTGGCGGTGCCGATCCAGGCGGTCGTCGAGCGGCCGCCGCTCGCGAAGGGCACTGCCCCGGCCGGAGCAGGCCGCGGGAAGGACGAGGAGATCAAAGTCGTTTTCGTCGTTGAGAACGGCAAGGCCCGGCAGAGGCCGGTGCAGGTCGGCCTCTCCGATGAGACGCACGTCGAGGTCGTCTCCGGCCTGAAGCCCGAAGAGAAGGTGATCACCGGACCCTACCGGACGCTCAAGGACCTCAAGGACGGGGAGGCCGTCCGCGTCAGCGAGCCACCAAAGGACGAGAACCGTACGGCGGAGCGGGATTCTGAGGACAGCGAAGGCGAGGAGGAATAATGGCCCTGATCGAGCTGCGGGACATCCACAAGGTCTACGACATGGGGGCGGAGAAGGTGCACGCCCTCAACGGCGTCGACCTGACGGTGGAGCGGGGGGAGTACGTGGCCATCATGGGCTCGTCGGGCAGCGGCAAGTCCACGCTGATGAACCTCGTCGGCTGCCTCGACACCCCGAGCTCCGGGAGCTACGTCCTCAACGGCGTGGCGGTGCAGGAGCTCGATGACACGGAGCTCGCGGCCATCCGCAACAAGGAGATCGGCTTCGTCTTCCAGACCTTCAACCTGCTCGCCCGCACCGACGCCCTGCACAACGTCGAGCTGCCGCTCATCTACGCCGGGCTCTCCCGCGCCGAGCGGCGGGAACGGGCGAAGCGGGCGCTGGAGAAGGTGGGGCTCGCCCCGCGCATGCACCACCAGCCCAACGAGCTGTCCGGCGGCCAGCGCCAGCGCGTCGCCATCGCCCGCGCCCTGGTCAACCAGCCGTCCATCCTGCTGGCGGACGAGCCCACGGGCAACCTCGACTCGGCCACGTCGCAGGAGATCATGGAGCTGTTCGACGAGCTGCACCGGGCCGGCAACACCGTGGTGCTGGTCACCCATGAGGCGGACATCGCTGCGCACGCCTGGCGGCAGGTGACCCTGCGCGACGGCAAGGTCATCGACGACCACGCCACGGCGCGGGCCGAGGCGGCGGCTGCGGCGCCGGCCTCCTGAAGGGAGCCCGTCCCATGGTTTTCTTCGAGAACTTCCGCGTCGCCGTCTCGGCACTCCGCGCCAACCTGATGCGCTCCATCCTGACGACGCTCGGCATCATCATCGGCGTCGCCGCAGTGATCGCCGTGGTGTCGATCGTCCAGGGCCTGCAGTACATGATTACGCAGGAGGTCCAGGGCGTGGGGGCAACCTACGTCCAGGTCCGGATCAACTGGGAAGAACAGCGCGACGCCATCGCGGTGCGCCAGGTCAAGCTCACCTGGGAGGATGGGAAGGCGATCCGGGAGGAGGTGCCCGGGATCCGGCAGATCACTCCGATCATCGGCGGGGCTCTGCAGGTGAAGTACCGTGACCGGACCCATAAGCCGCTCGTCCTCGGCGTCACCGCCGACTACCCCGACGTCGTCAATCACACGGTGGACCGCGGGCGGTTCATCTCACAGATCGACACCGAGCACCGCCGCAAGGTGGCGGTGGTGGGCGAGGAGGTCGTCGACGAGTTGGATCTGGGCCAGCAGCCGATCGGCAAGGAGATCTACGTCGGCAACACCCCGATGACGGTGATCGGGATCATGGAGGACCGGGGCCAGGCGCTGGGCCAGAACCGCAACGACATGGTCTTCCTGCCCTTCGACGCCGCCCTGAACCTCTTCGGGCGCAACGCTGGCGACCAGGTGGAGCTTCACCTCCAGGCTGAATCCACGGCAGTGGTGGACGAGGTCAAGGACAACATCCAGCGGGTCCTGCGCCAGCGCCACAAGATCGCCCATGGGCAGCCGGACGACTTCCGGGTCACCAAGCAGGACGAACTCCTCAAGCTCTTCAGCCGCATCCTCGGCAGCGTGACGGCCGTGGTGGGCGGAGTGGTGGGAATCGCCCTGCTGGTGGGGGGCATCGGCATCATGAACATCATGCTGGTCTCGGTGACCGAGCGCACCCGCGAGATCGGGGTGCGCAAGGCCGTGGGCGCACGCCGGCAGGACGTGCTGGTGCAGTTCCTCATCGAAGCGGTCACCCTCTCCCTGGTCGGCGGCGGCATCGGGCTCGCTCTCGGCTACGGGATGGGGGTCCTGGTCTCCAACATCATCCCCGGCAACTTCCCGCCGGCCCACGTCCCTCTGTGGGCGGTGATCCTCGCCTTTGGCTTCTCGGCCGTGGTAGGCATCTTCTTCGGTATCTACCCGGCCGCCAAGGCGTCGCGGCTGGATCCCATCGAGGCGCTGCGGTACGAGTAAGGGCGCCCGGGCCCCGCCCCGCGGTTGACACCCCTCAGCCCCCGCCCTACCATTCCTGTTCCGCGCGCGCCGGAATGGCGGAATGGCAGACGCAGCGGACTCAAAATCCGCCGCCCGCAAGGGTGTGTGGGTTCGACTCCCACTTCCGGCACCACAGCGGTTCAGCGTATAGAATTTTACCTCTTTCTGTACCTTGTGACACTTCTGTTACACTCCTGCCCCGCGGGATACGGGTTGACGCGCGAGCATGTTCCGGTGTATAACAAGCCTGTAAGCGGAAGTCCCTCAGTGACTTACTTACCGCCGTCACATTCATCTGCATCAATCTAAGGGGGTTTCGACGTGACATTTAGAGTCGGTCAAAAGGTGGTTTACCCCAGCCACGGCGTCAGCTTGGTCGAGAAGATCGAGCTCGGTCAGATCGATGGGGTTGAGCAGCTCTACTTCCATCTCCGTCTCCTCGCCAACAACTCCAAGGTCATGGTGCCGAAGTCGAACCTCGAGCTGGTGGGTCTGCGCCCGCTCTGCCACACCCGCGACGTCCGCAACCTGTTCGAGATCCTCGAGGACGGCAACATCGACACCTACAAGGACTGGAAGGGGCGGTACAAGCAGAACCTCGACAAGATGAAGACCGGCCGCCTGACGGACGTGGCGGAGGTGCTGAAGAACCTGCGTCTCGTCTCCCAGCGCAAGAGCCTCTCCTTCCGTGAGAAGAAGATGTACGAGCGCGCCAAGTACTTCATCGTCAGCGAAGTGGCCCACGTCAAGGGCATCACCGAGCGGGACGCGGAGGGGCTGGTGGAGCAGGCCCTCAACTCCAGCCTGGAGAAGCGGCAGCGCGCCAGGGCGAGCTGATCCCTCTCCAGGACGCCGGAAGCTGGACGAAGGCCGCTCTCCGGAGCGGCCTTTCGTTTCCCCTCTCCCGCTTGCGGGAGAGGGGCCAGGGGTGAGGGTTCGAGCCTGCTAGAATCCACCCGCCATGATTCGGACGATCGCATGGTGGACCATCGCCCTGCTGGTCCTGCCGCTGGCGGCGGTGGCCCAGACCGCCGCGACCCTGACCGAGGGGCAGACCCAGGCCCAGACGGCGTTGCGGCTGGAGCAGCGGCTCCTGTCGCTCGACCTGCTGAGCTACAACGAGGCGCGCGAGCGGCAGCGGCGGGTCCAGCAGGCGGTCAACGATGTCCTGAACCGCCTCGATCAGGCCTTGGCTGGAAGCTCGGTGGCCCTGGGGACACTCGAGACTCTTCAGAGCGACCTGGACGCCGCCCGGGCGGCTGCCCGGATCACCGAGGACCGTCTCGACGGCCAGCTCGAGCGCATCCAGGAGCGGCTGCGGCGCATCGCCCTCCTGGAAGGGGAAGCCGCCGCCGGCCGGCCCCGGCCGGCCGATCCCGTCAGTGGGCGCTGGCGGGTGACGATCCGCCCGCAGAACGTGGAGGCGACCTTCGACCTGCGCCTGAACGGCACCGTGGTCAGCGGCGCCTACCAGGTCGCCGGCGGCTCCGCGGGCTCGTTCCGCGGCACCTATACGGGTGGCACCCTGCGGCTGGAGCGGCTCGACGCCCGCGGCGGCTTCGACAGCGTCTGGGAGGGGACGGTGGGCGGCGGGCGCATGGTGGGCACCTGGACGGCCAACGAGCTGGTGACGGGGCAGCCCAACCGCGGGGACTGGACCGCCGTCCGGGAAGGTGAGCGATAGCTTGAACAGAGACAACCTGATCTTCGCCGTCATCGGCGTTCTCCTGGGATTCATCTCGGGCTACGTGCTCCACGACGTGGTCGCCTCCCGCCAGCCGCCGCGCCTGACGCCCGAGCTGCGCGCCCAGATCGCGATGCCGGGAGAGGATCCCACCGCTCCGATGGGCGAGGCTGCGGCGCAGGCGCCGCCCGCTGCCGGCGCAGCCCCGGGCGCGGGAGCCCCTGCCAGCGGCCCCGCGATGGCCGAGATCCAGCAGCTCCGCGAATACGTGGACAAGAACCCCAACGACGCGCAGGCCGTCCGCAGGCTCGCCGACCTCAACTTCGACATCGGCAACTGGGCGCGGGCGCAGGAGCTGTACAGCCACTACCTGACGCTGCAGCCCAACGATCCCAACGTGCTGACCGACCTAGGCATCTCCTACCGGGAGACCCGGCAGTTCGATCAGGCGCTGGAGCGGTTCCGCCAGGCCAAGAAGGTGGCGCCGGAGCACTGGCAGTCCCTGTACAACGAGGTGGTGGTGCTAGCCTTCGACCTCAAGCGGCACGACGAGGCCCTCCAGGTCCTCGCGGACCTGCAGCGGATGCAGCCCAACAATCCGGACGTGGCCAAGCTGGCAGCCGCCGTCAACAACCAGCGCAACGCCGCCTGAGCCATGACCCGCCTGATCGTCCTCGGCCTCCTGCTGGTCATCCTCCGGCTGGCCCTGAAGAACTTCTCCGGCCAGCTCAAGGCCGCGCTCTCCGGCGGCACTCCCGCCCGGCCCCATCCGCCCGCTCCCCGGCAGGTGTCCGAGACCCTGGTGCCCTGCGCCCGCTGCGGCACCTACGTTGCCTCCTCCCGCGCTCTCAAAGGAACCGGGGAGGCGGAGGTGTTCTGCTCGGAGGAGTGCAGGAAGCGGGGCGCGGCGTAGGTGTCCGACCTCCTCGCCGATGTCGCCCTTCCCCTGCCCCTGCCGGACCCGCTGACCTACGAGGTGCCGGCGGCTTGGGCGCCCCAGGCGGTGCCGGGAGTGCGCGCCCGCGTAGAGATGGGCAAGCGCCGGCTCACCGGGATGATCGTGAACGTCCACCGCGAGCGGCCGGAGGGGGTGAACCTGCGGCCCCTGGGCGAGATCCTCGACCGCGAGCCCGTGCTCACTCCGGAGCTGCTCGACCTCGCGCGCTTCACGGCCGACTACTACATGGCCCCCCTGGGCGAGGCCGTCCGCTCCATGCTGCCCGCCGACCTGCCGCCGTGGGGCGACCGCAAGGTCTGGCTCACCGACGCCGGCGCCCTGGCCCTGCCGCGCAGCCCCGCCGAGACGGCCGTGCTCGACGCCCTGCGCGAAGGGGGGAGGATGAGCGTCGCCGAGCTGCAGGCGCGGGTGGGCCTCGCGGATCTCGACGAGGTCCTCGCCGGCCTCGCCGAGCGGGGGCGGATCGGCAGCGAGGAGCACCGGGCCCGTTCCTCCCGCTACGTCAACGCCGTGGAGCTGGCCCCCGGGGAGGTCTCGGCCCACTTGGCCGCCGCCGGCCGCTCGGCCGCGGGCCGCGAGGCCGTCCAGTACTTAGCCGCCATCGGCCGGCCCGCCACCACGGCCGAGGTCGCGGCGGCGGTCGGCTGCAAGCCGGCCGTGGTGCGCCGCCTGGTCTCGCTCGGCGTGCTGCGCCAGTTCACCCAGGTGGAGCGCCTGCCGCTCGACCGGCACATGCTGGGCGTCCCGGAGAAGGAGCCCGAGATCGTCCTGCGCGAGGACCAGGCGCACGCGCTCGCCCGGCTCACCGGCGCGCTCGACCGCCGGAAGTTCGAACCGTTCCTGCTCCAGGGCATGACCGGCTCGGGCAAGACCGAGGTCTACCTGCGGGCCGCGGAAGAGGCCCTGGCGCGCGGCCGGTCGGTGGTCCTCCTGGTGCCGGAGATCGCTCTCGTCCCGGCCCTGGCCCGCTCCGTCGAGCGGCGCTTCGGCGACGACCTCGCCATCCTCCACTCCGGGCTGGGCACGGGCGAGCGCCACCAGGAGTGGGAGCGGGTGCGCCGCGGCGAGGCCCGGATCGTGCTCGGCCCCCGCTCAGCCCTGTTCGCTCCAGTGCCGGACCTGGGGCTCGTCGTGGTGGACGAGGAGCAGGACACCTCCTACAAGCAGGAGATCTCGCCCCGCTACAACGCCCGCGACCTCGCTCTGGTGCGCGGCCGCGACGCCGGCGCCGCCACCCTCCTCGTCTCCGCGACGCCCAGCCTGGAGAGCCGTCTCAACGCCGAGCGCGGCAAGCTTGAGATCCTTGAACTCACCGAGCGCGTCGGCCAGGGCCGACTCCCCGAGGGCATCCTGGTGGACCTGCGTCAGGAGGGCGTCTCGCGCCGGCCCGGCGAGGTCCACTTCTCCGAGCGCCTGCGCTGCGAGATCCTGCAGGCCTTGGCCGACGGCGACCAGGTCATCCTCCTGCGCAACCGCCGCGGCTACGCGCCCATCCTCCTCTGCCGCGCCTGCGGCGAGGACATGAGGTGTCAGGACTGCGGCCTGCCGCGCACCTTTCACCGGCGCGACAAGCGGCTGATCTGCCACTACTGCGGCTCCATGATCCGCGCTCCCCAGGTCTGCCCCGTCTGCAAGGAGGACGCGCTGGAGCCCATCGGCGCCGGCACCGAGCGGGTGGAGGAGGACTTCAAGGAGCTGTTCCCCGGCGTGACCGTCGACGTGCTCGACCGCGACACCGCCCGCCGGCCGGGCGGCCCCGCGGCCGTTCTGGAGCGCTTCGCCCGCGGCGAGGTGCAGGTGCTCATCGGCACCCAGATGGTCTCGAAAGGCCACCACTTCCCGGGCGTGGCGCTCACCGCCGTGCTGGCCGCCGACGCCTACCTGCGCTTCCCCGACTTCCGGGCCGTCGAGCGCACCTACAACCTCCTCGTCCAGGTGGCGGGCCGCGCGGGCCGGGGAGACCGCCCCGGCCGCGTCGTCATCCAGACCTGGCATCCGGACCACTACGCCATCCAGGCCGCCCTGCGCCAGGACGACGAAGGCTTCGCCCGCGAGGAGCTGCGCTTCCGCCGGGTCTTCCACTACCCGCCGTACACGCGCATGGTGCAGCTCCTCGTGCGCGACAAGAACCGCGAGCGCGCCCAGACGGTCATCTCCGAGCTGACGGCTCAGCTCGGCGACCATCCGCTCGCGCGCGGCGTCCGCCTCTCCGGCCCGGCCCCGGCGCCGCTCGAGCGCCTGCGCGGCCAGTGGCGCTTCCAACTCCTCGCCCGCGCCGCCGACGGCCGCGCCCTGCACCGCCTCCTGAAAGCGGTCCTGCCGAAGAATCCCGCCTACGACCTGGTGATCGACGTCGATCCGCAGCAGTTGCTCTGAAGGACGGGGTTACGGCTTCCTGAGCCGCTCCAACTCCGCCCGCAGGCGGGCCAGTTCGTCTTCGGCCGCCTTGGCGCGTTCTTCGGCAACCTTCCGGGTTTCGGCCTCTCGGGTCCGGGCAGCGTCGATCTCACTGGAGGTGAACAGCCGCTCCCTCGTGGCAACATCGACGACCCGGGGCGTGCGTTCGTCGTCGGCGACGCCGAAGAGCAGTCCGGCGGTCTCGGAGAGGAGGAAACCCTCTGTGTCCGGCTGGATCTTCTCGTAACGCCCGCCGGGAGCCATCCGATAGCCGGTCCAGAGGAGCCGGTCGTCCTCGGAGAAGGGCGGATCGGCGATCAGGTACTCGGGGAGTCCCATCCGCTCACAGAGATCCACTTTCTTCTCGTAGTCGTTGCGGCGGACCTCGGTGTCGAAGGGGGAGGCGACCTCAATGATCAGGGAGGGGCGGACGCCTTCCTGAGGGACGTCGAAGAGCGTCCGGCTCCGCTTCTTGTCGCGAATGCCCAGGATCACCGCCACGTCTGGAGACGGCTCGGGCAGGCCGGGGATGCCCCAGAGCACCTTCATGTCGAAGGTGACCAGCACGTCTTCCCGGGGCGCGAAGTGCCTCTTCAGCAGATCGAACAACTGGGTGGCGGCTTCGGAGTGGGGACCGCTCTGAGGCACTTCGTCTCCGAGTTGCGGATCGAGAAGGTCCTCCACCGTCAGCGGGATCTGCTGATCGACGACTTCGCCGCTGGGCAGGCGGACGCGCCGCCACCGTGATCCGTAGCGGAAGGGATCGTCGCTGGGAGGGGACTCCGGCTCCCGGTCGGCCGGCATCTTGCGGACGGGCTCGGCCATCAAACGAGTATGGAGAGATCGCCTGCCGGCAGTCAAATTTGACGCCTTTCGGCAACAGATCACACGAATGCCAGGTTCGGATCGTCCCGGATATAGGCGAGCTGCTGCCCCAGGTACGGCAGGGAAGGTAGGCCGTGCCAATCCCGGACGAGGTGATAGGTGGGAGAGGTGAGCAGGCGGGTGGCGTCGACCGCCTCGCGCCAATCGGGGCGACGGATCTCCTCGATAGTCTCCCAGTCCGGCAGGAGGCCGAAATCCCAGGCCGCGCAGAGACGGGCCAGGAAATCGACCCGATCTTCCAGAGAACAAAGATCCTCGGGGATGTCGGTATCTGGATACAGGGCGCCGTCAATCCAAGAGGGCATGGAGGAACTCCGCCTTGAACCAGAAGCGCACCCGCTCGGCTTCTGCCTTCTGATGCGGATCCGCGATCTCCTCCAAAGGACGGTGTCGGGAGATCCGTGCCAGATGGGTCTCCACGGCGAGGCGGGCGCGGTGCGGGTCGTCATCGCTGCCTGCCCCTTGCTGACGCTGCTTCCAGAGTTGCCAGCACTCTGGAGGGGTCGTAAGGCCAGCATGACACAGAGCGTAGAGATCTCGGAAGTCCCTGGGCGCGCCGCGCTCCACAAGGGCGACCATCTTGCTCGCCACCAGATCGGGAAAGCTGTCAAGCGGAACGTCCGTCCAGGGGAGGGTATTGAACGGTTCGAGTTGGACCGAGCGCGCCGCAATCTGGAAACTGAAGACCTTTTTGCCACCAACCATCAGCTCCAAGCTCACGACGTCACCCCATTGCCGGGTCCGGACCTCGCCGTAGGGTTCCAGGGCTACCTCGATGGCTCGGAGGACGTGCTCGCGACCGTCGAGAGTTGCTGAAGGGGTCCACCAGGCATCCACATCATGGGTGGAACGGTAATCGAGGTAGTGCAGCAGCCCGAGAGCGCCCCCCACGGAGATGGTATGGCCGAGCCCTTGGGCAGCCACGGCGGCGAGCGTTCTCTCCGCGTATTTGGAGAGGTGCGACGGGCGGGTCGGTTTCGGCATGTCACTCTAGAATATCTCTCTGCGGCTCTCTGTTGGCGCGCCGGC
>DASWME010000111.1:0-25114 GCA_036399915.1 Thermoanaerobaculia bacterium
CTTGAAGACTCCACCGAGGCGTTGCTGCCCCTCGGTGCCGGCGTAGAGCGCGTCGCCACCTGCGGCCAGGGCGAGAACCGTGGAGTTGGTGAGGCCGCGGCTGGCAGGAGCCCAGGAGGCGCCGCCGTCGGTGCTCCGGAAGACTCCGAATCCGAAGACAGCCGCGAACAGGGTGCTTGCGGACTGCGGATCGATGATCAGAGCGGTGACGGACTGCTTCGGCAAGCGGCCGGTAGAGCGCCAGCTCTCGCCGTGGTCCTTGCTCTTGAACACACCCTTGTAGGTCCCGGCGTAGATAGTGTCCGTCTGCGCCGAGGCTGCCAGGGCGGAGACGATCCCCTCGCGGGCGAGGGACCAGGTCTCGCCGCCATCCAGGCTCCGGTAGAGGCCGTCGATTCCGATCCCGGCGTAGACCAGGCCCGGCTGCGTGGGGTCCACCATCAGCGCGCTGACGGAGGGCTCCGACAGCGGCAGCCCGGTGTTCTTCAACACCCAGGTGTCGCCGCTGTCCGTGCTCTTGTAGATTCCTGACCTGTTACCCGCGAAGAGGGTGGAGGGAGTGCGGGGATCGATCGCCAGAGCCCCGAACTCGTCGGGGAATGTGAGGGGCAGCGAGGGGAGCCACGACGCGCCGCCGTCCGTGCTCTTGTAGACGCCCAGAAGCGTCCCGGCATAGAGGGTCGCGGGCCGCGCGGGATCGATGGCCAGGGAGGCCACGAGTTCAACGCTGGCGCCCGCCAGCCCCCGGCTGGCGGGCATCCAGGTCTCGCCAGCGTCCAGGCTCTTGAACAGCCCGCCTCCGAACGTGCCGGCGTAGACGACCTGGGCGTTCACGGGATCCACTGCCAGCGCCGTGACGGTCCCCCCGAACGGACCAAGCGGAGCCCAGGTCCCGGCGAGGGCTGGGGTACAGGTCAACAGGAGGGCGAGGATCGGAACGGCGCGTCTCGGCATGGCGGCAACCTCCAGAGCCATGATACGACGTGGTCTTCTCCGATGAGTATGTACGGAGCGGCGGGGCGGAGCATCCAGGAGATGCGGAGGGACTCTGCAGGGACGCAGCATGCCGCGCCCCTGCATCTCTCCTGGAGCCTCCCGGAAACGTCAGAAGGGGATGTCGTCGTCCTCGGGCTCGCCCAAGCCGCCGCCCTCGTCGTAGGACGGGCCGGAGGACGGCTGTTGCGAGGCGCCGTAGCCGCCACCGCCGCCCTCGAACTCGCCGCCGCGCTGGCCGAGCATCTGGAAGTTCTCGCAGACGATCTCCGTGCGGTAGCGCTTCTCGCCCGTCTGGCGGTCGTCCCAGGAGCGGGTCTGCAGCCGGCCTTCCAGGTAGATCTGCTTGCCCTTGGTCAGGTACTGGCCGGCGACTTCCGCCTGCTTGCCCCAGACGACGATGTTGTGCCACTCCGTCTGCTCCTGGCGCTGGCCGTTCTTGTCCTTCCAGCGGCGGTTGGTCGCCAGGGTGAAGCTCGCGACCGGCTGTCCCGAGGGGGTCGACCGCACCTCCGGGTCGCGGCCGAGATTGCCGATCAGGATCACTTTGTTGACCATGCGTCCGTTCTCCTCTGGCCTTGAATCGGTTACGGTATCACAACCGTCCCGGCAGCCCGGCGGGCGGAACGGGAGCGGTCGGGCGAAAAATTTCTCTCCTATATAAGAAAGACGGAAAAAGTGCGTTTGATCTTGCAGCGGGTGCGCTGGGCGTCGGTCGCGGTGGCCGGCGAGGTGGTCGGGGAGATCGGCCCCGGCCTGCTGGTGTTCGTGGGGATCGAGCGGGGGGACGGCCCGCAAAAGGCGCGCGCGGCCGCCGAGAAGCTGGCCGGCCTGCGGGTCTTCGAGGACGGGGCCGGCAAGATGAACCTGGACCTCACCGCCGTGGGCGGCTCCTTCCTGGTCGTCTCCCAGTTCACCCTGGCGGGCTCGATCGCCCGGGGGCGTCGCCCCTCCTTCGACCGCGCCGCGCCACCCGAGGAGGCGCAGCCCCTCGTCGAAGCCCTGGTGGAGGATCTCCGGCGCCGCGGCTTCCGAGTGGAGACCGGCCGCTTCCGCGCCGCCATGGAGGTTGCCCTGGTCAACGACGGGCCGGTGACGCTGATCGCGGAGTTCTAGCCCGCCCGGGCGCTCACCTCACCGCCAGTTCCCGGATCGGCACCGGGATGAAGGCGAGGAGGAACATCACGAGGGCGAACGCGGCGAAGAGGCGCCGCTTGAGGTCCAGCGGAATGCTCTCGTCATAGACTGGTGGATGGTAGAGGCCGATCAGCAGGACGATGAGGCACCAGAGAAACCAGCCCCACCACAAGAAGCCCAGCACGACCAGGGCCAGCCAGAGGGGGAGGGCCAGACGGCGCTGCTGGCGACCGGTCGCAGCGTAGAGGATGTGCCCGCCGTCGAGCTGCCCCAGGGGGAGGAGGTTGAGGGCCGTGGCGAACAGACCGAGCCAGGCCCCGAGCGCGGCCGGGTGGAGGTCGAGCACCATGCCGTCGGCCAAGCGGCCGTGAAAGAGCCAGATCGCCAGCTCGATCGCGAGGCAGTGGCCCGGCAGGAGGAGCAGGGAGTCGGGCGCGCCCGCGGGCGGGACCAGGGTGGCGGGGTGGGACTTCGCGATGCCATAGAGCAGGAACGGGATCAATGCCACGAAGCCGGCGATGGGCCCCGCGATCCCCACGTCGAAGAGCTGCCGCTTGCTGTAGATCGGCGCCTTGATCTTGATGAAGGCCCCGAACGTCCCGAAGTTGAAGGGCACCGGCAGGAAATAGGGAAGCGTGCAGGGCAGCCCGTAGCGCCGGCAGGCGGCGTAGTGCCCCAGTTCATGGGCGAGCAGGATGGTGAGCGCCGGAATGGAGAAGGCGAGTCCCATCCGCAGCAGTCCGGGGGTCCGCCAGACCTCGGCCACGACCCCGGGCAGCAGGAAGGGGGGCATGAGCGTCATCATGTCCGTCCGGCTGAAGATGAGCATGACCGGCCCGAGCGTCGTCGCGCAGAAGAACGTCATCGCGAAGAGGAACAGGGCCAGGCCGTAGCGGGGGCGCTCGACTTTGGGAACCGCGGGCGCGTGGACGTCTCCCGGCGCCGGCAGCAGCTCGATCAGAGGCGGAGGAAACGGCGGCCCCTGCCGCCAGTCGCGGGTGCCGTCGCTCATCGCTTCTTGAGGAGGAGACAGGGGTGAGGCCCCGCTCAGAGGTTCTTCAGGTCCTTGCCGGGCTTGAAGCGGACCGTCTTGCCGGGGGAGATCGCCACCTCGACGCCCGTCTTGGGGTTGCGGCCGACGCCCTTCTTGCGGTCGCGCACCTGGAAGACCCCGAAGCCGCGGAGCTCGATGCGCTTGCCGTCGCACAGCGCGTTCTTCATCGCTTCGATGATGGTGTCGACGGCCTGCGCCGCCTTCACTCGGGGCACGTCCGTGATTTCCGCGACGCGGTCGACGATGTCCGACTTGATCATTGCCGCTCCGAAACGGGGGGAGTCTAACAACGGGTCTCAAGAGGTGTCAACAAAAGGAAACTTCTCTCTGCCTAGGACTTGGCCTTTCCGCGCTTGCGCTGCAGGATGCAGCGCTCCACGGCGGTGGTGGCGAGGGCCATGAGGCGCTGCATCTGCGGCAGCTCGACCGGCCCCTTGGTGGCGCCGTCGGCGTAGATGACCATCACCAGCCGGTCCTTGATGCGAACCGGCAGCAACATGCAGTCGCGCGGCAGGTCGCCGCCCCAGGCACGGGCGAGCTGCCGGTGGGTCGGCATGGGCGGCAGGGGGCCGAGGTAGAGGCCGCTGCCTTGGCGCAGATTGAGGAACAGCGAGGGCTGGTCGAAGCCGATGGAGAAGGCGGCGAAGGCATCGCGGTCGATCCCCGTGCCGTGCACCTTCCAGCCGTTGACCCGCTCGCGCGACACCTGGAAGAGGGCCGCCCGGCGGTGATTGCGCCCGAGGAAGCCGAGCAGGACCTGCCCGACTTCGTCGAGATCCCGGGCGCGGGCCAGCGCGGCGTCCACCTCGTCGAGGTTGGCGGGGGCAGGGATCGACCGGTCGGAGGACGCCGGCTCCACCCAGGAGAAGGCGCCCAGCTCCGCCCGCTCCTCCGGCGTCAGGGAGACGGTCGCTGGCCGGGGCGGCGCGGGCTGCGGAGCGGGGGCCGGAGCGGCGATGCGCGCGGCTGCGGCGGGGGCCGGCGCGGCCGCCACGGGGGCCGGCCCCGGATGGGCTTGCGCCGCGGCCGGCAGGTCGGGCAGCGGCGGCGGGAGCTTGATCTTCGGCGGCGTGGCGAAGGGGTGGTCCAGCAGCGCTCCGGCGGGCTCGGGCTGCGGGTGCTCGGCGGGCTTGTCCCAGAGGAAGCGAGCCCGGTTCAGCCGGTCCAGCACCATGCCGAAGCGGGAGGGGAACTCTTCGCCGTAGTACTTCTCCAGCGCCTCGAGGATGCGGAGCTCGTGGGCGACGTGGACCTTGACGCGCTTGCCGGAAGCGAAGGCGATCTCGTCCTGGGCCGAGAGGTTGCGCGGGTCCATGAGCGCGACGTCGAGCCGCCCCGCCTCCACGCGGAAGGGGACGGCGCGCAGCCGGCGCGCCAGCTTGTCGGAGATCAGGCCCAGCACCTCTTCGGGGATGCCGCGCAGGTCGTCGATGCCCACGGCCGGGACGCCGAACTGCTCGGACAGGCCCCTGAGCAGCAGTTCCTCGCTGAGGGCGTCCATCTCGAGCAGGCAGGTGCCGAGCCGGCCACCGGCCACGTTCTGGGTCTTGAGCGCGCGCGTCAACTGCTGGACGGTGATCCAGCCGCGCGCCACGAGGATCTGCCCGAGCCTGCCCATCGTCGATGAGCTCGCCGCCCGCCCCTAGGGCTGGCGGACCTGGTCTCCCGCTGGCGCGCCGGCGCCGGCCCCGTCGTCCATCTGTGCCTCTAAATTATTCACTTTCCGGTACTTAAGCGTAAGGGCGACATTATAGAGGCGGCTCGATAGCCTTGTAAAGCGGCGCGCGGCGCTGTTATCCTGCGAAGCGTGAAGCTTTACGCCGCCGCGGTTTCGGCCGCCTGCCTCGTCCTGCTGTCCTCCACCCTCGCCGCCGCTCCGCCGCCCGCCGCGACCAGCGCGCCGACGGCTTCGTACCAGTTCGCCCTGGGCAAGCTCCTGGCCGTCGAAGGGTCGGTCAACGACGCTCTGGCCGCCTTCGAGGAGGCCGAGAGGCTGGCGCCGCAGTCGCCGGAGACGGCCTATGTCCTGCTCGAGCACGCGCAGCTCCTGGCCCGCATGGCCCAGTACGCGCGCGGCTCGACGATGCGCGATGAGTCGCTGCGCAAGGCGACGGAGAAGATCGCCGCGGCCCGAAGGCTGGCGCCGGACAACCTGGACGTGCTGCGGGCGCTGGGCGAGATCTACCTCGACCTGGCGCCGAGCGATCCCACCGCCCTGACCACGGCGCGGGACGCCCTGGAGGTGGTGCGGCGGCGCGATCCGGGCGACGCGCAGTCCTTTCTGACCCTGGGGCGGATCTACCTCGAGCAGAACCAGCCGGACAAGGCGGCGGAGGTCTTCCGCGAGCTGGTGAACAACCTCCCGCAGCAGCGCATGGCCTACGCCCTGCTGGTCGAGTCGCTGATGCGGGCCAACAAGCCGGCGGAAGCCGAGAAGGCGTTGCAGGAGATCCTCACCTTCGACCCCACCTCGCTCGAGGCCCGCCTCGCCCTGGTGGACCTGCAGAGCCGGCAGGGGGACGCCAAGGCTGTCCTGGAGACGTTGCGGGGAGCTCCGGAGGAGGTGCGGGACGATCCGCGGCTCCAGCGCCAGCTCGCCTGGGCCCTCTACCAGAGCGGGGACCTGGAAGCGGCGCTGAAGGCGGTCGACGTCCTCGCCGGCAAGGACCCGGAGAGCCAGTCCCTCGCCCTCCTCAGGGGGCTGATCCTGGCGGCCCAGGGCAAGAACGAGGAGGCGCTCGACCTGCTCGGCAAAGTGCGCGCCGCCCAGCCGAAGGACACCGGGATCGCGCTCACCCTCGCCCGGGTCCTGCAGCGCACCGGGCGGCGCGAGGAGGCGGCGTCGATGCTGGCCGGCCTCGCGGACACGCTGGAGCGCGACGGCACGGCCAAGGAGGCGCAGGAGATCCGCCTGGAAGCCGCCCAGATCTGGTTCGACGCCAAGCAGTGGGACAAGGTGGGGGAGGCGCTGCGCCCTCTGCTCGCGGCCGCGGACGACGCGGTCCGCAGCCAGGCCGTGCTGCTCCAGGCCGACGCCCTGGCCCGGGCCCGGCGCTTCGACGAGGCGCTCGACCTGCTCGGCCGGGAGAAGGAGAGCATGGGAGTGCTGGGCAAGCGGGCCGAAGTGCTGTCCCGCGCCGGCCGCGACGAGGAGGCGGGGCGCGTGCTCGGCCAGCTCAGGGCAGGCGACGAGACCGCCGCCCTGGCCGCGGCCCAGGCCTATCAGCGGCTGGACCGCTACCAGGAGTCGATCCCGATCCTGGAGAAGCTCGCCGCCGCCCATCCCGACCAGGCCGTCACCGGCTTCCTGCTGGGGGCGGCCTACGAGCGCACCGGGCAGCGCGACCGGGCGGTGGCGCAGTTCCGGCGCGTGATCGAGCTCGAGCCGGATTTCCATGCGGCGCTGAACTACCTCGGCTACACGTTCGCCGAGGCGGGCACCAACCTGGAGGAAGCCTTGACGCTGGTGAGCCGGGCGGTGGCGCTCGATCCGGACAATGGCGCCTACGTGGACTCCCTGGGCTGGACCTACTATCGACTCGGCCGCCCGGAGCAGGCCCGCGGCTACCTGGAGCGGGCCGCCCGTCTGGAGCCCGAGGACGCGACGTTGCAAGAGCACCTGGGGGACGTCTATGTTGCGTTGGGGCAGACGGAGAGGGCACGGCAGGCCTACCGGCGGGCGCTCGATCTCGAGGGCGACAACGCCGAGACGGTGCGGCGCAAGCTGGGCGACCTCGACAAGGCCCCCCGGCGCTAGGACCGCCGCCCTCCTCCTTCCCCTCGTCGCGGCCTGCGCGGGCGCGCCGCCTCCCCGGCCGCTGCCGGCCGGGACCCTCGCCCCATGGCAGATCCCCCAGGGGGCCTACGGCTCGCAGCGGCTCTACCGCGTGAGCTACTCGGGCCCGGAGGGGGAGGGCTCCTTCCGGGTCACCCTCCGCCTCGCCTCGCCGGCGCGCTACCAGCTCCAGGCGGTCGACCCGCTCGGGCGCTCGCTGTGGAGCCTCGACGTGGCGAACGACGACGGCCTGTGGCTGAACCACCGCGGCCGCACCTACTGTCACTTCGAAGGGAGGTTCGACCTCTCCGGCGTGCCCCTGGGACCCTTCCCTCTGCTCTCGCTCCCCTCGCTGCTGCTCGGCCGGGTGCCCGCCGAGCCCGCCGCCGGCTCGCCGAGCGCCGAGCCGCGGGGCCGGGAGTTCGACTTCCGCGACAGCGCGAACCAGCGCTGGTACGGAAGCCTGGGGGAACAGGGGCTGGTGGTGAGCTGGACCCTGGCGGAGGGCAGCACGCCCAAGGTCTGGTGGAGCCGCCGCGAGGACTGGTCGATCCTCTCGGACCGCGAGCGGAACGTGCAGGTGCGCTGGCGGGAGGTGCTGCGGGAGAACCTGGATCGGGAGCCGGCGCGGCTGGAGCCTCCCACGGGGTACCGGCAGGTCCCGTGCGGCGAGCAGCAGGTGCCGGAGCCGGGTGGGGAACCGCTGGAGGGGCCGGCTTCATTTGACAGCCCCGCTCCTCGCCTCTAGCATAAGGGACCCGCGCGGGGCGGAAGTCCGCCGTGCGCCGGCAGCGGGGGGTTGCTTTCCTGGAAAATGGCCCCGAGTGCTCTCCGGAGGTTCGGCCAGTATATAATGCCTGAATTGATGCCGACGCGTGTATAGTGTGCGGCCCCCCTCGCCGGATAACGGAGCCCACTGACCGCCGTTTTCCGCTTGGGGACACCGCAGCGACACAGGGTGGCTCCTCGGGGCGGTGGCCCCGCGCGAAGCGCGCCGGTCGCACCTCCATTACACGCCGAGGAACGACCAGGGATGACCCGGAGAGGACGTGAAAAATGGAGATTACAGAGGTCAAGGTCTTTCCGATCCAAGAGGAGAAGCTGAAGGCGTTCGTCTCGATCGTGTTCGACCATTGTTTCATGGTCAACGACATCAAGATCATCCAGGGGAAGGACGGGCTGTTCATCAGCATGCCGAGCCGGAAGAAGAAGAACGGCGAGTTCAAGGACGTCGCCCACCCGCTGAACAACGAGACGCGGCGGATGATCGAGGACAAGGTGCTGGCCGAGTACGACCGGGTCCGCGCGGAGAGGGGCGAGCCTGCGGCGGATCGGGGAGAGCGCGGCCTGCGGATTCAGCCGAGCGTCAGCGAGGAGGAAGTGCCCCTCGCCGCGTCGCCGGAGAAGACCCTGGAGGAGGTCGAGGAGATACACCTCCGCGACTCCTTCTGGACCGTGTAGGCTTCAGACCTCGTCCCGGTTTCCGGGATGCGCGGGTGTGCGCCAGGCGGCTGCCCGGGGGTGCGGGGCGCGGGCATACCGCGTTCCTACAAGACTCTGCCTGTCGTTTGGGGTGAGACAGCGTACCAGACTGGGGCGTCGCCAAGTGGTAAGGCACCAGACTTTGGATCTGGCATCCGGAGGTTCGAATCCTCCCGCCCCAACCAGGACTGGGCAGAAGGCAGCAGTCCGTCCCCGCCGCTTGCGTCCGCGTGAGCCCCGCTCCCGCGGCGGGTCTCGAGGGTCGTCCCATTCAAAGGGGGAGTATGGCCGGTGAATTGAAAATCTTCGGCGGGCGCGCGCATCCGGCGCTGGTGGCTGAGATCTGCGACTACCTGAACCTCGAGGCCGGCCGGGTTTCCGCGTACAATTTCTCCGACGGCGAGACGTTCTGCCAGATCGAGGAGAACGTGCGTGGCTCGGACGTGTTCGTCGTCCAGCCGACGAGCAGCCCCGTCAACGACAACCTGATGGAGCTGCTGATCATGCTCGACAGCTTCAAGCGCTCCTCGGCGTCGCGCGTGACGGCGGTCCTGCCGTACTACGGCTATGCGCGGCAGGACAAGAAAGACCGGCCGCGCGTGCCCATCACCGCCAAGCTGGTGGCGGACCTGATCTCGCGCGCCGGCGCCGACCGCGTGCTGACCATGGACCTCCACGCCGACCAGATCCAGGGTTTCTTCGACGTGCCGGTGGATCACCTGTTCGCGGCGCCGGTGCTCCTGGACGCGGTGCGCGGGCTCGACGTGCCCAGCCTGGTGGTGGTCTCCCCCGACGCCGGCGGCGTCGAGCGCGCGCGGGCCATCGCCAAGCGGCTGGAGGCGGGCCTCGCCATCGTGGACAAGCGCCGCACGGCGCCCAACGAGGCCGAGATCATGCACGTCATCGGCGACGTCGCCGGCTGCAACGCCATCGTCGTCGACGACATCATCGACACGGCCGGCACCCTGACCAAGACGGTGGACGCCCTGAAGAAGGAGGGGGCCCAGCGGGTCCTCGCGGCGGGCGTCCACGGCGTCCTCTCCGGGCCGGCGCTCTCGCGCATCGCCGATTCGTGCCTGGAGACCGTCCTCATCACCAACACGACGCCGGTGGACGCCAAGCTCTCCCGCCTGCCGAAGCTGCGGCCGCTCTCGGTGGCACCGCTGCTCGGTGAGGCCATCCGCCGGATCCACGAGAACAGCTCGGTGAGCTCCCTGTTCGTCTAGAAGGCGAGGAAATCCCATGACTGAAACCATGAGCATCGAAGTCCAGCCCCGGGAGCAGACCGGGAAGAACGCCAACCGGCGCTCCCGCGCCAACGGCAAGATCCCCGCCGTCGTCTACGGCGGCGGCAAGGAGAGCGTGGCCATCGAGGTGGACCGCAAGACCCTTGTCGACACCATGAAGAAGCACGCCGGTGAGAACCCGATCTTCCTGCTCAAGCTCGGCGACAAGGAGCGGCACGCCATGATCCGCCATATGCAGGTGGACCCGGTCAGCCGCCAGGTGATCCATATCGACTTCCAGCGTGTGACGATGGACCAGAAGGTCCGCGTCACCGTGCCGGTCGAGCTGGTGGGCACGCCCGTGGGCGTCAAGACCGAGGGCGGCCTGGTCGACTTCGTCACCCGCGAGGTCAACGTCGAGTGCCTGCCGGGCGAGATCCCGAAGCACATCGACTGCGACATCAGCGGGCTGCACGTGGGTCAGCACGCCGAGGTCGGGGCCCTGAGCCTCCCCCCGGGCGTGACGCTCCTCGACGAGCCGGAGAAGGTCATCGTCTCCATCAGCCATAGCCGCCTGGAGGCGCACGAGGCGGCGCCCGCCGAGGGCGAGGCCGAGCGCGCCGAGCCCGAGGTCATCAAGCGGACCAAGGCGGAGGAGTAGGGCTCCCCGCGCAACCCTGCATGCATCTCATCCTCGGGCTGGGCAACCCGGGCGAGGAGTACCGCGACACCCGCCACAACGTAGGCTTCCGGGTTGTCGAGGAGCTCGCCCGGCGGTGGGCGGTCCCCGTCGATCGGTTGGAGTGCAACTCCCTCACCGGCCGCCTGGCGCGCGGCGAGGGGGACGTCCTGCTGGCCAAGCCCCAGACGTACATGAACCGGAGCGGCTATGCCGCCCGGTGCTTCGCCGAGCGCTACGGCCTGGAGCCGGCTGCGGTCCTGGTGATCTACGACGAGGTCAACCTGCCGTTGGGGAAGATCCGGCTGCGCCGGTCGGGGAGCCCCGCCGGCCATCGGGGCCTGGAGTCGGTGATCGAGAACCTGCGCACCGCCGACGTGCCGCGGCTCCGCCTCGGCGTGGCTCCGGAGGACGGCCGGCCGCAGGGGGACGAACTGGTCGACTTCGTCCTCTCTCCCTTCACGCCGGAGGAGCTGGAATCCGCCGCGGAGATGGTCCGCCACGCCGCGGACGCCTGCGAGACCTGGGTGCGGGAGGGGGTGGAGGTGGCGATGAACCGGCACAACGGGTAGGTTTCCCCTTGCCTTTTCCCCCGCACCATGTAAAATCAGCCGTTCCGTAGGGCGGGCCTTCGCGGCGCCGCCGAGCAAGTCAACCTCTCTGTTCCGCGAGAAGCGGGACCGACCCAGGCCATAGGGAGGACATCCACCACCATGCGCACGTACGAGCTGATGTTCGTGGTCGACCCTCGCGTGTCCGACGAGGACGTGATCACCATGACCCAGGACTACAAGAACATGATCACCGCCGGCGGGTCCCAGATCACCGGCGAAGAGAACTGGGGCCGGCGCAAGCTCGCCTACCCCATCAACAAGCTGAACGAGGGCAAGTACGTCCTGCTCTACATCGGCAGCGAAACCGGCAGGACCTCGCTGCCGGAGGTGGAGCACCGGATGCGCCAGAACGACAAGATCCTGCGCTATCTGACGGTCCGTACCGACGAGGACCTCAAGCGCGCCGCCCGCCGGCAGCCGGCGGCGGGCTCCGCCGGAGGCGGCTCCGCCGCCGGTGCGGCCGAGGAGCAGCGGGAGCCCGCGGGCGCCGCCGGCGTCGAGGCCGGGGAAGAGGAGGTTTGAGCCATGGGACGCGCGAGAAAGGTCTTCTTCCGCCGGCGCAAGGTCTGTAAGTTCTGCGCCGACAAGATCGACTATATCGACTACAAGGACGTGAAGCTGCTGCAGCAGTTCATCCCCGAGCGCTCCAAGATCCTGCCGCGGCGGATCTCGGGCACCTGCGCCAACCATCAACGCCCCTTGCAGCAGGCGATCAAGCGGGCGCGCCACCTGGCGCTGATCCCGTTCACCACGGACTAGGAGGGGGAACGTGAGAGTCATCCTGCTCAGCGACCAGCGCCATCTCGGCAAGCGGGGCGAGGTGGTGGACGTCAAGCCGGGCTACGGCCGCAACTTCCTCGTTCCCCAGGGGATCGCCCTCGAGGCGACCCACGCCAACCTCAAGTTCTTCGAGCAGCAGCGGGCCAAGATCGACGCCCAGCACGCCAAGGAGCGCGACGCCGCGGCCGAGATCGCCCGCCAGATGGAGGGTCTGCGGCTCGAGATCCCCAAGCGGGTTGGCGAGACCGGCACGCTCTACGGTTCGGTCACTGCCGGTGACGTCGCCGAGGTCCTGGAGAAGAAGGGCTTCGTCGTGGACCGCCGGCGCATCGATCTCGAGGGCGGCATCAAGACCCTCGGCGATCATCCGGTGCGCATCGAGCTGCACCCCGAGGTCATCGCCGAGGTGACCGTCGGGGTAACGGCGGAAGAGTAGCCGGCCCGAGGGGCACGATGGCGGACGGACCCGGCGTCCCGGAGCGTCGCGCCCCTGCGGTGGACGACTTCCTCGTCGAGCCCACCCGCGACCTCTCCGCCTGGCGGTGGCTGTGGGCGGGGAATCACGAGTTCCCCATCCGCAGCCATCGCGGTCTTCTCGGGCGCCTGGTCGTCGCGGCCAAGCGCCTCCTCCGCCCTCTCGTCAAGATTCCCCAGAACGACCTCTGGGAGCGGCAGCGCACCTTCAACGTCATCCTGCTCGAGCACCTGGAGCGGCTCGACGCGGCCCGCGCCGACCATCTTAGGCGGATCGAGTACCAGGAGGCGCTCGACGCCGAAGGCGTCTATGAGATCATGCGCCACAACGACGCGGTCTACGCCCGGGCCGACCAGAAGCTGGACCTGTACCGGCGCGAGGTCCGCGACCTGCTGGGCGACCTCGGCGCGGCCCTCGCCATGGTGCGCTCCTCTGCGGAGGGCTCCGGCACCGCGGTCGAGGCCGTGGCCCGCGCCCACGAGGAGCACGGCTACCTGGAGCTGGAGCTCCGCTACCGGGGCGCCGAAGAGGAGATCCGGGAGCGGATCTCCTCCTATCTGCCCTATCTGAAGAGCCTGCCGGAAGGGGCGCCGGTGCTCGACCTCGGCTGCGGCCGGGGCGAGGCGCTGGCCCTCCTGCGCGACCACGGCCTCGCCGGCCGGGGAGTCGACTCCAGCGCCCGCATGGTGGAGATCTGCCACGACCAGGGCCTGGACGCCGAGGTGGGAGACCTCTTCGAGGCCCTGGCCGGCGCGCCGGAGGGGAGCCTCGGCGCCCTCCTCTCCTTCCACGTCATCGAGCACCTGCCCCTGGGCGCGCTGGACCGCCTGGTGCGCCTCGCCTGGCGGGCGCTGCGGCCCGGCGGCGTGCTGATCCTGGAGACGCCCAACCCGCTCTCGATCGTGATGGCCGCCCGCAACTTCTGGCGCGATCCCACCCACCTCCGCCCGGTCCATCCCGACAGCCTGAAGCTGATGTACGAGCTGGCCGGCTTCGATCCGGTCGAGCGGCTCGACCTGCACCCCTTCCCCGCGGCCGAGCGCCTGCCCGAGATCGACCTCGCCAGGCTGCCCGAGGAGCAGCGCTGGCTGGCCGACCGGGTCAACCGCCTGCGGGACCATCTCGACGAGATGCTGTTCGGGTACCGGGATTTCGGGATGGTGGGGCGGAAGCCGGGGAGGTGAGGGCCTACCGCGGCGGCGGTGGCTCCTGCGGCGGAGTTTCCTCCGTCTCCTCCCCTGGCGGCGGCGGCTCCTGCGCCGGCAGGTCCTGGGGCCCGGGGTCCGTGGCCTGCGGCTGCGCCTCGGGCGCCGCGGCCTCGGCGCCCGGCTTGGCCGGCATGTTCTCGCCTTCCTTGGGGATGTAGAAGGCCTTCTGCTGGTACCACGGCAGGCTGGTGATCGTGGACCACTGCGGGCTGTGCTGCCGGTTGGGCTCGGTGCCGGCGACGAAGACCTCCTTGATGGTCCGGCCGCCCTGGGCGAGGAGGCCGGAGTAGTACTCGACATCGCGCTCGAGCACGCCCGGCGGCGGCTGGAAGGTCTCCCCCTTCTGCAGCCAGCCGGCGGCGAGGCCGTCCTGGACGATGGCGCGCCAGATGGGCAGCGCGGCCACGGCGCCGCTCATGCCGTAGCCCAGCGAGCGCTTCACGTCGTAGCCGATCCAGGTGAGGATCGTGTAGCGCGGGGTGAAGCCCACGAACCAGGCGTCCGAGAAGTCGTCCGTGGTGCCGGTCTTGCCCGCGATGTCGAGCGGCAGGTCGTGGATGTCGTACGCCGTGCCATGGTCGACCACTCCCTCCATCATGTGGGTGAGCACGTACGCCACGGCCGGCGTGGTGGCGCTGTAGGTGGCGGGGAAGTGCTGTTCCAGCACCTGGCCGTCCAGCGTCGTCACCTTCTCGATCCGGTAGGGCGCGATGTGCGTCCCCTGGTTGGCGATGGTGGCGTAGGCCGCGGCCACCTCCAGCGGCACCAGGTCGGCCGCGCCCAGGGCGATGCTGGGCCAGGTGGGCAGCCGGGTCTGGATGCCGCAGCGGTGGGCGAAGTCCACCACCCGCTTGCCGCCCACCAGGTCGAACAGCTTGACCGCAGGCACGTTGATCGACAGCTCCAGGGCGCGCCGCAGGGTCACGATGCCGGAGTACTTGTGGTAGTAGTTCTGCGGCCGGTAGCTCAGCCGGCCGTCGGCGCCGATGAACGAGGTGGGCGCGTCGAGCAGCGTGTCCGACGGGGTCCAGCCCGCCTCCAGGGCGGCGCCGTACACCAAGGGCTTGAACGACGAGCCCACCTGCCGGCGGGCCTGGGTGATGCGGTTGAACTTGTTGCGGTCGAAGTCCCAGCCGCCGACCATGGCGCGCACGGCGCCCGTCCGGTGCTCGACGATCACCGCGGCGGCTTCCATCCGCGGCTGCTGCTCCAGCCTCAGCCGGGGCTCCGCCGGCGGAACCGCGGCGGCCGCTTCCTTGGGGTTTTCCCCTGATTTGGCCTCTTTCTTCGCTTTCGTCTCCGGCATCTCGAAGCGGAACCAGGCCACGTCGCCGCGCTTGAGCAGATCGTCCGGCTGCCGGCGGCGGGTCCAGGCGATCCCCTGCGGTCCCAGGGTGTAGACCTCCTTGGCGATCTTGACGCGGGCGCTCTGCGCGTCGCTCTCCAGCACCAGCCCCTGGTACCAGCGGCCGGGAATGGGCTTGCCCTGACCCCAGGTGGGGAGCTGCTGCGATTCGAGGTCCGCCGCCTTGAGGGTGGCGATCGGTCCGCGCCAGCCGCGCCGGTGGTCCACCTTCAAGAGGCCCGCGCGCACCGCCTTCTCGGCCGACCGCTGGAGCTCGGGATCGAGCGTGGTCTGCACCTGCAGGCCCGCTTCATAGAGGCTGGTGGCGCCGTAGGTCGTCTCCAGGTGCTTGCGCACGTCCTCGGCGAAGTAGGGGGCGAACACCTCCTCGGGCTGCTGGGTGGTCACCAGGATCGGCGTGGCGAGCGCCTGCTGGTACTGCTCGGGGGTGATGAACTTCTCCTCCAGCATGCGTCGCAGCACGCGGTCCCGCTGCCTGAGCACCAGCCCGGGCGTGCGGTACGGGCTGTAGCGGCTGGGGGCGGGGATGATGCCGGCGAGCATGGCGGCCTCGGGCAGCGTCAGCTTCGCGGCGGGCTTGTCGAAGTAGTAGCGGGACGCCGCCTCGGCGCCGTAGTTGCCGTGGCCGAGGTTCACCAGGTTGAGGTAGAGAGTGAGGATCTGCGGCTTGCTGTAGTTCTTCTCCAGCTCCACCGCCACGAACGCCTCCTCGATCTTGCGGCGCCAGGTGCGCGTGCGCGTGAGATAGAGGGTGCGGGCGAGCTGCATGCTGATGGTGGACGCCCCCTCCACCACCCGGCCGGCGCGCAGGTCGGTGACCGCGGCGCGGACGATGCCCATGGCGTCGATGCCGCCGTGGCGGAAGAAGTTGGCATCCTCGGAAGCGAGCACCGCCTGCTGGAGGATGTCGGGCATCTCGCTTTCTTTCAGCATCACGCGGCGCTCGCGGGCGAAGGTGGCGAAGACGTGCCCGTTCTTGTCGTAGAGCTGCGTGACCAGGCTCGGCGTGTAGTCGGTCAGCGACTCGACCTTCGGCACGTGGATGGCCGCCGCCACGGCCACGCCGGTGATCGCTCCCACGACCAGGGCGGCGAGCACCGGCCATGTCCAGCGCAGCAGGCGCCGGGGCCCGCGGCCGACGGGAGCGGACTGGGAACGGTTCGCAGGCAGGGGCTCGTACTCCATGCTGGGGATTATACCGGCGACTGTGATAGAAAACCCCTGGCTTCTTAAGACTCTACGGCCATCGGAGGACCCGAATGGAACCCCCGCGCGTCGAGCCCCCGCCGCCACCCGCGACACCGGCAGCCCCTTTCGATCCGTCGGCCCGTCCCAGGACCGGCGGATGTCCCAAGCCCCTCGTCATCGGATGCCTGGTCCTGCTCGTCCTCGTGGGGGTGGGGGTCATCGGTTTCTTCTACTTCGCCGCGAAGAACCTCGGCAAAATCCTACGGACCTCGCTCGAGCAATCGGAGACGGTCATCGTCTCCAACCTCCCTCCGGACGTGACGCCCGAGGAGCGGCAGAGGCTCCAGCAGGCCTACGAGGCGGCGCGGCAGCGGGCCGCCGCGGCCAAGAATCCCCAGGAGATCGCACAGAGTGCCCAGGCGCTCAACTTCAAGCTCCTCGAGCTCACCCGCAAGGGCAAGGGGCTCACACGGCAGGATGTCCGAGATCTCACCCAGATGCTGGAGGACTTCGCCGGCCACAGCTCGGGCACGGCGCCGCCGGGGTAGGCCCTCACCTCCCCGGCCCTCCCCTCCAGGGGGAGAGGAGGGAGAGAATTCCTGGGGTGCGGACCGCGTTTACAATCCCGCCATGGCAGGCTTTCAACTCGTTTCGCGCTTCACGCCGCAGGGGGACCAGCCCGAGGCCATCCGCCAGCTCGTCGAGGGGATCGAGAACGGCGACAAGGAGCAAGTGCTCCTCGGCGTCACCGGCTCCGGCAAGACGTTCAGCATCGCCAAGGTCATCGAGGCGGTGAACCGGCCCACCCTGGTGCTCTCCCACAACAAGACGCTGGCCGCGCAGCTCTTCCAGGAGTTCCGCAGCTTCTTCCCCCACAACGCCGTCGAGTACTTCGTCTCCTACTACGACTACTACCAGCCCGAGGCGTACGTCCCGGCGACCGACACCTACATCGAGAAGGAGACCAGCATCAACGAGGAGATCGACCGCCTGCGCCTCAGGGCCACCAAGGCCCTGTTCGAGCGGCGGGACGTGATCATCGTGGCCTCGGTCTCCTGCATCTACGGCCTCGGCTCGCCCGAGGCGTTCTTCGGCATGCTCCAGTTCTTCAGCCGCGGCGACTCGGAGGGCATGGACCGCGTCATCCGCCGGCTGGTGGACATGCAGTACCAGCGCACCCAGCTCGACCTCTTCCACGGCAGCTTCCGCGTGCGCGGCGACGTGCTGGAGATCCTCCCCGCCTATGACGAGCTGGGCATCCGCGTCGAGTACTTCGGCGACGAGATCGAGCGTATCACCCGCTTCGACGTGCTGCGCGGCGAGGCCGTCCAGGAGGTGGACCGCATCGCGGTCTATCCCAAGACCCACTACGTGACCCCCAGGTCCCGCCTGGAGCAGGCCATCGAGACCATCCGGGAGGAGCTGCGCTGGCGGCTCGACGAGCTGGAGGTCCAGGGCAAGCTCCTGGAGCGCCAGCGCCTAGAGCAGCGGACCCGCTTCGACCTCGAGATGCTCAAGGAGATCGGCTACTGCCACGGCATCGAGAACTACTCGCGCCACCTCTCCGGCCGCGCCCCGGGCGAGCCGCCGCCGACCCTGTTCGACTACTTCCCCGACGACCTCCTGCTGGTGGTCGATGAGAGCCACCAGACCATCCCCCAGGTGCGGGGCATGTACCATGGCGACCGCTCGCGCAAGCAGACCCTGGTGGACTTCGGCTTCCGTCTCCCCTCGGCGCTCGACAACCGGCCGCTCACCTTCGAGGAGTTCGACGCCCGGGTGGGGCAGCGGATCTACGTCTCGGCCACCCCGGCGCCGTGGGAGCTGGAGCGCGCGCAGGGCGTCATCGCCGAGCAGCTCATCCGCCCCACCGGCCTGCTCGACCCGGTCATCGAGGTGCGGCCCGCCCAGGGGCAGGTGGACGACCTGGTGGGGGAGATCCGCAAGATCGTGGCCCGCAAGGAGCGGGTGCTGGTGACCACCCTCACCAAGCGCATGGCCGAGGAGCTGACCCAGTACCTGGGCGAGCTGGGCATGCGCGTGCGCTACATGCACAGCGACATCGAGACCCTGGAGCGGGTGGAGATCGTCACCGGCCTGCGCCGCGGCGACTTCGACGTGCTGGTGGGGATCAACCTGCTGCGCGAGGGGCTCGACCTCCCGGAGGTCTCCCTGGTCGCCATCCTCGACGCCGACAAGGAGGGCTTCCTGCGCAGCGAGACCTCGCTGATCCAGACCTCCGGCCGCGCTGCCCGCAACGTCAACGGCCGGGTCATCTTCTACGCCGACCAGCTCACCGACTCGATGCGGAGGGCGATCGACGAGACCGAGCGCCGGCGCGCCAAGCAGGGGGCCTACAACGAGGAGCACGGCATCGAGCCGGCGACCATCCTGAAGGACATCCACAACCCGCTCGTGCAGATGAGCAACCTCGACCTCTACGCCGCCGGCCCCACCCGCCTCTCGGAAGTGGCCGAGGCCATCGACGTCCCCCTCGCCGAGCGCATCGCCCGCCTGGAAAAGGAGATGCGCGCCGCCGCCAAACGCCTGGAATTCGAGGAGGCCGCCACGCTGCGGGATCAGATCAGGGAGTTGCGGGAGTTGCAGATCTATGCGGGGTGAGCCGCTCTGCCTCTCTTTGCCGCCCAGGGGCGATGGGCTAGAATGGCCAAGCTATGAAAGTCACGATCGTCACGGCCATCGACGGGAAGGTCGAGCTCCCGGCAGAATTCGCCGTCGAAGGGGCTCATGTCGTGGTCCTGGCGCCAGAGTCTGAGGGGGCAGTTCTCCTCCCCCCAGCCGACGAAAGAGAGTTGCTGGAGGCTATGGACGAGATTCGCCGTGGTGAGTACGAAGACGGCGATGACCTTCTGAACGAGCTATGGCCTCTAGACCAGTCTTGAAGTACCGGATTAAGGTTCTCTACCGGGTGAAGGAATACTATACATTTTATGGACAAACTACTACTGAGAGACATTCGCTGCTTCCGAGGCGACAATGTTGCGCCACTGGCGCCTCTGACTATTCTCGTTGGAGAGAACAGTACGGGAAAGTCTACAGTTCTGGCGTTGACTAGGATTGCCTGGGACATTGCGTACGGTACCATAGGACCAGACTTTAATGAGGAGCCGTTTCACTTGGGAGCATATGATGAATTGGCGCACTATCATGGCGGCCAAGGAAAACGTGCGAGCAGCTTTTCTGTTGGCTTCTCTGAAGCTAATATGTACTCGGCTCGGCGTGAGTCAAACCGACGCCCGACCTCAATTGTAGGTACATTCTCTTCTTCTTCTGGGCAGCCTATTCTCTCTCAAATCAAAGTTGAAAACCGGCCTTGGTGCGTGGAGGCTCAGCTGAAGGATGAGCACATAGAGCTACAGATCTCAACCCCCAGCGGGAAGTTTAATATCCAGGATATTTCTGATGTTTTGTTTCCTGCTCTGAGCGTCCGTGCTATCTCTTACATGCTTGACATCCTCCTGTTTACTCGTCCCGATACCCGTCGGCATGAGCTTTTTGAAGGCTTATCCCCTTCTAGAGAGGAACTTGAATCTTTATATCGGATGCTCGGAGGGTTCGGTGGTCTACGACCCCAACGAGGCCAAGCTATTCGACCGATCGCCATCGCTCCTATCCGCTCTAGGCCTAAGCGTACTTATGATCCTTTGAGTGAAGTTAGGTCGCCCGAGGGCGAGCACGTTCCCATGCTGCTTGCTCGGCTTAGTGCCGCTGATCCTTCAAAATGGTCTGCCCTGGCTGAGAGCCTTTCCGCCTACGGAAGAGCATCGGGCCTTTTCGACCAAGTAATAGTAAGGCGATTCGCCGGAAGTGAGTCGGCACCTTTCCAGCTTAGGGTCAGATTGGCTGGGCAGAGGAAGGAGGTTAATCTCGTTGACGTCGGTTACGGTGTGAGCCAGATTCTTCCAATTCTGGTCGACTCCCTCATTGAGGAGCGCTCTGCCTTCTTTTTAATGCAGCAGCCAGAAGTCCATCTTCACCCCCGCGCACAGGCAGAACTGGGAACTTTTCTTTCGGTCCTTGTTCGTGAAAGAAGCCATCGATTTCTTATTGAGACTCACAGCGATCATCTTGTCGACCGGATAAGGCTCGAAGTCAAGAACAAGCTGCTTCGTCCAGAGGCAGTTTCAATTTTATTTCTAGAGCGCTCTGGCGTACAGGTTTACATTCATGCACTGGGTTTGGACCCGGCTGGAAATCTAATCGGGCAGCCGGGAAGTTACCGCCGCTTTTTCCTCGAGGAAGAGCTACGGATTATATCTTCTTGACGATCTCTCATGTGCCTTATTGTCGATGCAGACAGGGCTCATGTATTATTTAGCCAGCCAGACTCAGAGGATGCTGTTCCTATCTGGGATTGGTTGAGACGAGATGGGATTCTCGTCTATGGCGGTCGACTGGCTAACGAGCTTGGGAAGGTCGGTTCGGCTCGGCGCCTTCTCGTCGAGTTGACGCGTTCGGGCCGCGCCATGCTTGAGAACGCTGGACTAGTGGAAGAACAGGAGGAGCTACTCCGGGCCACAGGTGAGTGCTCGTCCAATGATAAGCATGTCCTGGCATTAGCACGTATCTCTGGTGCGAGGGTTCTATTCACGAATGATCGGATGCTCATGAGAGACTTCTGTAATCCGCGACTTCTTAAGCCGAAGGGCAAGATTTATAAGCGTGCCGAGCACCGTGATCTGCTCGTTCATCGACCTGGTTGCCGAGGATATAGGTCAAACCGTCGCGCTTCTCGCGATTTCCGGCGCTGAAGCGGCAGGTTTTGCGCCTCCGCCCTGTGGGGCTGAAGAGCAAGCCCGCCCCCAACTCCTTGGACCTGCCCCGATTCGGTAGACACCCTGGTTAAGGGCAAGCAGCCACCGCTGGGTATCTCCTCAGCCCATTCGACTTCGAGTTACGTTTCTGTTGCGCCTTCTCGAACTCCGCCGGGCTGAAATAGCCTAGCGCGGAGTGGCGTCGCCGGCAGTTGTAGAACCGCTCGATGTAGTCGAACAATCCTTGGTAGGCTTCCTCCCGCGTACGGTAGCGACCCATCCCCTCGAGCTCCAGCTTCAAGGTACTGAAGAAGCTCTCGACGACGGCATTGTCGAAACAGTCTCCCGCCCGACTCATGCTGACCTCCAAGCCTTGGCGCCGAAGCCTCGCTTGGTAAAGCCCCGCCGCATACTGGCTGCCCCGATCACTATGGTGGAGCAGACCCCGCCCGGGCCGGCATCGATCAAGGGCCATCTGCAAGGCTGACAAGGTCAACTCCCCATTGATGCGAGCACTGACGGCCCACCCCACGACCCGCCGAGAGAACAGGTCCAATAACACCGCCAAGTACAGCCAGCCCTCCTCGGTCCAAAGATAGGTGATGTCGCCCGCCCACACCTGGTTCGCACCCGCCACTCGAAACTGCCGGTTCAGACGGTTCGGCGCTACCGCGTGGCGATGCACCGACTGCGTCGTGACTCGGTAGCGCCGACGATGCCGCCCCTGCAAGCGCTCCTCTCGCATCAGCCGCGCCACCCGCTTGCGGCTGCACCGCACCCCTCGGGCCCGCAACTCCTGGTGAATCCGGGGACTGCCATAGCGCCCCTTCGTCTCGCGGTGAATCGTTCGAATCTGCACCCGAAGACGACGATCTTCCCGGCTCCGCTGACTCTCCTGCCGAACCCGCCAACGGTAGTATCCGCTCGCCGAGACCCCCAACACCCGGCACATGCCGCGCACCGGAAACTTCGGCGCATGCCGCGCGATGAACCGGTACTTCACCGCTGCGGGCCTTCTTCCGAGAAGATCGTCAACGCTTTTTTTAGGATCTCTCGTTCCTGCCGCAGCCGTTCATTCTCACGCCGTAGCCTCTGCAGCTCCGCCAACTCCGGCCGCGGACGTCCCTGGCCGGGAAAGGCCCGCTCTCCGTCTCGCTCCAACTCCCGCTTCCACCGACGCAACATCTTCGGATCCAACTCCAGATCCCGGCATACCGCACTCAGACTGTGACCCTCTTGCGTCACCATCCGTACCGCTTCGCGCTTGTACTCCTCGCTGAACGTCCGTCGTCTCCGTCTCATGGACCACCTCGTCGCCCATTATCGGGCTTTTCTTAGGTGTCCACGAAACCGGGGCAAGCCCACCTGTTGGTGCCCGGGGTCATGGTGGTAGACTGCTGCACCCGGAGATTCGGCCTGTGTTGAAGCCGGTCGAAGTCAAGGCGTTGTCTGACTACAAGATCTGGGTCCGCTACGCCGATGGGATCGAGGGCGAGGTGGACCTGTCTCACCTCGCAGATCGGGGCGTATTCTCCTTGTGGCAAGACTACGCGGAATTTCAGAAGGTACACCTCGGGCCTGGTGGAGCGATCGCCTGGAATGACGAGGTGGATATCTGTCCCGATAGTACCTACTTGGGACTCACCGGAAAGACTTCAGAAGAGGTTTTCTCGAATCTGTGGCGGGTGGGAATCGGTGCCTGAGTTATGAGCGACATCAAGATTGATGCCGTTGGTATGGTGCGGCGAATCCGGGATGAGATTTACGAGGAAACCAAGGACATGTCCAATGAAGAGCTCATTGCCTTCTTCCGCCGCCACTCTGCGGACACCAGGGAGAAGTTGAGCCAACTTCAGCCGGAAGGAAACAAGCCGCGGAGACATGCATGAGATTGTAGAAGAGGCACCTGCTCGTGCGGATAGAGCGTGGCTCTCGACATCTTGGCTCCGAAGGAGACAAGGCATGTAGCCTGGGGCTGGCGCGCCAGCCCCAGCCCCAGGAACCGTTCCCAATTCCACCCACCCCAAGCCCCGAAGGGGCGGCGGCAGTTCGTTGTCTGTACGTCATCAACTCAATAGATAGCGCTCGTCGTAATCGATCCGGTGTTTCTTGAGCAGGGCGATCAACTCGTCCTTGAACGATACCTTGGCGTGGTGGTTCTCTTGGTTCTGGATGTACCGGCGAACCCTGCCCACTTGGGATTCGCTCACGGAGAAGGCTGCGTACCCGGTCTGCTATTCGAAATGGTCTGACAGGACCTGCTGCTGGTTCAACCACTTGGAGGAGCCCGATTTGACTTCGCGGAGGAAGACCGCGACGGCGGTGTCCGCCTTGAGGCCGACCAGCAGGTGGACGTGATCGGCGACGCCGCCGATCTCAACGAGAATGCCTCTTTCGTTCCGGACGATGCCGCCCATGTATTCGTAGAGGCGCTCGCGGAACTCATTGTGGATCGATGGAACCCGATTCTTCGTGGAGAAAACCATGTGATAGAGGAGCTTGGTGAACGTGCTTGCCATGGAATCTGCCTTCGCCCCTTCGGGGCTCGATGAAGGTTATTAGGGCACGTTTTCCTGGGGCTGGCGCTGGCGCGCCAGCCCCAGGCTACATGCCGTTGCCCCTTCGGGGCATGATCAGCAAGTTCGGCCTTTGCCGGGTATTCAGGCCACTGGCCCAACCGGAGAAGGTCGCCCTCACGTCACCATGCCATGCTTGACGGACTGCACCAGGCTATGGAGGATTTCGCGGCCCTCCTTGGAGTCAAGGAAGGCACGGGGAGGCTGACCCCCGAGACGGTCGTTTGGGACGTCGAGCCAGGCGTCGGGATAGAGGACAATCTCCGCGATTTCGATCAGCAGAGTATCAGTCTCTTTGCGGGCGCCCGTGCATGAGCCCGCTTCGCCATAGAGCCATAGTCTAACCGAACTGCCGGTCCCGGCCGCAGTCCGGGCTCCGCTCGAAGTCGGCGTCTTCGCCGCCCGGGGATCGCGAAGAGAAGGTTCCTTATGGCGTGGGGAGGGGCCCTGGCCCCTCCCCACGCGGGGGTGTACCGGCGGGCCGGCTTGCGTCAGGCGGGCATTACGCGCAGGCGAACCCGTTGCAGGGCGGGCAGACCTGCTCGTTCCCGTCGCAGGTCACCGAGCAGCCAAGCACGCGCTGGCAATTGCCGGACGCGCTGGTGCAGGACAGCCTCTGGCCGCACCGGCAGATGACCGAAACAGTGCACGAGGCGGTTGGGCGAGGTTCCGGAAGCAGAAGCTCCTGAGGCAGGACCTCCGGCGTCGCGACGGCGGGCTGCACCGGGGTCATGGAGCCACAGTTCGGAGCGAGGAACGGGAGCGGTTCGTCGGCTGGAACGGCAGATGGGGCTTCCGCCGCCATGGCGACAGACAAGCCGCAACAGAGGAGTCCAAAGAGGGCCAGACACAGAGTGCGCTTCATCATTCACCTCACTGGCTCGAAGGAAGGAGATTCAGTTCTCCGTCCTTTTCTAAAGGTGCGTCGGGCGCAATCCGGCAAGCCGCAGCTCCGAGATCCTGGGCCGGCATCCTCTTGACTCCCACCCTACTTCCGCCTACAATGGCGTAACTGAGCCGTAATCGCCGTACCCGAAGCATCGTGTTCCGCCCGGCCGGGGCTGTCCCGGCCGAAATGAAAACGGCCCGAGAGTGAGCTGGGACTCGACC
Organism: Thermoanaerobaculia bacterium; assembly: GCA_036399915.1. Classification (GTDB taxonomy): domain Bacteria; phylum Acidobacteriota; class Thermoanaerobaculia; order Multivoradales; family UBA5704; genus DATARR01. Next base: position 24,439 of record DASWME010000111.1, read on the forward strand.
CCCGGGCCTGACTGACGCACAGGAGGTTCAGTCCCATGCGCAGCTTCGACGATAGTAGCGCGTCTCAAGCCCCCAATGCTTTCACGCCCGTCTTCCTCAGCCGCTTTGGCGAGCGGGACGAGCCGCCGATGGCGGGGGAGGCCGATACGGCCGGACCCTGGTTCATCGAGGAGGTCCCGGGCGTGGGCTTCGGGCTGTTCCGGGCCGGCGAGAGCCTGGCGCGGGGCTTCCGGCCGGCGGCGGTGTTCCCGGACCGCTGGCTCGCCCTCCTCGCCACCGCGGTGCTGCCCGGCACCGGCCGCGATCCTCTGCTCCACTTGGAGAAGGAGCCCGGCACGGCCGGCTACGACGTAGTCCTCGACGACGGCGAGGCGGTCGGCCACTTCGAGCTGTTCGACGAGCCTCTGCTCGACGCCATCAACGTGGCCGTGGGGCTGGTGCGGTCGCCCTGGTCCCTGGCGTACCTGCTGGAGGCGGCCGGCCCGGTCGCCCTGGAGCGGTGCGGGGCGCTCCTCGATCAGCGGGTCTTCGAGTCCGAAGTCGAGTAACCGTTCGAGAGGGCGGTAGCGGCTCTGGCGGAGTCGAGCGGATTGGGGCGGACGGTTGGACCTTCGGGGCGGGCGGGTCGACCTGGAGGGCGGGTGGTTGGCCCCGTGGGTCGAACCGCCCCCCCCGA
>DASWME010000112.1:0-26021 GCA_036399915.1 Thermoanaerobaculia bacterium
GCCGCGAGCGCCGCCCGCCAGGCAGCGGCGGAGGTGTCCCCGACCGGCGGCCAGTCGCGCTCGGCCGGCAGGTTCTCGAGCCGCTCGCCGTCCAGGCGCCGGCGCGGCACCTCGTTCCAGACGGTCAGGTGGTGGACGATCTCCCAGATCGAATGCGCGCCGGGGATCGGCCGGGCGGCGGCCGCCCTTTCATCGACACCGGCGAGCGTCTCGGCCACCGCCGGGCCGTGCCAGGCGCCGCCACGGAAGGTGCGCTCCAGTTGATCGGCGAGGCTCTGGGCTTGGCTCATCACGGTCTCCTTGTTGGGTGTCTCTAACTCTCTATTCATCGGATACCAGTTAGTCTAGCGGAGCCGATCTAACCTGTCAAGCTCTTAGAATCGGTTAGAATGAGATCATGGAGCAGGGCCAGCCACCTCCGGCGTTCGAGCTGTCCGGCGGCGCTCTCTGCCTGGACTTCGCCAACACCTGGGAGGACCGGGAGCGGCCGGAGACCGATAAGCTGCGCGGCTATCCCGATCTCCTCGCCTTCGCACGGCAGACGGGGCTGCTCACCGCCGACGAGGAAGCGCGCCTGGCCGGCCGGGCGGAGCGGGATCCAGAGGCGGCCGCGGCGGCGCTCGCGCTGGGCCGCGGCCTGCGGGAGACCCTGTACCGGACCTTCTCGGCCGTCGCGGACTCGCGGGCCCCTGCCGCCGCCGACCTGGAGCGCTTGAACGCGGCGCTGCCGGAGGCGCTCTCGCGCCTGCGCCTTAAGCGCCAGGGGAGCGAGCTCGTCTGGGCGTGGGCCGCGCCGGAAGATCCTCTGGAGGCCCCGCTGTGGCCGATCCTGCGCTCCGCGGCCGAGCTGCTCACCGCGGCGGAGCGGGAGCGGGTCCGGGAATGCGCCGGCAACGCGTGCACCTGGCTCTTCCTGGATTACAGCCGCAACCGCTCGCGCCGCTGGTGCTCGATGGAGACCTGCGGCAACCGGGCCAAGGCGCGCCGCCACTACCGCCGGACAATCGATCGGGACGATTGCGCCGCGCCGAGGGACCACGGCGCGTGATCGAAGAGGAGCTGCTGTTCCGCGAGGAGGGGCCGGAAGAGCCCCGGGCAGAGCCGGAGGCCGTGCCGGTCGAGCAGGGTATTCCGGGGGCGCTGGCGCGGATGCGGCCTGGCGAGGTCAACCTTCTGGGCCCCCTCGAGACGCCAGGCCTCGCGCCCCGCCGGATCCGGGTCTACCAGCCCCGCGCCTACGATCCGGCGAAGCCCAGGGTCGCGCTCTACCTGTTCGACGGGCAGAACGTCTTTGACGACCTCCCCTCGTTCTCCGGCGGCTGGTACGCCCACGAGGCCGTCGAGGGCCTGGCGAAGTCGCGGCGTCCGGTGCCCGTCGTCATTGGCATCGACCACGGCGGCCCCAAACGCAACCGGGAGCTGTCGCCCTTCCCCTTCGGGGCCGAGCCCGGCCAGGCCGCCGTCCTGCTCGACTGGATCACGGCCCGCCTGATGCCGGCCCTCGGCGCCGAGCTGAACCTCGTTCCCGGCCCGCCGGGAGCGATGATCGGCGGCTCGTCGATGGGCGGGCTCGCCTCCTTCTGGGCCCACTTCCACTACCCGCGGGCCTTCGGCGGAGCGCTGGCGATGTCCCCCTCCTTCTGGGTCGCGAACCGGGCCATCTTCGCCGACGTCGCCGCGCAACCCACCCCTAAGGCATCCCGTATCTACCTCGACGCCGGAGCGAAGGAAGCCAGGGGCCGGGTCGTCGCAGTCGCCCAGAGGATGTTCGAGCACCTCACCGACCGCGGCTACGGCTCCGACCGTCTGATGTGGCACGCCGACGCCAAGGGAACCCACAGCGAAGCGAGCTGGCGCAGGCGGCTGCCGAAGGCGCTGCGGTTCCTATACCAGCCCGGATGAACGGTCCGTCGCAATCAAGCCTGCACCCGCCGGCGCAAGAGCACGGCGCCACCCGTGGCGAGCGCCAGAGCCAGCGCCAGCAGGCCGGGGCCGCTCAGGGCTGGAATGCCCGGAACGGCGGCTGCGGAAGCGAAGGCGAAAGCCACGCGGGCGCCAGAAACGGGCGCGGCGCCGATGCAGCTCTCGAACGCGCCCACGACGGCGAGGTCACCGCGCGCGGTGAGATCCACGGCCGTGGCGGAGCTACCGAAGCCCGGAGTCGGGAGGAGCAGCGCCTGCTCTTCCTTCCAAGTCCCATCGTTGCGGCTGAAACGATGGGCGATCGCCGTTTCGTTCGTGCTTAGACAGCTTATCCCCAACGCACCCGTGATCGCCTCATTGCCGTCTCCCGAAAGTGCAACCGAGGCGCTAAGGGCGCCCGTGTCCGGGATCAGCTCAGCCTGCCGGGGCCATGTCCCCCCTTGACGGACGTAGATGTAGACCTTGGGTCTGAACAGGGCGAACTGGTCGGTCGCTGAAAGCACCGCGGTCTCACCATCGTCCGAGAGTTCCATCACTCCACCCAATAGAAAGTCGCCGGAATCGGCGCGTCGATCTGGGCTTCCAGAATCCAGTTTCCGCCGCTGCGCCGGAAGGCGAACACGCTGCTCGGGGCCAGGCCAAAGACATTCGCCAGGATGAGGGCCGTCTGCCCGTCCCGGGATAGGGCGATGTTGCTCCCGAACGACTCCTTGAAGAACCCGATAGGCGCGGGGATCTCGCCGGCCTCGATCCAGGATGCGCCGCTCCGGACAAACACGTACACCGTTCCGCACCCTGGGATCCCATTGGCGCAAGATGCGCCGAAAGCCCCGATCAGGGCCGTGGCCCCATCTCCCGAGATGGCCACAGATGCGCCGAAATAATCAAACGCCTCGATTTGCGAGGGGAGGAGCTTCTGCGATCCGCTCCACGCACCGTCTGCTCCCCTCGTAAACACGTAGACGGCTCCGCACTCTGGCCCCTTGGCACAATCCTGCTGCCAGGCGCCGACCAGAACAGTGCCTCCCTCTGAGGTCAACGCTACGGAGTTGCCGAAAAGATCGATGGCGCTCGGATCCGCAGCGACGAGTCTCGCCTCCTGGGTCCAAGTTCCGAACCTTTGGGTCAACACGTACACGGCCCCGCAACTGGGCCCGGCGGAGCAGTCCTCCCCCACAGCCGATATCAGGAGGGTACTCCCATCCGCCGAAAGGCGCATCGGTCCATACACGTCACCTTGTTCAAGAGGGGGGAGTGCGATCTGGGCCTGGGGGACCAGAGTTTCCGGGCTGGAAAGCTGAGCCACGCCGGACGGCGGAGTTGCCGCGAGCGCGTAGGCAGACGGGGAAACGAGCAGGACACCGTACACCAACCCCTCCCGAACCGCCCGACTCAACCGCTGGACCATGGCACCCTCCTGGATCTGGGACCTCTAAGGCATTACAGCGTATGTTATTTTGGCATGACACCATTGGCTCGGCAAGAGGCCGGCCGCGTTCTCAGCCGAGGGGAGGGTGATACGCCAGGCTCGCCCCGATCCAGGTCTTGTCCTTGTTGAAGTCGACGCCCATCATCCGGCCCTTGCTCATGCGGACGAGGTTGTTGACGAGCAGGGGCCGGTCCTTCCAGACGAACATCATCCGCACCTCGGCCTTGGCGGGCTCGTCCGGCGTCTCGACGACGGGGGCGTAGTCGACCTTCCTCTGGAGGATGAAGTCTTGCGGGTCCGGCAGCGAGCGCAGTCGCTCGGGGGTGGGGCCCATCTCGACTCCCAGGCCGGCGAAGGAGTAGAGGGGCTTGAGGACGTAGTTCTCGAGGTCCTCCGGCAGCTCCCGGAGATCGCTCACGAAGTACGCCGTCGGGCAGAAGTGGCTGCGGAGGAAGGGGAGCGAGAACTTGCTGATCTTCAAGTACCAGTTGGGATGGCCCACCCAGGTCACGTCCAGCTCGCGGCCGAAGACGTGGGAGAGGTCGAGCCCCTTCCTCTCCACCTCGTCGAAGATGACCCGGTTGTAGACGCGATGGATGGGCACCTCGCGCCCGCCGTCCCGGTAGAAGAGCCGGCCGCCCCGCTCGATCACTTGGGTGGCGCAGACGGTCCTGATCCCCAGGAGCTGCCGGGTGGCGGCGAAGTCGATCCGCGTCTTCTGCTGCTCGGGCTCGACCTCCAGCAGGACGACGTTCTCGGGGTCGCAGTCGCCCACGATCACCTCGCGCAGGACCTGGCGGTAGGTCTCGGGGTCGAGGCCCGAGAAGTAGGGCGTGAGCTCCTCCGGGATGGCCGGGAAGTGGGAGCGGAACTCCCTTTCGAGGAGCCACTGGAAGCCGTAGAGCGAGGGGAAGCCCTGGAGCTCGATGAGCTGGGGGGTCAGGCGGCCGTCCTCGCCGCGCGCGATGGCGAAGTCGACCTGCAGGAAGGCGGTGTGCCTCTCCTCGCCCGGCACGGCGAGCGACGGCGGCACGGCCCGGCCGGCCTGCCCGAGGTACTCCGGGGAGGTGACCTGCGCCAGCACCTCGTGGGCCGCCGCGACCAGCTCGCGGGTGAGCGCCTCGGGGAGGAAGATCGGCGTCTCGCTGACCCGGAAGACGGACGGGCAGCCCGCGTCCCGCTCCAGGTCGCGCAGCATCTCCTCGTAGCGCTCCTGGGTGAAGGCGGCGTTGTAGGCGCGGCGGACCTCGGGGATCATGGCGGGGGATTGTAGCCCAGGGGGCCCTTACCCAAGGCACGGCTCGCTCATCTTCTCGTCCCTGGTACCGGCCCCGAGACCGGCGAAGGGCCGTACGGCGTGACGTAGTCTTCTCGTGGAATCACGGGCGCGCTCTTGTCGTCGCCGGGCTCGCGCACCGCCGGCAGGATGTACTGGGGCGGGAGGTTCTGCGGGTTGCCCATGCCCTTGCTGCTGAAGTTGCCGGAGAAGATGGCGATGACGAGGTCGAGTTCCGGGACTGCCATCATCATCTGGCCGCCTGCGCCGATGGCGAAGAAGGCGTGCACGGTGCGGTCCTTGTAGGGGTAGTCGATGCCCCACCAGAGATATCCGTAAGTAATCCCGCGGAGGTGGTACAAAGGCTTGGAGGCGCGGGCCACGAAATCGCGGCTGAGGATCCTGCGGCCCTGCCAGGTTCCGCCATTGAGCATGAGCTGCCCGAACTTTATGAAGTCGCGCGGCAGAAACTGTGCGGCGCCGCCGCCGTAGGGGTTCCCCGCGGGATCGAGCGGCCAGCCGTAGAGGTCGATCTTCATCGGCACGCCGATCAGGCGGTCGAAGGTGGCCAGCGGAAATTCACCCGTGGCGCGGCCCACGACGCCGAGCGCGAGGTTGGGATTGGCGCTGCAGTAGATGGCCTTCTCTCCGGGCTCCCAGGCCATCGGGACCTTGAGCGTGAAGCGGTAGTAGTCCGGCTCCTCCTCCTGGTTGCTCATGGTCTCTTCGTTGCCGGGCGCCTCGGGATCGGTGTCGTCGCAGAAGTAGCCGGACGACATCGTCAACAGGTGCTCGAGCGTCATGGCCCGCTTCCGCGGCTCCAGGTCCGCCGGGAAGGCGCCGCCGTTCATGATCTGGTAGACGGGAGTCGACAGCTTGAGCGGCGCTCCGGCCTGCATGGCGGCGCCCACGAGGGTGGCCGTCACGCTCTTGGCCGCCGAGCGCGTCTCGTGCGTCTTGTCGCGGTGCTGGCCGTGGAAGTACTCCTCCAGCACCAGCTTGCCGTGCCGCGCGATCAGAAGTCCGTGGATCTCCGGAGCGTCCACCGACTCCATCGGCGCATCGAGGATCCTCTGGACGAGCTTCTCGATCGCTGCGCGATCGATGTCCACCTCGTCCAGCGTCCCCGTGGGCCAGCCGTCGTCACGCGCGAGCGGCGGGCGGTATTCATAACGCGCCGGGTTCTTGCCGCGGGGATAGAAGTCGCTGTCATCGCCGTCGCGCCTGAAGTCGTAGGACCCGCCTCGATTGGGAAAGGAGAGGATGATCACCTCGCTTTCCGCGTCGTACCTTCCGCTGGCTACTTCGCCCTCTTCCTTCCAACCTGGACGCTTGCCAATGAGCTTCACGGCGTCGCCGTCGCGAACGAGGCGATTGACCCCGAGCCAGTTGCCGAAGTCGCGTTCCGGGTTGCGCAGGACTACGCCCAGGGTTCCGTCAGGCCGTTTCTGCGCCAGGAGATAGAAGGTGAACGTGTCCTCCCAAGGCACGACGGCTCCGCTCCAGCGGTTCGGACCGTCCAGTTTCAAGCGCACAGGCGAAACGAAGATCCCGCCGGCGTTCTGCGCCATCCCGCGCGGTGGAAACCAATGGCCGAGGATGGCGCCTTCCCCTTGCAGCTTGCCGCGAAACGATCCCTGGCCGTTCGGCAGGTCGAAGGACAGCTCTCCATGGTCCGCGCGAACGGGCACGATCCGCCCGACCATCTCGGCGGCGTACGTCGCACCGGTTCGCTGAATGACCAGGAGACCGCGGGCGTCCGGCCCGAATCGCCGCTTCGCTTTCCAGAGGCCTGCGAGCTCGTCCGCCGAAGCGGCGGGAGCCGCCGTACCGGCGGGCGCCTGTGCAGCGGAGAGCCGCTCGCCCTCCGCTGCAGCAGGAAGGGCCGCGACGATCACCATCAGGACGATCCGCATCGATCGGATCTTGGCCATCAGTTCCTCTCCTTCGATCTCTACTGAAATGAGCGGGCGCTACTCCGCGCGCAGCGCCGACAGCGGGTCCACGCGCGCGGCACGCAACGCGGGGCGCAGGCACCCCGCGGCGGCAGTCGCCAGGCACAGCGCCACGGCGGCGGCGATCGTGAGCGGATCCTCGGGACGCACCCCAAAGAGCAGCGCGCCCATGCCTCTCGCGGCGGCGTAGGCCACGGCCATGCCGATGACGATGCCGATCAGCGCCAGCGCCAGCCCTTCGCGCAGCACCAATCCGACGATTTCTCCGACCTGCGCACCCAGGGCCCGGCGCACGCCCAGCTCCTGCGACCGCTTCGACACGGTGAAGGTGAGCAGCCCGTGGATGCCGAGCCCCGCGATCAGCAGCGCGATCGCGGCGAAGGTCCCGAGCAGCCGGAGCTGCGTCACTCGCGGCGCCGTCTCGTCGGCGATGATGTCGGACATCATTCGCACGTTGGAGATCGGCTGCTCCGGGTCCGCCGCCTTGACGATGTCGCGGATCCGCGGCATCAGATTGTCTACGCTCGAGGGCCCGGCCGTCCGCACCACGAGATCCTTGGGGGTGTAGCTGGTGATCGCGCCGTCCTCCACCTGCTGATACGGCAGATACACCTGCGGCTCGCTCGGCCGCTCCAGCCCGCGCACCCGGACGTCGCCGACCACTCCGACGACCGTGCGCTCCTTGAGGGCAATGTTGAAACGTTTTCCAAGGGGATCCTCGTTGGGCCAGAGGCGCCTTGCCAGCGACTCGCTCACCACTGCGACGAGAGGTTGATCGTTCCGATCCGTCACGGCGATGTCGCGCCCGCGGCGCAGGGGAATTCCGAGGGTCGCGAAGAAGTGCGGCGTGACGTAGCGCAGGCTCACGCCGTTGTCGCCGTCGTCGAGATCTTCCTGGCCAGGGAGGAACGCCCCCCAGATCCCGCCGCGCATCACCATCGGCAATCCGGTCACGTACGCGGCGTCCCGCACACCCGGCAGCGCGCGCACCTCCTCCAGTACGCGGTCGTAGAACTGCGCGCGCCGGGCCGTCGCCTCGTACTTGGGCAGGGGCAGCGCCGTCTGCAGCGTCAGCACGTTGTCCGCGACGAAGCCGGGATCGATCGTCTGGATGCGCCAGACCGCGCGAATCAACAGCCCCGAGGTGACGAGCAGCACGGCGGACGCGGCGACTTCGACGACGACGAGCGCGGCGCGCAGCCGCTGGGTGCGTCCGCCGGCCGTGCGCGCGCCGCTGCGCAACGCGTCGAGCGCGCTGCTCCGCCCCGCGTGGAGCGCGGGCGCGAGCCCGAACGCGAGGCCGGTGAGGAGCACGAACGCCAGGGCGAGCCCGAGGACGCGCAGATCCAGGGACGCGTGGTCCGCGATCGGCAGCGTGCCGGGTACGAGGCGCGCGAGCAGGGGCCCGCCCGCCGCGGCGGCCGCGACTCCCACGACGCCGCCGACGAGCGCGATCCCCAGGGTCTCGGTGACGAGCTGGCGCACCAGCCTTTCGCGGCCGGCGCCGAGCGCGGCGCGCACCGCCAGCTCGCGCGCGCGGTGGGCGCCGCGCGCCAGGAACAGGCTCGCGAGGTTCGCGCAGGCGAGCAGCAGGATGCACAGCGCCGCGCCGCAGAGCGCCACCACGAGCAGACGCGCGCGCTCCGAGAGCTCCTCGCGCAGCCCGAGGACCAGGGCGCCGATGTGCTTGTTCTCCTTGGGATACTGCTGCTCGAGGCGGGCGCTCACCACCGCCAGCTCCTCGCGGGCCTGCTCGCCGGAGACGCCGGGGCGCAAGCGCGCGATGACGCTGAGGTAGGTGTCGGTGCGGTCGGTGAAGTCGTCTTCGCGCAGAACGAGCGACGTCCAGGCTTCGGTGGAGCGCGCCGGAAATTGGAACGACGCCGGCATCACGCCGATCACCGTGTGCGGCACGCCGTCGAGCTGGACGGAGGTGCCGATCACCCTGACATCACCGCCGAATTGCGACTTCCAGAGCGCATGGCTGAGCAGGACGTATTGTCCCCGCGCGGCCTCCGCCGCCGTGAAGTGGCGGCCGAGCAGCGGCGCGACACCGAGGAGAGGCAGCAGCTCCGGCGTGGCGCGCACCGTCTCCAGCCGCCGCGGCTCATCGGCGCCCACGAGGTTTTCGGCGCGGGACCAAAAGGCGCCCATGCCGGAGAACGAGGAGGTCATCGCCTTCCAGTCGCGATAGTTCGCCGGCGACAACTCGCCATAGCCGCCGCCCTCCGTGGTATCCCTCTGCCAGAGCTTCAGGAGCCGATCGGCATCGCCGTACGGCAGCGGCCGGACGAAGACGAAATCCGCCAGCGAGAACACCGCGGTGTTCGCGCCCACGCCGAGGGCGACGACGAGAACGGCGGTGAGCGCGAAGCCCGGTGTGCGTCCGAGAGAGCGCGCGGCGTAGACGAGGTCTTGCCGCAGGAAGTCCCAGTGCACCGCGACCGCGTTGGGAACAACGTCGGCGAGCGCCGCCAGGATGATCCTCAACCAGGCCAAGGGACCCCGGAGTTCGCTCGTCCGCTCGCCGAAGACGTAGCAGAGCTCCTCGCGATACTCGGCGCGGTAAGCCGCGGGATAGAGGCGCAGCAGCGAGCGATAGAAGCGCATCACGCCGTCTCGGGCTTCAGGCCGCGCGCGCGGGCTAACCGCACGAGTTGGGAAAGGCGGCGCATCTCGGCGCGCGCCACGTCGATGCCGAAAGGCGTGAGGCGGTAGTAGCGCCGCCGGGGATCGTCAGTCGCGGCGCGCCGCCTGATGACCTCGGCGATGAGCCCCTGCTCCACCATGCGGGCGATCGAGCGGTAGAGCGTGCCGGCGCTCAGGCGCAGCTCGCCCTGGGTGCGCGCCTCGATGTCCTGAATGATGGCGTAGCCGTGGCGCTCCTCGTCGAGGAGGGAGAGGAGGATGTGGAAGGTGGCTGGCGGCAGCGGCAGGAGGTCGTCGGGGAGCTCGCGATCGTTAATCATGCCTCGTAGTATAGCCACTGTGGCTATACACGTCAAGGCTATAGTCGCGAGATCGGCGGGAGAGCCTTCACCTCCCCCGGCCCTCCTCTCCCAGAATCGAGCCCTTCTGTGATATCGTCTGCGGAAACTGTCAGAGCCATTTCAGAGCCATTTCAGAGCCATTGACGACGGGAGGGCCGGAGCCGATGCTGCCGCCTTTCAAGACCGCCGAGGTGTTGGACTCCATCGCCGGAGTCCTCTCGCCCTACCTGGGGAAGATGATGGCCCAGGCCTCGGCCAGCGCCCATTGCAAGGACCTCCAGATCGGCGGCGACCTGGTGGACCGCCAGAAGGTGGACGCTCTGGTGGAGAGGCTGGGCAAGGGGCTCAACCTGTTCCTGGGCCGGGACAAGTCGAAGCTGGTGGTCGAGGAGATGCGGCGGGCTCTCGACCGCCTGGGAGGAGGGCCGTTGCGATGAAGGGCTCGCGCCTGACCGCGTCATTCCTGGGGCTGATGGTCCTGCTCGCCGCCCCCTTCCTCCTCGAGCTCGCCGCGCCGGATGCCGATCCTCTCCCTGCGCGGGCCGTCCTCGTGATCGGGGGCTTCGGCAAGCTCCTGTTCCTGGCGGCGGCCGCCTTCCTCGCCTGGCGCAACACCTCATCGTTCGAGGGCGGCACGCCGGCCCGCGCCGGCTGGCTCCGCCTCTCCCTGGGCCTCGCCCTCTTCGCTCTTGCGCAGGCGGGGCTGGTGCTCCAGCAGCTCTCCCAGAACCGCGCGGTGTTCTTCCCGTCGCCTTCGGACGTCTTTTTCCTGCTCGCCTATCCGCTGTTCATCGCCGCGCTGCTCGCCTTCCTGCGGGCCTACACCGAGAGCGGGCACCCCATCGGCGACGCCGCGGAACGGCGGCGGACCGGGCTCGTGGCGGCGGCGGCCTGCGTGGCGCTCGCCGTGCCCCTGCTGCGGCCGGTGATGCTCTCGGACGCTCCCGCGGCCGAAAAAGCCTTGAACGCGGCCTACACGCTTTTTGATTTCGCCCTGCTCGTGCCCACCGTGATCCTGCTGCGGATCGCCTTGCGCTTCCCCGGCGGCGCCGTGGGTAGGATCTGGACGGCCCTGCTGAGCGGCTTTCTCTTCCTCTGCGTCGGCGACATCCTCTTCGCCTATCTGACCGCCATGGGAGCGGCGCGGCTCGACCCGCTGGTCGACATCGCCTACCTCGCGGCCTACGGCAGCCTGGCCCTGGGCACGGCGTATCAGCGGGAGGTGCTGCGGTAGGAGACCCTCAGCAGAGGAACTTCCCCTCCCGCATCACCGCCTCGCCGTCGATCCAGATGTTGAAGTCGCGGCCCACGCAGTCGATGTGGGTATCCGAGATCCAGGTCTGGCCGGTGTGCTCGGCGTAGGGGTGGCCGAAGGCGATATGCACGCCGGGGATCTTCTCGTCCTGCAGGATGTTGCCCCGCACGTCCTCGATGGCGGTGTTGGTGCCGATGGCGAACTCCCCCACCCGGTTGCTGTTCTCGTCCGTCGAGGTGTAGCGCCGGAACTCCTCCAGCAGCTCGCCGTTGTCGCAGGCGAGGCCGGCGATGCGGTTGTCCACGATGTCGATCGTGAGCGGCGTCTCCTTCAAGTCGCCGTACTTGGCGCAGAGATAGTCGCCCACGACCCCGTCCACCACGAAACGGCCGTCGACGTTGGCAGGCGCGGTGAAGATCTCGCCGCCGGGGAGGTTCCCCCACTTCTCGCGGGTGATGATGCCGCTCGTCTTGATCCATTTGAGATGGGGGGCGAAGGTGGCCACGATGTCCGTGCCCCCCTTGGAGGTGACCCGGATCTGCCGGGCCGGCCGCGCCTTGGCAATCAACCAGCAGCTCAGGCGGTCCACCTCCAGGAAGTCGGCCCGCATCCCCTCCGTCATCACCTGGCGGGTGATGTTCACCATGTGTCCGTGGCGGATGCCCTGGCGGTTTACCACGCCGGTCATCTCGATACGCGAGCCCAGCTCGCCCCGTTGCGCCTGGGCCGCGAAGAGGGAGACCTGCGAGCGCGCGAGATCCTCCAGGATGAACCGCGGCATGCCGGTGAGCGGACGCGGCGCGAGCTCCTCCAGGACAAACACGCTGTGCTCGGCCCCCAGCCCCTCGATCTCGCGCACCAGGGCGGCGGCGACGTCCAGCGTCTCGTGGTCGGTGATGACGGTGACCCGCTCCTCCGGCCGCAGCCGCAGGCAGGTGTGGACGGCGTTATGGGCTCCCGGGACGAGTTCCGGGCTGACGGCGATGTCTTGCAATCTCATGACATCCTCTCCCCTTACAAGATCCATTCCAACTCTATTCCAGCCCGCGATGGGTCTCCTGGACGATGTAGTCCACCACGTCGCGGACGCTGTTCGACCGCTCCCAGACCGCGATCTGGCGGTCCGCCCCCGTGCCCGCGCGCAGGATCTCGTAGATGTAGTTTATCTCCTCGCGGCTCCCCAGGTCATCCACCACGTCGTCGACGAAGGCGAGCAGCTCGTGGATCAGCATCACGCAGGGCACCTCCTCCTGCTTGCCGAAGTCGATCAGCTTGCCGGAGATGCCGTGGCGCGCGGCCCGCCACTTGTTCTCGTTGAGCAGCAGGCGGCGGTAGAGGCGGAATCCCAGGTTCTGCCGGATCAGCTTGTAGAGCTTGGCGGTGACGGCCTGGATCAGGGCGGCGAGGGCGATCGTCTCCTCGACCCGCATCGGCACGTCGCAGATCCGGTACTCCAGCGTGTCGAAGAAGGGGTGCATACGGATGTCCCACCAGATGTTCTTGGCGTTGTCGATGCACTGGGTCTTGATCAGCAGCTTGATGTAGTTCTCGTACTCTGAGAGGCTCTGGAAGTGGTCCGGGATGCCGGTGCGCGGGAAACGGTCGAAGATCTTACTGCGGATCGACTTCAGCCCCGTATTGCGCCCCTGCCAGAACGGCGAGTTGGTGGACAGAGCGAAGATGTGCGGCAGGAAGTAACGGGCGGCGTTCATGATGTGGATCGCCACCTCGCGGTCGTCGATGCCGACGTGGACGTGGAGCCCGAAGATCAGGTTGGCCCGCGCGACCTCCTGCAGGTCCTGGATGATCTGCTCGTAGCGCGGGTTGGGCGTGATGAGCTGATCCTTCCAGTGGGCGAAGGGATGGGTGCCCGATGCGGCGATGGTCATGCCGTTGCGCCGCGCCAGCCGGGCCAGGTCGCTGCGCAGCCGCAGCACCTCGCGGCGGGCTTCCTTGATGTCGCGGCAGATGTTCGTCCCCACCTCGATGACGGACTGGTGGAGCTCGGGCTTCAACTGGTCCGCCAGCGTGTGCTCGTCTTCCAGGAGATGCTGGACGTGCGACCGCAGGTCGCGCGTCTCGGGATCGATGATCTGGAACTCCTCTTCGATCCCCAGGGTGAACAGCCCGGCTTCGGCCATGCGGGTTACCTCGGGCTCACGGCCTCGGCGGCCACGGCCGGCACCGGCGCCGCCGATGCCTGGCGGACGTACTCGCCCCAGCGCAGGTTGTCGCCCCCCTCGACGTGCCGCTGCGCCTTGCGGATGGCCATGTCCGCCGCCGCCTCAACGACCCAGGCGAAGTTGTCCTCGCCGATCGAGTGGACGTCGGCGTCCGGCGCCGGGTTGCAGAAGTCGATGGCGTAGGGAACGCCGTCGCGCACCGCCATCTCGACCGTGTTGAAGTCGTAGCCCAGCCAGCGGTTCAGGGCCAGCACGTCGTCGTGCACCTTCTGCAGCAGCGCGGGGTCCACCGGCGGGCCGTTCCTGACGTAGCGCAGGTGGAACGGCTGCTTGGGGTCGTACTGCATGATGCGGACGTCGCGGCAATCGAGCGCATAGCAGCGGAAGTACTCTCTGAAGACGATCTCCTCCTGGAGCATCATCACGAGCTGGCCGGTGTCGTGATAGGCGCGGAAGAACTCCTCGGGGTTCGCCACCCGGTAGACGTGCTTCCAGCCGCCGCCGGCGAAGGGCTTGAAGAAGGCTGGGAAGCCGACGTAGTCGAAGATTGCCTCCCAGGCGAGCGGATAGGTGAGATTGCGGAACGACTTCGGGCCGGTGTCCGGCGGAGGCTCCTTCGAGGGCAGCAGCACCGTCTTCGGCACGGCGACGCCGATCCTGGTCGCCAGGCAGTTGTTGAAGAACTTCTCGTCGGCGCTCCACCAGAACGGGTTGTTGATCACCGCCGTGCCGTTCAAGGCCGCGTTCTTCAGGTAGGCGCGGTAGAAGGGCACGTCCTGGGAGATCCGGTCGAGGATGACGGCGTAGCCGGACGGCTCCCCCTGCACCAGCTTGTCGATGCGGACCGGCTCCGCGGCCACGCCGTCCGCCCGTTTCGCGTTCACCCGCTCGATGAGCGCATAGGGGAAGGTGTCCTCCTGCCCGAAAAGGATGCCCACTTTCTTCATTCCGATTCCTCCCGCTCCCCGGACCTGGGCGAAACAGTACCACAGGGGCCTCACCCGGTCCCATTGTGGTCAACCAGGCTCCGCGTTTGACTTTTTCACCCCGATCCCTCACCATAGCGCCGTGTCTAAGGGTCCACGCCTCCTCCTGGAGTGACGTGGCGGCTCCGATGAGGCTTGGGCGGCCCAAGGAGCCGGGCGGGCTGGGACCCGCCGTTGATGGACACGCCCAGGAAGGAGGTGGTCCAGTGAACGAAGGCAAACACGGTTCTGTGGAGGTGGCGTCCTCGTAACAGGGGATCCTCCACGTGTCCGTGGCACGGGAGGGTGACCCCGCTGGGGGGAACCCAACGCCACCAAAACGGACCCTTAAACCCCCGGTCCCCTCGTGGATCGGGGGTTTTCGTTTTTGGGCTGGGCTTGCAAAATAGAACGACCGTTCGTATAATTTGTTCCATGGGCAAGGGCGCCGAAACCCGCGAGCGGATCCTCGACCAGGCCGTGCGTCTGGCGAGCCGCGACGGCCTCGAAGGGCTGACGATCGGGACTCTGTCGTCCGAGTTGGGCCTCTCGAAGAGCGGCCTCTTCGCCCACTTCGGCTCCAAGGACGAGTTGCAGCTCCAGGTCCTCCAGGCCGCGGTCGAGCGGTTCGAGGAGACCGTGATCCGCCCGGCCCTGGCGGCCCCCCGCGGCGAGCCCCGCATCCGCGCCCTGTTCGAGAACTGGCTCGCCTGGGAGAACCACGAGTCCATGCCCGGCGGCTGCCTCTTGATCGCCGCCGCCGTCGAGTTCGACGACCGGCCGGGGCCGCAGCGGGATTTCCTGGCCGCGGCTCATCGCAAGCGCTCGGAATTCCTCGTCAAGGCGGCGCGGCTGGCGAGCGGGGCCGGCCACTTCCGCGCCGATCTCGATCCCGAGCAGTTCGCCTTCGAGGTGGACGCCCTGATCCTCGGCTATCACCACGCCCACCGCATGCTGCGCGACGAGCGCGCCGGCGAGCACGCCCGCGCCGCCTTCGAGCGGCTGCTCGCCGACGCTTCATCAGGAGATCCAAAATGACAACCGACGCCTTCATCCTCGACGCCGTCCGCACGCCGCGAGGCCGCGGCAAGGCGGGCAAGGGAGCCTTGTCCAACGTCCATCCCCAGGAGCTGCTGGCCCAGACGCTCAACCGCCTCGCCGCCAGGACGGGGATCGACCCCGGTGAGGTGGACGACGTGATCGCCGGGTGCGTCTCCCAGGCCGGCGAGCAGGGGGCGAACATCGCTCGCAACGCCGTGCTCGCGGCAGGCTGGCCCCTGGAGGTCACGGGCACGTCCGTGAACCGCTTCTGCGGCTCGGGGCTCCAGGCGATCAACTTCGCCGCCATGGGAGTGATGGCCGGCGCCCAGCGGCTGGTCGTGGCCGGGGGCGTCGAGAGCATGTCGCGGGTGCCCATGGGCGCGGACGGCGCGGGCCAGGACGGCAACAACCTCCACCTCCGCGCCCGGCACCACCAGGTGCCGCAGGGTATCAGCGCGGACCTGATCGCCACGCTGGAGGGGTTCTCCCGCGAGGAGCTGGACGCCTTCGCCCTGGAGTCGCAGCGCCGGGCGGCGCGGGCGCAGGCCAATTGCTGGTTCGGCCGCAGCCTCTTCCCGGTCGAGGACCCTGCGACCGGCGAGGTGCTGCTGGAAAAGGACGAGCACCTGCGGCCGGACACGACGATGGAGGGCTTGGCGAGCCTGGCGCCCGCCTTCACCGCCCTGGGCGCGACCCCGGCCGGCCCGAACGGCGAGACCCTGGACCAGATCGCCCTCCAGCGCTACCCGCAGGTCTCCGAGATCCGCCACCTCCACACCGCCGGCAACTCGAGCGGCATCGTGGACGGCGCCGCGGCCCTGCTGCTCGCCTCGCGCGAGTATGCAGAGGCGCACGGCCTGAAGCCCCGGGCGCGGATCCGGGCCATGGCCACCGCCGGCGCCGAGCCGGTGATCATGCTCACCGCTCCCACCCCGGCCTCGCGCAAGGCGCTGGAGCAGGCCGGCATGCAGCCCGGGGACGTCGACCTCTGGGAGATCAACGAGGCCTTTGCGGTGGTGCCGCTTCAGACGATGCGCAACCTCGGCCTCGACCCGGAGCGGGTGAACGTCAACGGCGGCGCCATCGCCCTCGGCCATCCGCTGGGCGCGACCGGCGCCATGCTGCTCGGCACGGCCCTGGACGAGCTGGAGCGGCAGGGGCTGGGCACGGCCCTCGTCACCCTGTGCATCGGCGGCGGCCAGGGGGTCGCCACCGTCATCGAGCGGGTCTGATCCAAGAGGAGCGCCCGGAGGCGCAAGCGGATGAGCTCAGGCGGAGCGGGGGCGGCTCCGCCGGAGGCACGACGCGCCGTACACGGCGAGGGCCAGGGCCAGCAGGGCCAGGCCGACCTCGCTTACGGTGGGGATCCCGACAGCGAGCGGCGCATTGGTGAAAGCGTAAACGGCTCCGCAGGCGGGACCCGAAACGCAGGGTACGTCCGGAACACCGAGAAAAGCTGTCCTGCCATCCCCGGACAGGGCAACGGGACCCAAGCTGTAATTCCTTCCTTCGCCCGGAGCTGTCAGCTCCTGCGCCAGATCCCAGGCTCCCCCGTTTCGTGAGAAAATATAGGCGGGTCCGCAAAACCCGGGGGCGCAGCCTCGGAATTGCGTACCGATGATGGCTGTCTGTCCATCACTGGATAGATCTAGGGAGCTTCCGAAATTGTCGCCTGCGTGAAATCCATAGAGCAACGTCTGCCGTGACCACGTCGCCCCGGTCCGTGAGAACACGACGACGACGCTCAACCCGTAATTGGCTCCAGGAAAAAAATCGGTAGCCTCGACCAGAGCGATGTCACCGTCAGCGGAAAGGTCCATATCGGCAGCGAACCTGCTGCCGCTGCCGTAGGGGGAGGACAGCTTCTCCTGAAGGCTCCAGACTCCGCCGCTGCGTACGAAGACATAGACCCTTCCAGGAAAGGCGATATCGGCATAGTCTCCCAGGACTAAGGCGGTGTCGCCGTCCTCCGACAACGCGAGGCTGCTTCCAAACGAACTACCGGGAGAGGGCTCCCCGGTCAGCTTCTGCTGCTCCGTCCAGACGCCGCCGCTCCGGGTGAAGGCGTAGACCGCGCCACAGAAAGGAAACGATCCACAATCAGCTTTGAACGCTCCCACCAAGGCAATATCGCCATCCCCCGACAGCGCCACCTGGGACCCGAAGTAGTCATTGGCCCTGGCATCGGAAGCGGTCAGCTTCTGCTGAAACGTCCAGACGGTTCCATCACGAGCAAAGACGTATGCTGCGCCGCAGTCCACACCCGCACTGCAATCCGTATGAGCGGCTCCTATCAAAACTGTGTCGCCATCCGCTGAAAGCGCCATCCCCGCGATACGATCACCAGGAGCAGCGTTGGGAATCGACAGCTTTGCTTGCTGTATCCAGGCCCCATGATCGAGTACGAACACGTAAGCTGCCCCACAATCCGGGCTCACGGCGCAGTCGTCTCCCGGAGCTCCCACCAGCGCGGTCATTCCATCCGAGGACAGGGCGACCTGACTGCCGAAGGAGTCTCCCGCCGCCGCATCCGAAGCCGTGAGCCTGGCCTGCGGAAGGAATTGTTGGATCGCCACAGCCTCCCGAGCGAGGCCAAGAGCGAGGAGGCTGGCAAAGAAGGCGGTCGAAGCGCGCAGGACTCTCATCATCCTCCTCCTGCTTCGAGGATCGAGCCGGCGTCAGCCACGCCGGCAGACTCACAATCACCTCACGGACAGGATGCCAGAGCTCTGGGCAGCCTCTCAACCTCTATTTCTATGCTGCCATAGCATGAAAATGGATGTCAAGAGGGACGCTCTCACCGGCCCTCATACAGCCGCTTGAGGAGCTGGATCTGGCCAGCGTGGTAGATGTCGTGGCGAGCCACGCCGAGCACCAGATCGATGACGCGGGTCTTGCTGCCCTCGGGAATGGTCTCGAGATCTCCGTCGGAGAGCGCAGCGACGGCCTGGCGGAGGTCGCGGTGGGTGTTCGCCAGGATCTGGAGGTCGGCTTTCCAGGAGCGCTCGCTCGCATCCTCCCCCGGACGCGGGAACCAGTTGCTCCCTTTCAAGGGAAAGCGGATCTCCTCGTCCCGGCGCAGCCGGCGGAGCACAGAGTACTTCCAATAAGCGGCGTGGACGGCGAGTTCCCAGATGTTGTGCCGCCCAGGGGCCGGCCGCCAGGCGGCCTGCTCGGCGGAGATCCCGCGTAACGAGCCACGCAGGACGGAGCCGTGCCAGGACTTGTGGTCGTAGCTCTGATCGAGGTCACGCAGGAGGACGGAGACGCGGGGGTTTTCCATCATGGCTCCTCCCGAGGAGGGTATGGCCTGGGGCGGGCGGAGCTTACCGTGTTACCCAACGGTCGGGAAGGATCAACCCTTTGACACTGTGTCGCCTGAACCTGGAGCGCCTGTTCGGTGCGCGGCGCGCCGCCGGAGCCACACGGCGGCGATCGACCGCATCGAGGCGATGGCCGCCGTGGAGGGGATCGACTGCGGCTTCGAGCGGCTGGACGGCTACCGCGAGCGCTTCCGGGAGACGCTCTGGCGGGACTCAGCCGGGTGGCTGGCGGCGCAGATCGCATCCCTGAAGACGGCCGCCTGAGAGGAGGCCCCGGTCCCAGGCGGGGCCGGGCCTCCAACCTACTGACAGGTCTGGCCGCCGGTACACAGATTGTCGTCCACGGGGATCCAGGTGCACTCGAAGTAGTTCCGCACGTGGAGGTCCGAGCAGACCACGCTCTCGCACCCACTGGCAGGAGTCGAGCAGAAGACGCCCGTATCCCCCACCAGCGCCCACTTCGCATATCCGTAGCCCCCCTCGACATCGGGCACCGGATTGCCGGCCACGAGCACCGAGGTTACGGGGAAGTTGTCCCAGTAGACAGTGCCGACGACCTCCTTGGGGCAGGAGCCTCCCCACATCCAACTGATCCAGCCCGGGGCGCAGTCGAGGTCGTATACCGAGCCGTAAGGGGTTCTCATCGGAGACGAGTAGTTGTTGAAGAAGGTCATGTCGCCGACATAGTTGCTGTCCCACCAGGCATTGGGCCAGCGGTCCCAACTCGGGTTGATCCCCTCGATCCACCTGGCGCCGGTCGAGACCTGGCTCGACCCGGTGGCGGCGCAGCCGTTCCACTCGCCGCTGAACGGACCAAAGAAGGAGTCGGAGTGGTCCTGCTGGGACTGGCTGATCCCACCCGTGAAGTCCACCCATGAATAGGGCTGGTTGTGGCTGTCGTCGCCGCAGATGCCTCCGCACTCGAACGAGGTCAGACCCTCCATGGAGCGGTAGGTGGTGTAGGCCGACCAGCCGCCCTGGTGGCAGCTCCAGTACCCGGAGGTGTAGGCGGAAGCTCCCGGCGCGAGGCAGAGCGCCATCAGGCCAGCGATGACGAGGACGGCCGTTCTTGGATTGCGTGCATACATAGTCTACTCCTTTGTGACTTGGCGGAGACTCACCCAAATCAGGCCCGCGACATGACGGCAGTCCGGGACGAGAGAGGCCCGCCATGGAAACTGCCACTGAACCACGAGAGGCATCAGCGGCGCGGTTGTGGGAAGGAGACGATCCTTCCGTGAAACGGTGAGAGGCGTCTGGTTGACCTTCAACGCCCAAGTGCGTTCGCCAGCCCAGGAGCGGGACAACGCGCCGCGTCTGGCGGGGCAACTCGCGGACTACCGGGTTTCCCATGGCAGTCGTCCTCACGGGGTGGGGTCTGGACGGGACGGGCGGGAGCTTATCGTAGAGTAAAGGGTCCATGCACCCCAATGCGGAGAGAGTCCAGGCGGAGTTGAGGGCGCGGGGCGCCGGCGGCGAGGTCGTCGAGCTGGCGGCCAGCACGCGCACGTCGCAGGAGGCTGCGGCGGCGATCGGCACCACCGTCGCCCAGATCGCGAAGAGCCTGGTCTTCCTGATCGGAGAGACCCCCGTCCTGGTGATCGCCTCCGGTGTAAACCGGGTCTCCCTCGACAAGCTGAGCAAGCTCCTGGGCGGCCCTGCGGTCCGGCCGGACGCCGACACCGTCAAGCGCCTCACCGGATTCCCCATCGGCGGCGTCGCGCCCGTGGGCCACGCCAGCCGGATGCGGGTCCTGATCGACCAGGACCTCCTTCGATACGATGAGGTCTGGGCCGCGGCCGGGACGCCAAACGCGGTGTTCCGGACGACACCGGACGAGCTGGCGCGGATCTCGGAGGGCGAGGTGGTGGACCTGCGGGAGGAGCCGGCTCCCAGGAGCGCGCTGTGAACCGTATTTGATCCCCCGGGTCCATGGCCCGGTTACGCTCTTTGAGAGAAGGCTAACCGGCGGAGGTGTCCGGCCACGAAGAGCTATTACGGACAACGGGTCCCGGTCTGGACGGCGGCGCGCGAGCTGCCCGAGACAGGGCCCCTCCAGGGTGATGCGCGGGCCGACGTCTGCGTCGTCGGAGCGGGGATCGCCGGCCTGTCGACGGCCTACCATCTGGCCCGGAGCGGCCTCTCGGTCATCGTGCTCGACGACGGCCCGATCGGCGGCGGCGAGACCGGCCGCACCACCGCCCACCTCTCGAACGCCCTCGACGACCGCTACTACGAGCTGGAGCGCCTGTTCGGCGAGGACGGCGCGCGGCGCGCCGCCCGGAGCCACACGGCGGCGATCGACCGCATCGAGGCGATCGCCGCTGCGGAGGGGATCGACTGCGGCTTCGAGCGGCTGGACGGCTACCTCTTCGCTCCGCCCGGCGGCTCGACCGGGGAGCTGGACCGCGAGCTGGATGCGGCGCGGCGCGCCGGCCTGACCGGCGTCGAGCGCCTGCCCCGGGCGCCCCTCCCCTCCTTCGACACCGGTCCCTGCCTGCGCTTCCCCCGCCAAGGGCAGTTCGACCCCGTGCGGTATCTCGCCGGACTGGCCCGCGCCGTCGAGCGCGACGGCGGCCGGATCTTCACCGCCACCGCCGCCGTCAGGATCGAAGGCGGCTCCAGCCCCCGGGTGCTGACGGCGGGCGGTCCGGTGGTGAACGTCCGCGCCGTGGTGGCGGCGACCAACGCGCCCATCCTCGACGAGCTGGTGACAGACGTCATCCAGGCCGCCTACCGCACCTACGTGATTGGCGCGCGGGTCCAGCAGGGGGCCGTCCCGCGGGCGCTCTACTGGGATACCCTCGACTCCTATCACTACGTGCGCCTCGCGCCCGTCCCGGCCGGCGGCGAGGTGCTGATCGTGGGCGGCGAGGTGCTGATCGTGGGCGGCGAGGACCACCGGACCGGGCAGGAGCAGGAGGACGACGACGGCGGCGAGCGCTTCCGCCGCCTCGAGAGCTGGACGCGGGAGCGCTTCCCCATCCACGAGGTCGAGTTCCGCTGGTCGGGGCAGGTCCTGGAGCCGGTGGACAGCCTCGCCTTCATCGGCCGGGCTCCGACCTCGGCCCCCAACCTCTACATTGCCACCGGCGACTCGGGGCACGGGATGACTCATGGAACGATCGCCGGCATGCTGCTGACCGACCTGATCCTGGGGCGGGAGAACGAGTGGGAGCGCCTCTACAGCCCGTCGCGGTTGCGGTATCTCGGGACGCGCGATTTCCTTCAGGAGAACGCGAACGTCCTGGCCCAGTACGCCGACTGGCTCACCCCCGCCGAGGTGGATTCGGCCGCGGACGTCCGCCCGGGCAGCGGCGCGATCATCCGCCGGGGGCTGGTCAAGTACGCCGTCTACCGCGACGAGTCGGGCCAGCTCCACGCGCGGTCCGCCATCTGCCCCCACCTGGGCTGCATCGTGAGGTGGAACCCCGTCGAGAGGAGCTGGGACTGCCCCTGCCACGGCTCCCGCTACGATGCTCAGGGGCGGGTGCTCAACGGCCCGGCGACGACGGGGCTGGCCGGCTGAGCCGCGCTATTTCGCCACCGCGGCCCGCAGCCGCTTCGCCACCAGCCGCAGGTCGTCCACGAACATCTCCCGCGCCTCGCGGCGCTTGACGTCGTCCGGCATGCGGAGGATGGCCGAGGGGTGGAAGGTGGTGGTGAGCCAGGGGGCCCAGGGGGTCTCGAAGAACTTGCCGCGCTCGACCGTGATCTTGAACTTGGGGCCCATCAGCGCCTGGGCTGCCGTGGACCCGAGGCAGACGATGACCTCCGGCTGGATCAGCGCAAGCTCGGTCTCCAGCCAGGGGCGGCAGGCCTTGACCTCGCCCGTCGAGGGCTTGCCGTGGATGCGCCGCTTGCCGCGCGGCTCCCACTTGAAGTGCTTGACAGCGTTGGTGACGAAGACCTCCTGGCGCGGGATGCCCGCCGCCACGAGGGCCTCGTCCAGCACCCGGCCGGCGGGGCCCACGAAGGGCTTGCCCGCCAGGTCCTCCTGGTCCCCGGGCTGCTCGCCGATGAAGAACGCGGAGGCGTCCCGCGGCCCCTCGCCCAGCACCGCCTGCGTGGCCCGCTTGTAGAGGTCGCAGGCCGTGCAGCCCTGGGCCGCCTGCCAGAGCTTCGGGATCGTGGGCCTCTCCGGAATGAACTCGTACGCGGAAGGATGGGCCGTCGCGGGCATCGTCTCGCTCCCCCGCTGTTGTGGAATTACAAGATGCATG
The DNA here is from genome assembly GCA_036399915.1 of Thermoanaerobaculia bacterium. Classification (GTDB taxonomy): domain Bacteria; phylum Acidobacteriota; class Thermoanaerobaculia; order Multivoradales; family UBA5704; genus DATARR01. The sequence continues at coordinate 22,564 of DASWME010000112.1, forward strand.
CCATGGAGTTGCGTCTTGGCGGAACCCTCAGGTGGTGCATGGGCGAGAACGGGGCGGCGAAAAGCGCGCCGGAACCGTAGAACATTGTTTTTTCGGCTCGAACATTGTTTGGTCCCTTCAAACATTGTTTTTTCGGCCCAAACAATGTCTGATGGGAAAAACACAATGTTTGGTCCGTTCAAACAATGTTTGGCGGCTTCAAACATTGTTTTTTCCCGCCAAACATTGTTTCAGCCGGATTTCCAGTGAAGGCGGGGGCTGGAGACCGGATGCGGCGCGGATCGGGGTTTTCCCCCTCTCCCCGCTGGGGGGAGAGAGGGGATCGGGAAGCCAGGGGTTTTTATCCGCGCAGCGGGCCGGCCTTGGCCTTGAGGAGGATATCCACCCGGCGGTTCTGCTGCCGGCCGGACGCGGTCTCGTTGCTCGCCACCGGGTAGCCCTCGCCCATGCCGACGGCGGCCAGCCGGTCGGCGTCGACGCCGCGGCTCGCCAGGTAGCCGCGGACGGACTCCGCCCGGCGCTCAGAGAGGGCCTGGTTGTGCTCCTCGCTGCCGGTCGAGTCGGTGTGGCCCTGGATGACCACGGCGGTCTTGTCGTACTCGTCGACGACCTCGGCGACCTCCTCCAGGGTCTCCCGGCCGGCCGAGTCGATCACCGACGAGTCGACGGCGAAGAGGACGTCCGACTCGAAGTGGACCAGCAGGGTGTCCTCGCCGACCCGCTCGACGGTGGTGCCGGGGATACGCGCCAGCTTCTCCTGCTGGGCGTCCATATAGGCGCCGATGCTGCCGCCGACGACCGCGCCGATGGCGGCGCCGGCCAGGATCTCGTCAGCCTCGCGCTTGCCCTTGATGACGGCGGCGGCGGCGCCGGCCGCGGCGCCGATGCCCGCCCCCTTGAGGGTGCGATCGCGCTTGGTGACGCGCTCCCGCGGCTCCTGACGGGGCGCCGTCGAGGCGCAGCCCGCAAACAGCGAGAGGATCAGGACGGAAGCCGTCAGGCTCCCGAGGGTTCTCTTGTTCCGAAGTTCGAGCATGTCCGTCTCCTTTCGTCGCTACGTCCGCTGACGTGCCGTTCCTTCCTCAATCAAGGGATATGCCAGAGGGGCCCTCACCACCCCGGCCCTCCCCTCCCGGCCTCCGCCTTCCGCCGGGAGAGGAGGGGAGAACGGCGACAGGTTGCCGGGGGATCGGAAGAGGAGAGGCCGAGGGGTCAGGGCCCCCTGGGCTTCGCAAAGATCGTCGGCGGCGGATCAGGGGTAGGGGCGCAGCCTGGCTGCGCCCCTACGGGTCTGGACAGGCGATGTCGGCTGGGACGCCTCGGCCGCCTTTTACCGGCGGCACCGCTTGTGGCCGCCACCCCGGTGAGCGCGGCCATGGCCCGCGTAATTGGAGGGGTAGTAGCCATCATCACGGTAGTAGCCGTCCCGGTAACCGCCACGGGAGTTCCTGTAGCCACGGTGCCGGTAGTAGTCCGCCCGGCGCCGCTCGTCGAAGCGGGCGTTGCGCTCCTGCCGGTAGTCGCTATAGGCCCCGACGGCCGCGCCGACGGCACCGCCGACGGCCGCTCCCTTGAGGATCTCGGTGCCCTGGTTCCGGCCCCGGACCACCTGGGTGACGGCGCCGACGCCGGCGCCGATGAGGGCCCCCTTCACGAGACGGTCCGCGCCGTGGGTGTCGCGGGCCTCGGCCGCCACCGAGCCGACGAGCAGGAACGTCATCAGGATGAGGGCGATGGCAATGGGTTGTCTGGCACTCTTGAACATCTCTCGTCTCCTTTCATGCGGATCGGGGAACGATCCTCAATACCCTTGACGCAGCGGGCCGGACTTGGCCTTGAGAAGCACGTCCACCCGGCGGTTCTTCTGGCGTCCGTAGGAGCTGGCGTTGCTCGCCACCGGAGCGCTCTCGCCGAAGCCGATCGCGGTCATGCGGTCCGGGTCGACGCCGCGGTTCGTCAGATAGTTCTCGACCGAACGGGCGCGCCGCTCGGACAGGTACTGGTTGGACTCCTCGCTGCCCACCGCGTCGGTGTGGCCCTGGACCACGACGGCGGTCTTGCGGTAGTCGTTGATCACGTCCGCCACCTGCTCCAGGGTGGACCGGCCGTCCGCGTCGAGGGTGGCCGAGCCCGAGTTGAAGAGGACGTCCGAATCGAAGTGGACCAGCAGGGTGTCCTCGCCCATCCGCTCCACGGTGGTGCCCGGGATATGAGCCAGCCGCTCCTGCTGGCGATCCATATAGGCGCCGATCGCGCCGCCGACCACGCCGCCGATGGCCGCGCCGGCCAGGATCTCGTCGGCCTCCCGCTTGCCCTTGACGAGCGCGCCGGCTGCGCCGACCGCAGCACCGATCCCCGCACCCTTCCACATGCGGTCGCGCTTGGTGTAACGCTGGGCCTCGGCCGCCGTGCCCAGGAACAGAGACGCCATCAGAAAGAGGGCGATGAATGCGTGGTGTCGTCTCAGGTTGAACATCGTCGTCTCCTTCTCGGGTCGTCCCCCGCTGGGCTTGGCCCCTCGGGAGCGACCCTTCCGCAGACCCCTTAGTACAAGGGGTATGCCACGGGCGCTTATCGATGGAGCTACATAGATGGAAGTTCTTTCATGAGAGTCGGTTGGGAGAGATTGACGGGCTTGGCGGAACGGTCAGGGAGGACGCCGGGTGGCCTGAAATCGTCCTTTGCAGAGGACGGCATAGGGGAGGGAGGGGACGGGGGCGCCGTTCTCGTTGTTGACGCCCTGCCCACTTTGGGGTAACCATCGCGGCGGGAGGTGACGGATGGGTCTTCTCAACGCGCTCTCACGGTGGCCGGTGCTGCAGCAGATCCGCAACGGCGACCTCACGGCCTTGGGCGACACCGCCCGCTCTCCGCGCACCGAAGACCTCCTCCCCCGCGTCCAGAAATCCGACCGGGCCGTTCAGTCGGTCTGCCCCTACTGCGCCGTGGGGTGCGGCCAGCTCGTCTTCGTCAAGGACGAGAAAATCACCGACATCGAGGGGGATCCCGACTCCCCCATCTCCCGGGGCTGCCTCTGCCCCAAGGGAGCGGCCACGTTCCAGCTCGTCACCGGCTCGCACCGGGTGAAGAGCGTCCTCTACCGGAGGCCGCACGGCACGCAGTGGGAGGTGGTCCCCCTCGAGTGGGCCATGGACCGGGTGGCGCGGCTGGTCCAGAAGACGCGCGAGGAGACCTGGGAGGAGAAAACGAAGGACGGCCACATGGTCAACCGCACGCTGGGCATCGCCCACCTGGGCGGCGCCACCCTGGACAACGAGGAGAACTACCTCATCAAGAAGCTGTTCTCGAACCTGGGGATGGTGCAAATCGAGAACCAGGCCCGCATCTGACACAGCGCCTCGGTGCCCAGTTTGAGCGCCACGTTCGGTCGAGGGGCCGCTACAACCTATCAGGAAGACCTTCAAAATAGCGACTGCATCCTCATCATGGGTTCCAAC
>DASWME010000113.1:0-12079 GCA_036399915.1 Thermoanaerobaculia bacterium
GTCCCCTACCCCGCCGAGCGGTGCCTGCACGAGTTGTTCGAGGCCCAGGTGGAGAGGACGCCCGAGCGGGTGGCCGTGTGCCATGGGGGGCGGAGCCTGACCTATCGTGAGCTGAACACCGCCGCCAACCGGCTGGCGCACCACCTTTTGGAGTTGGGCGTCGGACCGGAGGACCGGGTGGGGATCTGTGCCGAGCGCTCGCTGGAGATGCTCCTCGCCGTGCTGGGCGTGCTCAAGGCGGGGGGGGCGTACGTGCCCCTGGACCCGATCCATCCACGGGAGCGTCTGGACTACGTGCTGCGCGATGCCGGCGCCGCGGTGCTGCTGATTCAGGAGAACGTTGCCGAGCGGATGTTGGATCTGCTCGCAAGCGTGGAGCGGGTGATCCTACTCGACCGCGACTGGGAGGAGATCAGCCGGTGCACGGGCGAGAATCCGTCCACCTTGCCGCTGCCGGCCGGGAGGCTCGCCTACGTGATCTACACCTCGGGCTCAACCGGCCAGCCCAAGGGGGTCCAGATCCCGCACCGGGCCCTGGTGAACTTCCTGGCTTCGATGGGGCAGCAACCCGGCCTGGCGGAGGACGACGCGCTCCTCGCGGTGACGACGCTGTCGTTCGACATTGCGGGCCTGGAGTTGCTCCTGCCCCTGCTCACCGGCGCCCGGGTGATCGTGGCCCCCGTGGAGGTGGTGGGGGACGGCGCCGCCTTGGCCCGGCTGCTCAAAGATTCCGGCGCCACGGTGATGCAGGCCACTCCCGCCACTTGGCGGCTGCTGCTGGAATCGGGCTGGCAGGGCGATCCGGGACTGCGCGTCTTCTGCGGGGGCGAAGCGCTGCCGAGAGATCTGGCCGAGCGCCTGCTCGACAAGGTGGGGAGCCTGTGGAACCTCTATGGTCCGACCGAGACGACGATCTGGTCGACGGCAGACCTGGTCCGGCATGGGGAGGGTCCGGTGCCGCTCGGGGGCCCGATCGCGAACACCCAGATCCACCTGCTGGACGGCGGTGGCCAGCCGGTCCCGATCGGCGTGCCCGGGGAGCTGTTCATCGGCGGCGACGGGGTGGCCCGCGGCTATCTGGGGCGGCCCGCGCTGACGGCGGAGCGGTTCGTGCCTGATCCGTTCCTCACCGAGCCGGGGGCCCGGATGTACCGCACCGGCGACCTGGTCCGGCGGCGGGCGGATGGCGCCCTGGAATTCCTGGGCCGCACCGACTTCCAGGTCAAGATCCGCGGCTTCCGCATCGAGCCGGGGGAGATCGAGGCCCAACTCGGCCGGCTGACGGGAGTGCGGGAAGCCATCGTGCTCGCCCGCGGGGACACCCCGGGGGACCAGCGCCTGGTCGCATACACGACGCTCGATTCGGCCGCTGGAGAGGCCCCGAGCGTGGCGCAGATGCGGAACTTCCTCAGGGAGCGACTGCCGGCCTATATGGTGCCTGCCGGGCTCGTGGTCCTTGACCGCCTGCCGGTCACCCCCAACGGCAAGGTGGACCGCAAGGCCCTGCTTCGAATCGACGACAGGCACCGGAAGACAGGCGTGGATTCCAGAGTGCCTCAGACCGAAGCCGAACTGACCATCGCCTCGATCCTGCAGGAGGTCCTGAAGATCGACCAGGTCGGGGTGGACCACAACTTTTTCGACCTCGGAGGCAACTCCCTGCTCCTGGTCCAGGTGAATGGGCGTCTCCAGGAGCGGTTCGGCCGCGAGATCCTGCTGGTCGAGATCTTCAACAATCCTACAGTGCGGGCTCTCGCTGCGCACCTGGAGGGGGATCTGGCTGGCGCCCCCGCTGCGGCTCCATCCGGGGACCGGGCCAAGCAACTACGCCAGGGAAGAGACCGCTTGCGGCGTCGCTTCCAGCAGCAGAAAGGGTAGTGGACAGCATGAGAAATGAGGAGACGGTGATCAGCGACTCAGACAGCTCAGCGATCGGCAATGGCCTGGAGATCGCCATCATCGGTATGTCAGGACGTTTTCCCGGGGCGGATGACATCCAGCAGTTCTGGCGCAATTTGCTGGCTGGTGTCGAATCCCTGACGGTGCTGACCGACAAGGAATTGTCGGTCGTCCCGGCCGCAGTTCGGCGCTCACCTCGCTTTGTGCCGGTATCTCGCACCTTCTCGAACTACGACCAGTTCGACGCCGCTTTCTTCGGTGTGAACCCCCGGGAAGCCGCCGTCATGGATCCGCAGCACCGCCTGTTCCTGGAGTGCTCCTGGTCGGCTCTCGAGCACGCCGGCTACGATCCCGAACGCTACCCGGGAGCGGTGGGCGTCTACGCCGGCGCCCGCATGAACTTCTATCTCTGGAATGTCTTTTCGAATCCGGCCTTGATCGACGCTGCAGGTTTCCAGGTGGTGCAGATCGCCAATGAGAAGGACTACGTGGCCACCCGGGTCTCCTACAAGCTGAACCTGAAAGGTCCCAGCTTCAACATCCAGGCCGCCTGCTCGACATCGCTGGTCGCGATCCACGTGGCCTGCCAGGGGCTGTTGAGCGGCGAGTGCGATATGGCGTTGGCGGGAGGGGTCGCGATCCGGATACCCGATCTCGGCTATCTCACCACCGAGGCCAGCGTCGGCTCGCCGGACGGTCGCATTCGCGCCTTTGACGCCAAGGCGAATGGGACGATCTTCAGCAACGGCATGGGCGTGGTGGTGTTGAAACGGTTGGCGGACGCCCTGGCCGAGGGTGACACGATCCATGCCGTGATCAGAGGCTCGGCGGTGACCAACGACGGCTCGCACAAGGTCGGCTTCACCGCCCCTGGCATCGACGGCCAAACGCGGGTGATCCGGACCGCTTTGACCGTGGCCGAGGTCGAGCCCGATCAGATCAGCTACATCGAGGCCCATGGCACCGGCACGCCGGTGGGAGATCCCATCGAAATCGCGGCGCTGACCCGGGCGTTCCGGGAGAAGACGGACAAACGGGGCTTCTGTGCGGTGGGGACGGTCAAGCCCAACATCGGCCATCTCGAGGCCGCCGCCGGCGTGGCCGGCCTGATCAAGACCGTTTTGGCCCTTCAGCACCGGATCATCCCGCCGTCCATACTGTTCGAGGAGCCCAATCCACAAATTGATTTCGAGAACAGTCCATTCTTTATCAACACGCAGCAGCGGGAGTGGAAAGCGAACGGGACGCCTCGCCGCGCGGGCGTGAGCTCCTTCGGCATGGGGGGCACGAACGCCCATGTGATCGTCGAGGAGGCCCCGGAGCCGCAGTCTACGGATCTGTCCCGCCCCTGGCAGCTCCTGCTGCTCTCCGCGCGCACTGAGACCGCGCTCGCCAACATCACCAAGAATCTCGCCGCTCACCTGGAGGAGCACCCGGAGGACGATCTCGCGAATATTGCTTTTACTTTGCAGGTTGGCCGCAAGGAGCACGAGCACCGGCGCGCCGTGCTGTGCCGCGACCGGGAGCATGCGCTGCAGAATCTCACCGAGCCAGGGCCGGAGTGGGTCTCCGACGGTTTCGTCGCCCGTCGCCAGCGGAAGGTGGCCTTCCTCTTCTCCGGACAGGGATCGCAGTACGTGGGGATGGGGAAGGGACTCTATGACGCGGAAGTCGCTTTCCGGGAACAGGTCGACTTCTGCTGCGAGCTGCTACGGCCGCATCTCGGGATGGACCTGCGGGCGCTCTTATTCGCCGCCGAGGACGACGAGGCTGCCGGCGAGCGGCTGGGCCAGACCCGGTTCACCCAGCCGGCCCTGTTCGTCGTCGAATACGCCCTGGCCCGCCAATGGATGGAGTGGGGCAGCGTTCCCCAGGCCATGCTCGGGCACAGCATCGGGGAGTACGTGGCCGCGTGCATCGCGGGTGTGCTGTCTCTCGAGGGTGCCCTCGCCCTGGTGGCGGAACGCGGCAGGTTGATGCAGAGCCTGCCGGCGGGTGCGATGCTGGCGGTGCCGCTGCCCGAGGTGGAGGTCGTGCCGCTGCTGACGGCAGAGCTCTCCCTCGCGGCCGTGAACGCTCCGGATCGCTGCGTGATCTCCGGGCCCCACGATGCGGTGGCGGCGCTGCGCGCCCGACTCGAAGCGCGCGGCGTGGCCGCGAGGCCTCTCCATACCTCGCACGCGTTCCACTCCGCCATGATGGAACCGATCCTGGTCCCCTTCACTCAGAGATTCGAGGGGATTGAGCTGCGACCGCCGCGGATCCCCTACGTGTCCAATCTGACGGGGACCTGGATTACCGAGGCCGAAGCCACCGACACGGCCTACTGGGCCCGGCATCTGCGGCAGGCCGTGCGCTTCGCTGATGGGGTTCGGGAGCTGTGCAGGGACCCGAACCTGATCCTCCTGGAAGTCGGCCCGGGTCAGACCCTGGCCTCCTTCGCCCGGCAGCATCCCGATCGCGGGAGAGACCGCGTCGTCCTCACTTCGCTCCGGCACCCCAAGGATCGCCAGGAGGACCTGCCCGGATTGCTCAAGACCCTGGGACAGCTCTGGCTTGCCGGCGGCAACCCGGACTGGCAAGGTTTCTACGCCCGCGAGCGGCGACGGCGCATTCCTCTGCCGACCTACCCCTTTGAGCGCCGCCACTTCTGGATCGACCCTGGCGACGCCGTGGGAGGACTGTTCGGCATGGAGGTCTCCGACCCGAAGAAGGAAGATATCGCCGACTGGTTTTACCTGCCGTACTGGAAGCCCTCCCTTCCACCCTCTCCCGAGCCGGAAGAGGGCAGCCGCTGGCTGGTATTCCTCGACACCGCCGGGTTGGCAGAGCGGATCGTGGCCCGCCTCGCGGGAGAGGACAGGACCGTGGTGACCGTGGCCGCCGGAGAGGCTTTCTGCAAGACCGGCGACGGCCACTTCGAACTTGCGCCTGGGCGCCACGAGGATTACGACGCACTGATCAAGGAACTCGCGTCGAGCGGAAAGCTGCCGGACCGTATCCTTCACCTCTGGAACGTCGGCACGATTGCATCGGGTTCCGAGTCCCTGACGACGGCTCCGGACCTGAGCTTCTGGAGTCTGCTCTTCCTGGCCCAATCCCTAGGTAGGAGCAACGTCACCCAGCCTATCCGCATGGCGGTGGTTTCCAGCCACATGCAACGGGTCGCGGGGGAGGACCACATCCTGCCCGAGCGGGCGCTGCTGCTGGGCCCGAGCAAGATCATCCCCCAGGAGTACCCGAACCTGCGCTGCGTCAGCATCGACATCGACCTGCCCGCCGGCGAGGCCATGGTCGGACGCCTGATCGCCGAAGCCGAGGCCGAGCCGTCGGGGAACGTGGTGGCCTACCGGCAAGGTCGGCGCTGGGTGCAGTCCTACGAAGCCGTCCGTCTGGAGGAGACGGCGGGCCGCTCTATCCACCTGCGAGAGCGCGGTGTCTACCTCATCACGGGTGGCCTGGGAGGCCTCGGCCTCACCTTCGCCGAGTTCCTGGCGCGGGAGTATCGGGCCCGACTCGTTCTCGTCGGCGCTTCGTCGTTGCCGGATCGCGCGGATTGGCAAGACTGGCTGCGAAGCCATGGTGAGGCTGACCGGATCAGCGAGAGGATCCGCAAAGTGCGGGAGATCGAAAGCCTCGGTGCAGAGGTGATGGTGGTCAGTGCCGACGTTGCCGACCGCGAACGGATGCGTGCGCTCGTCGGTGAGGCACTCGCCCGGTTTGGCGAAATCCACGGCTTGATCCACGCTGCCGGCATCGCCGGCGGCGGCATGATCCAGCTCAAGACCGCTGAGATGGCGGGACGGGTACTCTCGCCGAAGGTGGCGGGCACCCGCGCGCTGCTCGACGCTCTCGCCGGCGTGCCGCTCGATTTCGTGGTGCTCTGCTCGTCAACCACCGCCGTGGCCGGCGGTCTGGGACAGGTCGACTACTGCGCTGCCAACAACTTCCTCGATGCTTTCGCCAGCGCAATGGCCCTCGCGGGCGGACCGCGGACGGTATCGATCAACTGGGGCGCATGGGAAGAGGTGGGGATGGCTGTCGCCGCGGGCCTGCTGCCCGCCCGCCCGCGACAGCGGGAGAGCGGGGCCAGCGAGCAGATCCATCCCTTGCTCGACCGGTGGATCGCGGGAACGGCGGACCAGTCCATCTACGAAACCGGTCTCAGCCCTGCGCGCCACTGGGTGCTGAGCGAGCACAAGATCATGGGAACTCCGACCGTGCCCGGTACCACTCACCTCGAGCTGGCGCGGGCGGCTTTCCAGCACCACACCGCCACCGTCGAAGGCCGGTCATTGGAGGGCGGAGTCGAGATCCGGGACGTCCTGTTTCTGACCCCCCTGCTACTGCCCGAGGGAGAGCGGAACGTCCGGGTATTTCTCACCAAAGAGGCCGACTCTTTCGCGTTCCGGGTCGCCAGCCGCATCGATCCGGTTACCGTTGACGGCGAGCCGATCTGGCAGACCCACGCTCAGGGCAGAATCGCCGCACTCGCGCAACCGGCCGTCCGGGAGCACTACGACCTGGAGGAGATCCGGGCCCGCTGCAACGCGCAGGTGGTGGAGATTACCGGACCGGTGAACCGAGGCGACCGCCTGGTCTACTGGGGACCCCACTGGCAGAGCCTCAAGCGGATTCACCTGGCCAGTTCGGAAGCGCTGGCCCTCATCGAGCTTCCCGAGGAGTTCGCCGGGGAGACTGAGCGCTACGGCTTGCACCCCGCCCTTCTCGACGCCACCACCAGCATCGGCAGCTTGTTCGGGAAGGAAGACTATCTCCCGATCTCCTATCGCAAGTTGAAGGTCTACCGACCCTTGCCGCGATGCTTTTTCGGCTATCTGCGGAGGCACGGTGAGGCCGGCTCGACCGGCGAGACGATCGCCGTCGACGTCACGATCCTGACCGAGACTGGCGAGGCGCTCGTCGAGATCGAACACTTTACGTTGAAGCGGGTCGGCGACGCGGCGATCACCTTCCAGCGTGCCACGGAGGCGGTGGACACCCTTGGCACGGGCGACGGGCACCCGGAGACGACCTTTCTGACGCCCGCAGCTCAGGCGGAGGAGACAGTAGACGCGGAGCGATCGAATGGCATCCGCCCCGAGGAAGGGGTGGAGGCGCTGCGGCGGGTGCTGTCGCGGGACTTCGACCTGCCGCAGATCGTGGTGGTGGCCAGGGACCTCCACGCTCTCATCGCGCGGGTTGGCGCGATCAATCGAGCGAGCATCGCCGAAGCGGCCGGGGCGGGCGCGCTGCAGGCAGCGGTCCATGCGCGCCCGAACATCCCCACGCCCTATGTGGCTCCCTCCACTGAGCACGAGCGACGTCTGGCCGCCGTCTGGCAGGCGACGCTCGGCATCGAGCAGGTCGGAGTCAACGACAACTTCTTCGATCTCGGAGGTGACTCGATCCTGGGGATCCACATCGTCGCGCGGGCGGGTGAAGCTGGACTGCGTCTCTCTCCCGACCAGCTCTTCGAGCATCAGACCATCGCGGAGCTGGCGAAGCTCTTCGAATCTGCTCCGCAGGAGGAGATGGCTGCGGCCAGGCCGCTGCCGGTTACCTCTTTCCAGCGCGAGCTGCTCGAAAACGGGGTGGCGACCCCCTGCTGGTACGCGGTCTGGCCGCTGCTGCCCGAGGTGGCCGCAGGCGCGGAACGCGAAGTCCTGCTCCGCGCGCTTGAGCAGGTCGTGGCACGGCACGAGGCGTTGCGCACCCGGTTCACCCAGGGGCCGGAGGGCTGGACGCAGACTCCGGCGGCTTCGTCCGCGACCCCCGAAGTGCGAGAAGTGGATCTCTCCGTTACGTCGTGGACCGACCGCGAGGCCGGCGTCATGGCCTTGGCGGAGGAGCTGCGGCAGCGACTGGATCCAGAGCGCGGCATGCTGGTGGTCGCCGCCATCCTGAGTGAGAGCCAGGAGAGCCCGAAGCGCGCCCTGCTCGTGGCCCACCCGCTCGTGGTCGACGGGACTTCCTGGATCCTGCTGCGCGAAGAGCTGCGGAGCGCGTGCCAGCAACTCGCGGCGGAGGGGGATGTAGGCCTGCCGCCGGCCACAGCGCCCTTCCACCGCTGGCTCTCGGCTCGGGCCGAGCGGGACCCGGCACAGGGCTTGCGCCCCGAGGCCGGAGACTGGCTGAAGTCCTGGGAGGCTGCCGCCGCTCTCCCGTCGATCGATCCGGTATCGTGGGGTGCGGGAGTCCCGGCCACCGGCACGGTGTCGGTCCGGCTCAGCGCCGGGGAGACCCGAGCCCTGCTTGAGGACATCCCCGATCTGCAGCGCGTTCGGGTCGAGGAGGTCGTCCTGGCCGCCCTGGCCAGGACGTTCGTCCGGAAGAGTGGAGGGCGCTCGGCCTTGATCCAAGCCGAGGTGGATGCGCGCGAGGCCGATCCGTTGGATCTCGACCTGTCGCATACCGTGGGCTGCTTCACCGTCGCTCTGCCCGTGCTGCTCGATCTCGGGAGCTCAGGCGATCCGGGTGAGGAGTTGCGTCTCGTCAAGGAGCAGTTCCGCGATGCGCTCGTCAATGGAGCGCGATGCTCTCTCTTCGGCGACCTCTCGGGAGACGCGGAGATCAGACTGCGGCTGGCGGCCCTGCCGGTTCCCGAGGTGAGCTTCTCCTACTTCGGAGACGCCCAGGTGGCTGCCGCACGGACGACCGGAGCCGCGCTGGCGGTGACCGGGCAGCTTGACGGGGAGGGGTTGCGCTTCGACTGGAGGGCCAGAGAGGACGAACGTTTCGGCGCCGCGGTCCCGGCCATGGCGGCGGCATTCCTGGAGTCCCTCCGCTCGCTGGTCGACTTCTGCCTCTCCGCGACGGTGGCCCTCTACACGCCGTCGGACTTCCCCGACGCGGACCTCAGCCAGGAGGAACTCGATAAGCTCTTCACATAGCTCTTCAGGGGATGGCGCCAATCTCCTGGAGACTGGGCGCCAAAGGTGTCTCGATTTGGCCTGGGTTCGGCACTGTAGCCAAGGAGACGTCAAGGAGAGACGAAGAGCCTGCCTTGTCGATGAACCTTGGAGGCTAACCAATGGGAAAGGAGCTTGTCTCGTGAGAAAGGCACTCAACATCACTGTGCTGCTGTTGCTCGCCAGCGTAGGGGCCGCCTATGCTGACGGCGGAGTCACGTTCACCAACATTTCCACCCAACCCGGCTCGGGGATCACGTATCAGCGCGTGACCTCTCCCGACCGGCAGGCCGACCGCGATCAGATCGCCTCGCAGTCATATACGTTGGCCGTGTTTCCCACCATCACGCCGGAGTCGCCTCAGAAGTGGCACGGCGCCCCCGGCGTCGCGGTCTTCGACTTCGACAACGACGGCGACCTGGACCTCTTCGCCACCAACGGTCCGGGGGCGAACAACAGCCTCTATTCCAACCAGCTGGTGGAGACCAGCCAGCTGAGCTTCGTGGACGTGGGCGCGGCCGCCGGCGTCGGCCTGCAGGACGAGGACAACTCCGGAGTCTGCTTCGGCGATATCGACAACGACGGTGACAAGGACCTCTACGTGCTCGGCTCGGGCTTTTCGAATCACCTGTTCGAGAACAACGGCGACGGCACCTTCACCGACATCACGCCCTCGGCCGGAGTGGCCGGCGACCCCACCTGGTTCTATGCCGGTTGCTCGATGGGCGACGTCAACGGCGATGGTCTGCTCGACATCGTGGTGGGCACGACATATCACCCCTGGACGCATCGCCACCCGGTCTTCACCCCGGGAGTCATTCCGGGGACCGAGCCCGACTACCTGTTCCTCAACACCGGCAACAACGTCTTCGCCGATGTCAGCGTAAGCTCGGGAATCCGCAATCTGCTGGGTATCGCGGTGAACGGCGAGACGGTCACCTGGGGTATCGCCATGGTCGATATCGACCAGGATGGCGACCTCGACATCATGAACGCCGAGGACAACGGACCGGGGGCGACGAACCGGGGCTGGATGCGCATGCTCAAGAACGACGGTACCGGGCACTTCACCGACGAGACCGTCAACGTCGGGCTGAACGTCGTCGGCGGCTTCATGGGCTTCGCCTACGCCGACCTCAACTGCGACGGTACGCTGGACTTCTTCGTCACCGATACCGGCAGCTATCTGACCCCCGGCCGGGCGTCCCGCTGGTATCTGCAGAACGCCAACGGCACCTTCACGGATCCCGGGCTGGGAGGCTTCGGCGGCACCCCCTTCGGCTGGGGCGTATCGGCCCTGGACTACGACAACGACGGCGATACCGACATCTTCTATGACGGCAAGGTCGACATGGTGCGGATCATCGACCTGGACAACCCCGGCGTGATCTTCCGGAACAGTGGCAACTGCACCGCCAACCTGACGTATGACGGTTATCGTCCTCCGCCCCAGGCGCCGGGAGCCATCCTGGGGGACCATCGGCCCCGCGTGGTCGAGGGCGTCGCCATCGGCGACCTGAACAACGACGGGTTCGACGACCTGCTCACGGTGTCCGGGTTCGACGTCACGCCGTTCAACTTTTTCCCGTTCGTGGGCACCGTCAACCCCTTCCCGCGCAGCCCGGTGTTCGATTCCATCGCGCGCGTCGAGATCGGTTTCTTCATATTCACCTTTCCCATCCTCACCTGGGTCGATCCCATCATCAACAACGGCAGCCTCTGGGTCGAGATCAACAGCGGCGGCAACGGCAACTCGTCCGCCCAGTTCACCTTGCTCGGCACCAAGGGCCTCGTCGGCAATCCGCATGCGACCGGCAAGGTCAATCGCGACGGCATCGGCGCGGTGATCCGATTCACGCCCGACGGCGGCAAGACCTCGATCCGGCCGGTTCTGGGTGGAGCCAGCTACGCCTCCCAGGACAGCCTCACGGCAACCATGGGGCTCGGGACCGCGGCGAAGGGCACGCTCGACGTGCGGTGGCCCGGCGGCGTCCGCAACCGGCTCTACGACGTGGCGGCCGGCGAGAAGCTCCGCGTACCGGAGATCCCCTGCGACTTCGCCAACTTCCAGCCGACCCTGCCTGGCAACGGCAACGCGGGGCGCCTGGGCTATCAGAAGTGTGTCAAGGAGTCGCTGAAGGATCTCACCCAGAAGAACGTAATCAGCCAGAGCTTGGCGGATCGGCTGGATGCCAGCGCGCTCCGAGCATACGATGCGGCTCACTGATCCCGCATCCGGCCCGAGGCCCGGCTCCGCAGCCTAGCAGAAACCGCCCGCCACGCGTCGGGACGCGTGGCGGGTTTCTCCTCCTACGGTAATGCTTTTCGGAGCCTGAAAGACCCGACCTATGGAATCCCTGCTGCGCGACCTGCGACTGGCTTTCCGGAACCTCCTGAGGTATCGGGGATTCACTCTCGCCGCGCTCCTCTGTCTAGGCCTGGGGATGGGGGCGAGCAGCGCCCTCTTCAGCGTTGTCAACACCGTCCTGCTGAAGCCCCTGCCTTTCGCCGACCCGGAGCGGGTCGTGATGATCTGGAATCAATTCCTCTTGCAGGACATTCCCAAGGCGCCCGCCTCGGGACGCGAGCTCATGGACCTGCGGAGCCAGAGCTCGGTCCTGGAAGAAGCTGGCGGGGTGGCTCCGCTGCTCGTCACTCTCAAGGCGGCAGACGAGCCTGAGGAGCTCTTGGCGGGCCGCGCGACGGCGAGCCTCTTCGAGGTGCTGGGGGTGAAGGCGGCTCTGGGACGGGTCTTCACGCCGGAAGAAGACGTTTTCGGCAACGACATCGCTCTCCTAAGTCACCAACTCTGGAGAGACCGCTTCGGTTCCGATCCGGAGATCGTCGGCCGGAAGATCACCATCGATGAAAGGCCGGTCATCGTCACCGGCGTCCTGCCGGAGGAGTTCAGCTTCGGCACCTCCCGGTTCGATCTATGGGTGCCCCTTGGGTTGGCACCCGACAGGATGCTGCCGCGGGATTTTCGTAGTGCCACCGTGGTCGGGAAGCTCAAGCCCGGCATCAGGCTCGATCAAGCCCAGGCGGAAATGGACGTCATCGCCCAGAGGTTCCAGCGAGAATATCCGGAGAGCTATCCTCAAGGGAGCGGCTACAGGATCCTCGTAGTCCCGGCGCACGAAGATCTCGTTGGGAACGTTAGAGGGCCCCTGCTGGTCCTCCTGGGAGCTACCGGTCTGGTGCTGGGGATCGCCTGCTTGAACGTCGCCAACCTCCTGCTCGTGCGAGCGACCACCCGCAGCAAGGAGGTG
>DASWME010000114.1:0-17613 GCA_036399915.1 Thermoanaerobaculia bacterium
CTCCGTTGGGGCCGGATGCCCAGGTCTCTCGATCAACCTAAGCATCGCCCCTTCGGAGGGGATCGCAAGCTGTGTCGGCTCGGGCCCAAGCATCGCTGCGACCTGCCACCAGGACGTGGCTTTCTTATGATGCCGGGCTAGAAAAAAGCGCCGGGTGAACCCGACGCATCCTTCAGGAGGCGTTTTTGGCCTAGCCCGGGCATTGCTGCCCGGGCGGGGCCGGCGCTCCCGCCGGAGAGGGGGACACGCTTTTAGTCCAAATAAACCAACAACTTACGCGGGAATAGGGGCGAAACAAAACGAGTTCTGCCCCGTATCGTTGGCGAAGTGAGGGGATCGGGCGGTCTGGTTCGTTCTATCCGGCAGAGGGAAGGAAGCACAGACCTCGAACCCAAATCTGAAACGGAACAAATCATAGGGAGACATGATCATGAGCGCTACGCTGAAGGCCAAGGACCAGATCACGCAGACGGACAAGACGAAGACGAAGGACAGAGACGACGTGAACACCTCGTGCTGCACGGCCCCGCCAGACGAGGATCCCGGCCCGATCAAGCCCTGAAGCCCTTCTGAAGATTCCTCGTGACGGGCGGCTCTCCGGAGCCGCCCGTTTTCCGTTTGCACCCTCACCCTGGCCCTCTCCCGTCCCCTTCTCCCTTGCCGCGCTGCGGTACACTTCGCGCGATGCAGCGGATCCTGCCGTTCCTGTTGGCGATCGCCCTGGCTCCGCCGTCCGCGGGCCAGCCCCAGCCCCCACCGCCCGCCGGCTTCGCTCGTTGCGAGCAGCTCGCCGCGCGCCAGCCGAAGAGCGAGGAGACCGCCAAGTGTTTCGATGAAGCCGGCACGGAGTTCCAGAAGCCGGAGGAGGCGGCCGCGCGGCTGCGGGAGCTGCTGAGGAGGCACCCCGGGAGCCCCTGGCCCACCCTGTACCTGGCTTTTCTGGAGACGGAGCGCTCCGAAGAGCTGTTCCGGCAGGCGGCCGAGGGCTTCGCCGCGCGGCGCGACGCCAGGGGAGAGGTCCTCGCGCGGGCCAACCTCCACCGCCTGCTGTTCGGCGCCGGCCGCGTGGACGAGGCGGCGGCGCAGGCAGAGCGCGCGGTCAAAGTGGCGGAGACCTCGGGTCAGCCGGAGGTGATCGCCCGGGCGAACATTCTCAAGGCCAGCCACCTGCGGAGGGTCGGCATGGACCTGGAGCAGGCCTACGTGCTGCTCCGCCGGGCCGAGGCCGTCCTGTTTCCCCACGGGAGCTACTACACGAAACGGGATTGTCTGAGCGGGCTGGCCAACCTGAGCCTCGAGCTCGGGCGCTACCGCGAGGGGCTCGAAGCCTTCCGCCGCATGGCGGAGCTGACCGTAGTCCAGGGCGACCGCTACGCGGAAGCCCATGCCCGCTATGGGATGGCGCGGGCCGTCCTGGACCAGACCGCGGAGCTGCCGAGCGATGCGGGCCGCCGGGAGGTCGCCCGTCTGGCGCAGGAAGCCCTCGATGCCGCGATCGCAGGGAAAAACCGCGGCGTCGAGTCCAAAGCGCATTTCATGCTCGGCATCCTTGCGCAGGGAGAGGAGGCGCGCAGGCATTTCGACGCCTGCCTCGGCCTGGCGGATACGACCCGGGACCAGAGCTACTGCCTGAACGCGCTCGCCCGCTTCCTCGCTCCGACGGACCTCCCTGCGGCAGAGAAGGCGATCGACCGGTCTCTCGAGCTCGCGCGGCAGGGGGAGGACTTCTGGTCCATGGCCTTCGCCTGGCGCGAGCGGATGCGCGTGAGCTGGGCGGCGGGCGGCGGCGAGAGGGCCATCGAGGACTCGCGGTCGGCGCTCGACGCCATCGAGGCGCTGCGCGATCTGCAGACGGCGTCCTCCGGACAGGCCGAGGCCTTCTCCACCTGGTCCGAGGACTATTACTGGCTCTCCGGACGGCTGATCGAGGCCTCCCTCGCGGGAGGTGGCCCGGAGGATCTCGACCGTGCCTTCGGCGTGGCCGAGCGCCTGCGGGCGCGCACCCTGATCGGCACCTTGGAGGCCGCCCACGCGCTGCCGGCCGCGGTGGCGCCCATCCGGCGGCGGCGCGGCGCGGTGCTCGAGCGGATCTCCAGCGTCCAGCGCCGGCTCCTCGATCCGGACCTCCCTTCGCCCGCGCGCGCCGCGGCGAACCAGGAGCTGGAGCGGCTGGAGATCGAGGAGGCGGACCTCCGCAATCAGCTCGCCCGCGCGGCTCCGGCCCTCGGCGCTGCGCGCCGGCCCGACTTCGCCACCCTGGCACGGGTGCGCCAGGCCCTCGGCACGGACGAGGCCCTGCTCTCCTTCCAGATCGCCTCCTGGGAGGATGAGCGAGGCGGCTTTGGCGGCGGCTCCTGGCTGCTCGCCGTGAGCCGCGCCGGCGCCCGCGTCTACCGCCTGCCAGGGCGCGGCGAGCTGCGCAATGCCGTCCGGCTGTTCAACGGCATGTTCGGCCAGCGCAACGGCGGCGAGGCCGCTCCCGCCGCCGGCCTCTACCGCCAGCTCCTGGAGCGCCCCCTGCGCGAGCTGCCCCCGGGCGTCCGCCGACTGATCCTGGTGCCGGACGACATCCTCCATCAACTCCCGTTCGCGGCGCTCCGCGCCTCGGCCCAGGCCCCTCCGCTGGCGGCCCGCTTCGAGCTGACCGAGGTGCCGTCCGCCACGCTCTGGCTGGGTTGGGAGGGTCGCCGGCCGCCGGCGGCCCCGGTGCCCGCCCTGGCCCTGGCCGATCCGCCCCTGCCCGGCGAAGGCCCCCGGCCCGCCGCGTCCAGGGAGCGCGCCGCCGCCGTCTTCGCCTCCAGCGTGCGTCTGGGGCCGCTCCCCCACGCCCGCCAGGAGAGCCGGGCCGTGGTGCGTGACCTGGGCGGCGGCAGCGTGCGCCGCCTGGGAGAGGAGGCCTCGGAGCAGTTCGTCAAGTCCACCCCTCTGCAGAAGTTCGGGGTGCTGCACTTCGCCACCCACGCTGTGACCGACGAGGCCAATCCCGACCGCTCGGGCGTGCTGCTGGCCCCCGGGGCCGCCCAGCAGGACGGCCTGCTCCAGATCCGCGAGATCGTGGACCTCGACCTCGGCGGCCGGGTGGTGGTGCTCTCGGCGTGCAGCAGCAACGCCGGTGCCCTGCTGCGCGGCGAAGGGGTGATGAGCCTTGCGCGCGCCTTCTTCCAAGCCGGGGCCCACACCGTGGTCGCGAGCCTCTGGCGCCTGCGCGACGACGAGGCCGCCGGCTTCTTCGACCGCTTCTACCGCCACCTCGGCCGGGGCAAGAGCGTGGCCGCCGCCCTCCAGGGGGCTCAACGCGAGCTGATCGCCGAGGGCGCTCCAGCCGCGGCCTGGGCCGGCATCGTCGCCCTCGGGGACGGCGGCCTAGTGCCGCTGCCGGGCGGCAGGAAGGGTCTGGACGTGCCGGTCTGGGCCTGGGTAATCCTGGGAGGCGGACTGGTCGTCGCGGGAGTGGCGGCCTATCGTCTCCGCCGCCGCCACACCACCGCGTAGACCGCCACGTTGAGGACGACCACGAAGACCCCGAGGCCGAGCTGGACGCCCCGGCCGAGCCCCGCCGGGTAGAGCATGGGCAGCACGTAGTGCTCGACGAAGCCACCGGAGTAGCCGGCCTCGCCGCCCAGGTGGCGCAGGCGGTTCTCCAGCGGGGTCAGCGGGCAGATCCCCTGCACGAACTCGATGCCGGCCCCCCAGAGGGCCGCCGGCAGGTGGAGCCACGCGGCGCGCGGCCAGCGCAGGGCGAAGAGCCCGCCCAGCACGACGAACAGGACGAACAGGGCGTGCAGGACGACAACGACATCGGCGAGGAAGCGGTAGAGCATCGGCGGCTCATTTCGCCCGCAGGTCCTCGCGGCGCGCCGTCAGGTCGTCGACGAAGTCGAGGTCCACCCGCACGCCCATCCCCGGCTGGTCGAGCGGCACCTGGATCCATCCCTCGCGATCCATGGTCCACTCGGGGATGACGACGTCGCGCTCCCAGTAGCGCTCGCTGGGAGAGACGTCGCCGGGCAGGACGAAGTTCGGCAGCGAAGCCAGGGCCACGTTGTGGGCGCGGCCGACGCCGCTCTCCAGCATGCCGCCGCACCAGACGGGGACGCCGTGCGCGGCGCAGAGGTCGTGGATGGCAAGCGACTGGCGGAAGCCGCCGACCCGGCCGGGCTTGACGTTGACGATCCGCCCGGCGCCGAGCGCGATCATGTCCGCCGCGCGGTCGACGCTGGTGATGGACTCGTCGAGGCAGAGCGGGGTCCGCAAGCGCTTCTGCAGCTCGGCGTGGCGCAGCAGGTCGTCCCAGGCGAGCGGCTGCTCGATCATCAGGAGCCCCAGGCCGTCGAGCGCCTCGAGGCTGGCGGTGTCTTCGAGGGAGTAGGCGTTGTTGGCGTCGGCCATCAGCGGCGCTTCAGGGCCGAGCGCCTCGCGCACGGCGCGGACGTACTCGACATCGGCCCCGGGCTTGATCTTGATCTTGACCTTGCGGTAGCCGCGCTCCAGCGCGGCCCGGGCCTTGGCCACGAGCGTCTCCGGGCTGTCCTGGATGCCGAGCGAGATGCCGACGTGGATGCAGTCGCGCGAGCCGCCGAGCTTCTTCGCCAGCGAGCCCCCCTCGGCCCGCGCCGCGAGCTCCCAGGCGGCCATCTCCACCGCCGCCTTGGCCATGTTGTGGCCGCGGAAGTTGATCTCCAGCGCCGGATGGACCTCCTCCGGCCCGGCGAACGTCCGTCCCAGCACCCGCGGGGCCACCCACTCCCGGAGGGCGTGCCAGGCGGTGTCGATCGTCTCCGGTCCGTAGTGAGGGGACTCCCCCGCCACGCACTCGCCCCACCCCTCGACGCCGTCGGAGCTCTCGAGTTCGACGAGGAGGATGCGCCGCCGGCTCTGGGTGCCGGAGGAGATCTGGAACGGCTCCTTCAGGGTGAGGCCGATCTCGCGCAGGGTGAGGCGTTCGATCCGCAGCATGTCAGCCCCTTTCCAAGCCATAGAAACAGCGGCGCTCGGCGGGATCGCGGTAGAAGGCCTCCACCTTGTAGCCGCGGCCCAGGTACTCCCGGAGCGCCCGCCGGGAGGAGGCGCGCCAAGCCAGGGCCTCGTCCGGCCGCTCCGCCTTGACCGCCTGGACGTTCTCCGGGATCTCGACGCGCACCCGGGGCGCCTCGGGAAGGTCCCGCTCCTCCCCTCCGGGGTTCGCCACCGGGGCGTCCCGGAAACGGTCCGCCTCGCCGGCCCGCCGGTCCGCGAGCGCCCGCGCCACGCGCTCGCCGGCGATCCGCCAGCAGACGATGAAGCGGTCGGTGCCGATGCCCCTGGCGAGGTCGCTCCCCATCTCCCCTTCGTACATGTTCTCCACGTACTCGGCGACCTCGGCCCCGAGGTGGTTCAAGTTGAGATGGGCGTTGCGCGCCTCCAGGGGATCGAAGGTCCACCGCACCTCCTCGAGCCCCAGGGGCAGCAGGACCTCGCGCTGGTAGAGCTTGAGCCGGGTGCCGAGGCCGAGGTCCCGCGCCTCGGGGTGCACCGCCAGCATGTGGGACCAGTGGAAGGGCCGCCGGTCCAGGTAGCCGGCCAGGCCGTGGACGAAGCCGAGCAGGCGGCCTTCGGCGGAGAACGCCCCGGCGGCGATCCCGCCGGCCTTTTGCGTGACCTTGAGGATGCTCAAGGGGACGACGTCGGAGAAATCCCGCCCCCACGTCAGCCGCTGCAGCTCGACGCAGGCCTCGTAGTCGGCATGGGACGCGAGCGGCCGGAACGTGATGCCGTCGGGATCGGTCCTCTGGACGTCCGGGGCGGCCATGGCAGGGCGGATCTTACGTGCCCCGATCAAGAGGAAGTCAAGAGGCAGCGCGTATAGTAGGAGCATGGCTTCCAGATCCCCCTTCGCCAGGGGCCGCGGCGTGCTCGGGCTCGCGGTCCTCCTGCTGACTGTTTTCCCCGCCGCGGGAACGCAGGAGCCGTCTTCGAAGCCGGAGGAAACCCTGCCGCCCGGGGAGGTCCGCGAGCGCCCGATCGCGGCCGGAGAGGCGCACGCCTGGCGGGTCGAGGTGCCGGCGGGCACAGCCCTGCTGGTAACGGTCGAGCAGCACAGCATCGATCTCGTGGTGGAGGCGCGAAGGCGCGCGGGCGGGGAGCCGGTCGCGGTCGACGGCGGCAACGACCGCTGGGGGCCGGAGATCCTGCTCCTCGAAGCCGCGGGGGCCTATCGGATCGAGGTCCGGACCCGGGAGAAGTCGGCGTGGCCGGGGCGTTACACCATCCAAGTGGAGGTCCTGCCGGCGGCGGACACCGCACGGCGTGACGCCCTGGCTTTGATGAGCCGGGCCGGCCAGGAGGCTCTACCGGACGACCCCGACTCCAACCGGCAAGCCATGGCCACCTACCGCGAGGCCTTGGCGGCCTGGCGCTCGCTCGGCGATCGCGCCTGGGAGGCCGAGGCTCTCGCCTGCCTCGCCATCCTGGAAGCGGAAGCGAGCGAGCTGCGGGGCGCGACCGAGGACCTGCTGGCGGCGCTGGCGCTCTGGCGGGACTTGGGCAAGCCCCGCCGCGAGGCCGAGGCCTTGAACCTGCTCGGCAACATCTACAAGGACACGCAAGGAGCCGAAAAAGCCCGCGAGGCTCTGAAGAGCGCCCTCTCCCTGTGGCATGGCCTCGGGGAGCGCTTCGACGAAGCGCAGGCCCGGA
This sequence comes from Thermoanaerobaculia bacterium, assembly GCA_036399915.1. Lineage (GTDB taxonomy): Bacteria > Acidobacteriota > Thermoanaerobaculia > Multivoradales > UBA5704 > DATARR01. The sequence goes on from DASWME010000114.1 coordinate 6,673, forward strand.
CCAACCTCTGCTTCGTCGAGCAGAAGGGTGGGTCCCTGCCGGCGGCCCTCGCCTGCTTCGAGGAGAACCTCGCGTTCTTCCGCGGGTTCGGCATAGAGGGTCAAGAGGCGTCGATCCTCAACGGCATCGGCGGCATCCACGACCTCCAGGGCGAGTCGGATGCCGCGCTGGCCTCCTACGAGCAGGCGCTCGCCCTGTGGCGCGCCCTCGGCGACCGCTACAACGAGACGACGACCCTGAGCAACATGGCCGCGGTCTACCGCGCCCTGGGCGAGTGGCAGGACGCCCTGCGCCTTTACGACCAGGCCCGGAAAATCCTGGCACCCCTCGACGACCGCGCCATGGAAGCCACCGTGCTCAACAACATTGCCTTCGCCTACAACAATCTGGGAGAGCCCGAACGGGCACTGCCCTACCTGGAGGAGGCCCTGAAGCTGCGCCGGGAGGTGGGCAACCGCTCAGGGGAGGTCACCACCCTGAACAACCTCGGCTCCTCCTGGCGCAAGCTCGGCGATCTGAAGAAGGCGCTCGACCGGCACCGGCAGGCCCTCGATCTGGCCACGTCCCTGAACGACATCCCGCAACAGGCGATCACCCGATTGCGTCTCGCCGAGGTCCATCTCGATGGCGGCGATGCCACCGCGGCGCTCCGCGAGCTCGATGCCGCCCTCGAGCTGCTGCGGGAGAAGGGCAATCGCCGCACTGAAACGGAGGTCCTTCACCAGCGGGGGCGGGCGCTGATCCTGGCGGGCCGTGCGCGGGACGCCCTCCCCGTGCTGCAGGAGGTCCTGGCACGGCGGCAGGCCGTGCGCGACCGGGCCGGCGAGGCCGAGGCGCTCTACTCGCTGGCCGTGTCGGAGCGATCTCTGGGCCTCGCCGCCGAGGCCCGCGCCCACGTCGAGACGGCCATGGCCCGGGTGGAGGAGCTGCGGACCGGCTTCGCCAGCCCGGACCTGCGGGCTTCCTTCCTGGCCACGCGGCGGCGTGTCTTCTTTCTCCTGATCGATCTCCTGATGGACCGGCACGCCGCCGAGCCCGAGGGAGGCCACGACCGCGAAGCCTTCGCCATCAGCGAGCAGGCCCGCGCGCGCAGCCTTCTCGATGCCTTGCGGGGCGCGAGCGCCGTCCGTGCCGGGAGCGCCGCGCCGGCCGATTTGCTGACCCGGCGGCGGGTCCTGCTCCGCCGCCTGAACGACAAGGTCGATCAGCGATGGAAGCAGAGCGGCGCAGGGGCGGAAGCCCTGGAGAAGGACATCGATGCCATCCTCTCTGAAGTCGACGCGGTGGAAGCGGAGATCCGCCGGCACGATCCGCGCTTCGCCGCCTTCAGCGTGCCGCAGCCGGTGGATCCCAAGGAGATCTCCGGCTGGCTCGAACCCGGCACGGTGCTCTTGGAATATTCGCTGGGGGAAGAGCGGAGCTTCCTGTGGACGGTCGAGGCCAGTGGGCTCCGGTCCTTCGTTCTTCCTCCCCAAGGGGAGATCGAGGCTCTGGCGCGCCGGATGTACGAGGAGCTGAGCACGGTCGAGTCCGGGAGCGCGCGCCGAGGGGAGGCAGCGGAGGCCCTGGGAAGGATCCTGCTCGGGCCGATCTGGAGCGACGCGGCACGGCTCCGCCGCCTGGTCGTAGTGCCTGACGGAGCGCTCGGCGTCCTCCCGTTTGCCGCCCTGCCGGCCCCTGATCCCGGCCGGAGTTGGAAACCTTCGGAACCCCTCAAGCCTCTGCTGGAGCGAATGGAGGTGGTCTACATCCCGTCGGCCACCACCCTGGCGGTACAGCGGCAACGGCTGCCACGGCGCGCACCAGCCTCCAAGTGGGCGGCGGTGCTCGCCGATCCGGTGTTCGCCCGGGACGACCCGCGCCTCGCCCGCCGCTCCGCTGCCAAGCTGCCGTCACCAGGAAAGGAGGCGGAGACGGGGTCTCTCCTCCGCGGTGGAGCCGGGGACGAGCTGACCACGTTCGAGCGCCTGCCTTCGACCCGCAGGGAGGCGGAAGCCGTCGCCAGCCTGGCCCCCGCTGGCCAGGTGTGGATGCGGCTCGGCTTGGAGGCCAGCCGCGAAACCGTCGTCTCCGGCGAGCTGCGCGACTACCGCGTCCTCCACTTCGCGACCCACGCCGTGGCCGACACCCGGAACCCGGAGCTGTCCGGCCTGGTGCTCTCGCAGGTGGATGCCGAGGGCCATCCCCGGGAGGGCTTCCTCGGCCTGTCGGACATCTACGAGCTCGACCTCGACGCCGACCTGGTGGTCCTCTCCGGCTGCCGGACCGCCCTCGGCAAGGAGGTCCGCGGCGAAGGGCTCATGGGACTGACGCGCGGTTTCCAGTACGCCGGAGTGCCGCGGGTGGTGGCGAGCCTGTGGCGCGTCCAGGACCGGGCCACGGCGGAGCTGATGACCCGCTTCTACCGGGCGATGTGGCGCGACCACCTGCCCCCTGCGGCGGCCCTGCGCGAGGCCCAGAGATCGCTCCGCCGCGAGCCGCGCTACCGCGATCCCTACTCCTGGGCCGGCTTCGTCCTCCAGGGTGACTGGCGCTGAGGACTCGTTGAAAACCGGGTGAGATAGCCGGCGGCCCGGCGACAGCAAGGAGGTGAAACCAACACGGGGCTCCGGAAGAGCCCGGTAGAAGGAGCGAGACATGGACAATCAGCAATTCCAGAGCGATTGGGTAGGAAAAAACTGGATCATCGGGTATTCATCTGACAGCTCCCTGGCGCAGGGGGATATCGTGCAGTTCACGTCGCAGGCGACGGATCCGTTGGATCTGTCGCAGAAGACGGTCCAGATCCAGCGCACCAATAACGTGACAACTGTCTGGGCCACGTCGTGCAGGATCGAAGGCGACGAGCTCGTGGGGGTCAGGGACTCGGATGGACAAGGCTTCCGCATCCGGCTCGACTTCCCACCCGAGGCCCCCCCGCGACTGAGCTGCCGCTACGAAGACACTTCCGCGCAACGGCGCGCGCTCAGGGCCGTGGGCCTGAGCGCCCTGCTCGGTGCACTGATCGGCGCCGCGGTCGGCCTCGCCGCCGGCTCTCCGCTCGCGAGCATTCTGGCCGGCCTGGCTGCGGCCCTCACCGGTTCGCTGGTCACAGCCAGCATCGTGGGTGCCTACGGGCTCAGAACCGGCTCGGGCGGCACCTGGGTCGCGGAGGAAGGGAGCGGCAGGGGCATCGTCGGGCCGCGCACCGTCCATACGGCGAGGGCCTGAGAGAAGCGCCCTACACCGGACGAAGGTCTTCAGGAGGCGTCCATCGTGCGTGCGGCGCTGCCGTCGAGCCCCCGGTCCCCGAGATATGATGTCCCTCGTTCTCGGAAGACTGAGCGCCATGAGCACCGATGCGGGACCAGAGCCGGACGAGGCGGCGGTCGCCGCCGACCTCGTCCGGCGGATCGCGGCGGGGGACGAGGCCGCCGAGGGGCAGCTCGTCGAACGCTACCGGCGGGGCCTCCTCTACCTGCTGCGCCATCTCGGGGCCCTGCCGGACCTCGCCGACGACCTCCAGCAGGAGACCTTCCGCATCGTGCTCGAACGGCTGCGCCAGGGGGGTCTCGCGGACCCGGCCGGCCTCGCCCCCTTCCTCCGCGGCACAGCCCGCAACCTCTTCATCGCCGAGAGGCGCAAGACGGCGCGCCGGCGGACCTGGGGGGACACGGGCGAGCTGGCGGAGGCCGTGGCTCCCGCGCCGAGCCAGCTCCAGTCCGTCCTGTTGGAGGAGGAGGGCGAGATCGTGCGGCGGCTGATCGGCGAGCTTCCCACCGACCGCGACCGGCAGCTCCTGCTGCGCTTCTACGTCGGCGAGGAGGACAAGGAGAGCATCTGCGCCGACCTCGGGCTCGACAGCCTTCACTTCAACCGCGTCCTCTTCCGGGCCCGCCAGCGCTTCAAAGACCTCCTGGAGCGCTTCGAGAAGCGCCAGCCCACGTCCCGCGCGCTTTGAGGAACCGGATGGAACGATAGGCTCGCTATGGACCACGCCTACATCGAAGAGCACCAGATCGCCGACCGTTACGTGATGGGGACCCTGCCCCCAGAGGAGGCGGAGCGGTTCGAGGACCATTACCTCTCCTGTCCCGAGTGCCTCGATCGCCTGGATCTCGCCGAGTCCATGCAGCGCGGCTTCCAACGCGTCGCCCGGCAGGACGCGGCGAAGCTCCAAGCCACCCGGCAGCTCGCCTTCGTGGCCTGGCTCGCCCGCCTCGGCCGCTCGCGCCAGCTCGCGGTCCTCCTCAACGTCCTTGCCGTCCTTATCGTCCTTGCTGTCCTTCCTACAGGCCTGGCCTTGCGCGAGGTCTCCGAGCGCAGCCAGCAGCTAGCGCAGGCCCGCGCGGCCCTGGAGCAAGAGCGGCAGCGCTCGGCCGCGGGCGCGGGGAGCACGGCGGCGGCCGAGAAGCTGCGCTCGGAGCTGGAGGCGAGCCGGCGCGATCTCGCCGGCGAGCGCGAGGCCCGGGCGCGGGCGTCCGAGCAGCTCGCCCAGGCCCTCCAACCCCAAGGCGTCCCGATCCTCTTCCTCGACGCCGAGCGTAGCGGCGGCCCGGCCGCGGGCGGGCCCACTCAGCGCCTGCGACGGCCGGCGGCCACGGGCTGGATCGTGATCGAAGCGGCGGTCGATCCTCCCTCCCCCGCCCCGCGGTCTTATCGCGCCGTCCTGCGGGGCGCCAACGGCCGCGAGCTCTTGCGCGTCGCCGATCTCCGGCTGAGCGATCGCCAGACCCTGAGCCTGAACCTCCCCGCCAGCCTCGTGCCCCCCGGCGACTACGCCCTCTCGGTCGAAGGCCTCGCGCCCGGCCGCAAGCCCACCGCCGCCGGCCGCTTCACCTTCCGCGTCCTTCCGCCTGAGCCGTAAAACCTTTCGATTCCTCTGTGGCGCCACGCGGGGCCGTCTCGCTTCGCGTGAGATAGCCGGCCGTGTGGCGACAGTGTCCGATCGAGCCTGGATCACTGGGATCACCGGCTCGAAGGGAAAGACGACATGCCGATCATGGATGTCGAGCGAAAAGGAGGAGATCATGGCCGTGCGAAGCAAGAAGGACGAGGCTGCCTCGGAAGCCGCTCCGGCAGCTACTTCCGGTGGCACCGCACCCGTCAGCGAAGCGCCCCCACCAGCTCCTGAACCGGTAGTTGAGCAGTCTCCAGCAGAGGCGCTGTCTGCAACGCTAGAAGGCATTTCCGCGCGCGTTCTCAAGCAGGCTGATCTCGCCAGGAAGCAGGTAGAGGCGAACCTGGTCGATCATGGCTTGCTGCAGTTGCAGCAGGCGGTGGAACAGCTTCAGACGTTGGCGCGGGTGGCGACAGGGCCTGCGGCTCCCCTGGGTGCGCCTGCCCGTGAAATCGGAACACCAGGACGAGACTGCGGATGCGGCTGCGGCGAGAAGCCGAGATCCTGCTGTATTCAACTTTACATCTCGCGGGTCCGGGTCGTTGAGAGTCAGGGTCTTCTGGAAGGCGACCTGGAGCTCATTTTCGCCGTCAGGGCGCTCGATCAGTGCGGGTTGCTGCCGAGTCTCTCCTCCTATATGTCCATCGCGCAATTCGGGGGAGGCTGGGCCCCGGCCTTCGCCCCTATCGGGAAGTTCTGTGTGCCCTGCAATGGCGTTCTCGTGGTGCCCTTGATCGCAGAGGCATTAGAAACCGGCGGTGCCTTCGAGGGAAAGCCGGAACGCGGGTCGGCGCATGGCGCCATCGCGTTACGGTGCAATTGTGACGTGGTCCCGGTGATCCTCCCGATCACTCTTGGCGGCACTCTGGGCTCTGCTGTAAACCCAAAAAAGGGAAAGGTGGAGGTCGAGATCTCCGGCCGGCCGGTGGAAGGCGGTTGCTGCTGCTGACCTCGCAACGTTCACGTGAGATAACAGACGGGCCGGTGACAGTCTCAGATCGAGCGTAAATAACGCGCTCGCAAAAAGGAGAACGATATGAGAAAAATCTTTGTTTTCACCCCGCTGCTTGCCGCAGCCATCCTGCTCACCGCAGGTTCCGTTCTTGCCCAGGAACAGGCACGAGAGATTGCCACGACCGAACCGGCTGCCATCGCCCTGCCTGCCCAGCCTTGCCCGGCACCGATCAACATGACCCTCACGGCGACCACACCGAACGTGTTCAATGGCGACTTCGCGGCAGCCCAACTCGCCAACCAGGTGGGACTCAACTACAGCGGATCGGACAAACACTTCCTGCACACTTTTCAGTGGCGACCCCAGCATCGATGCTGCCAGATCACCAAGGCAGTGCTGACCGTCAGGATGAAAGCCAACCAGGGCGGTCAGTCGGCCTCCAGCGCTGACGCGGGCAATGACGGTATCGCTGTGATCCACCTCGGGGCCGTGGTGCCGCCCTACAACGAGAGGGTGTACAGCAACTGGCCGTTTTCCGCAGGGCAGCCAGCTTCAAAGACCTGGAACCTGACCGGCGCTGCTCTGGCCAACATCAACGCGAACAACCGCCTGAGCATCTATGTGCAGGACGACACCATGGTGCAGTCGGCTACGCTGCAACTGAATGGTTGCTGCCTGACCAACTGAGGCGCGCATCCTGAAAAGGAGGTCCTGAAGCCGGGCCCCTCGCTCGTGGTGAGCGATGGGCCCCGGCGGCTGAAGGCAGGGGGGCCTGGTTCTTGCAGTCCCCGCTCCGCCAGGCTCCGGCGTCCGGAGCCGCAATGGAGGAACCCGATGTTCAACACCATCGACCTGCGCGAGCTGGCGCAGATCTCCGGCCCCGAGCGGGCCTTCGTGAGCCTCTACCTCTCCACCCCCGAATCCTTCGGTGGCCTCAAGGGCCGCATCGATACGATCCGCGCCCTGCTCTCGGACGACCCGGCCGAGGCCGAGCACTTCGAGGAGAACTTGAAGCTCATCGAGACGTGGCTCGCCGAGCACACCTGGACGAGCGAGGGCGTCTGCCTCTTTGTCTGCTGGGCCCTCGACTTCGTGCGCGCCCATCCGCTGACCGTCGCGGTGCCCGACACGATCTGGGTGGACTCCTCGCCCTACATCCGCCCCTTGGCCGAGCTCCAGGACGAGTACGAGAACTTCGTCGTGGTGGCGGCGGACAACACGGCCTCGCGCGTCTTCTTCGTCACCTCCGCGCGGCCGGACGAGGACGCCAGGATCAAGGGCGACGTCAAGAACAACGTCAAGAAGGGCGGCTGGTCGCAGAAGCGCTACGAGCGGCGGCGCAGCAACGAGCTGATGCACTACGCCAAGGAGATCGTGGACGTGCTCGCCGAGATGGAGCAGAAGGAGAAATTCGATCGGTTGTTCCTCCTCGGCTCGCAGGAAACCATGATCGAGATCGAGGGCGCCTTGACCGCCCCGCTCGCCGCCAAGCTCGCCGGCAAGAAGAACGTGGACTTCAGCGCCGGCGACGATCCGATCTTCGAGGCGGCGTTCGACCTGGCGACCGCGGCCGAGCGGGAGTCCGAGGCGAAGCTGTGGGACCAGATCAAGGACGAGTACTGCCGGGGCGGCCTCGCGGTGACCGGTCCCGAGGAGGTGCTGAAAGCCGCGGCCGTGGGCCGGGTCGAGAAGATCGCCGTCACCCGCGACGCCAGGCTCCCCGGCACCCGCTGCCGGGACTGCGAGAACCTCTTCGCCGGCACGCTCCAGAAGTGCAAGGCCTGCGGCTCGGCGGACGTCTTCCCGGTCGATCTCGTCAACGAGCTCGTCGAGCTGGCCGCCCTGACCAGCGCCGAGGCGGACTTCGTGGACCCGATTCCCGGGCTCTCCGAAGCCGGCGAGGTGGCGGCGCTGCTGCGGTACTGAGGATTCCCCCTTCAGGGTGCGCCGAACACCCGCGCGGCCCATTGGAAGATCGGCCGCTCCACGAACTCGCGGTGCCGCTCGGTCATCATGTGGTCGATGTGGCCGAAGTCCGGCTTGAGGAGCAACGTCTTGTCCGCCGATCCCACCTGGGCGAGCTGGTCCGGCATGTAGGGCCCGAAGCCCCGGCCGCCGCCGATCGCCAGCACCGAGCCGTGGTAGTTGCCGAGGTTCGCGGTGAAGGCGGTCTCGACGCCGGCCAGCGAGCAACTGACGTCGCGCACCAGCGCGAGCGGCACGTAGGCGTTGAAGCGGGAGACGTTCTCGAACACCCGGGGCTCGGAGGCGTTGAACAGCCGGTCCTCGGCCAGGCTGCCGTTCATCTGCACATAGTTCGGCACCGGCATGGTCACCGGTCCCGGCGACGGCACGGCGAGCAGCAGGACCAGGACCTGGTGGTTGGTGAGGGTGGGCGGAAAGAGGGGGATCGGCGTCAGTCCGGCCGGAGTGAGGCGGGCGAACTTGGTGACCTCCCGGAAGACGTTGGCCCCCACCCCGTCGTAGACGGCGCCGGCGGCGATCTGCGCTTCGATGCCGGCGCAGTAGCCCTGGTTCAGGGCCCGCACCTGCGGGTCGTTCGAGAAGAGCATCCCCTCCCAGGGGAAGATGCCGTCGTAGTCGCCCGGAGCGGCGTTGGCCACGGCGAAGGCGAGGATGCCGCCCAGCGACGCGCCGCCGGCCACGACCCGGGTGCCCGGGTGGAGAGCCTCGATCTGGGAGCGGACGAAGGCGATGTCGTCCACCATGGACTGCAGGTCCCAGGCCGCCATGGCGGAGCAGTCGAGGACGCCGGCCTCGCAGGTGCCCGGGGGGATGCCCTCGAAGCGCGGCGAGTAGCCGTAGACGTCGAAGCCCCGCAGGGCGAAGAACTCGGCGATGGAGCTGCCCTTGGCATTGCTTGGATCGCGCTGCTCGTAGAAGCTGAAGGTGGTGCCCAGGGGCGGCAGGAAGAGGATCGAGCCGCGGAGCCGCGCGGCCGGGACGTTGCGGGCCACGCGGACCATCTTGAAGCGGTCGAGCGGATGGCTTCCCACCTTGACGGTGTACTCGGAGCGGACGAGGTTGCCCTCGCGGCTCTCGGCAGTGCCCACGATCTGATAGGGGCCGGCCGCCAGGACCGCCTGGGCCGAGAGGACCAGCGCCAGGACTGGCAGGACGATGCGTCGGATGTTCATGGCTTTCTCCTTCGCGAGGGGTCTGGTCACGTAATGAAGCTTTTGAGAGTTCACGCTCTATGGTGCTGAGCGGCGGGCTGGAAGGGACAGGAAGCGGGATCTGCAGGGATCCCTCACCCGACCTGGCACGCTTCCCGCTAAAGATCCCCCCGCCGTGCGGACCTGGCTGAAGCGCATCCTCCTCGCCCTCCTGCTGCTGGCAGGGGTCTACCTGCTGGCGACGAACCTGTTTCTCAACTCGCCGGCCGCCTCCCGGGCCTTCAACCGCCGCCCCGAGCGGTTCCGCATCGCGTGGTCCGCGGCCTGGAGCGTCTGGCCCGGCTTCGTGCACGCCCGCGGGCTCCAGGTCTCGGGCAAGACCCGCAACGTGGCCTGGTCCATCGCGGCGGACCGGGCGGCCGGGTGGATCCCGCTGGCGCCCCTCCTCGGCAGGACGCTGCTCGTCACGGACCTCCACGCAGAAGGCGTCCGCGCCTCGGTGCTGCGCGGCGCCGGCGTGGGGACGCCGCCCAGGCCGCCGGGAGCGCGGCGGGGGAAGCGCCGCAGCCCCTGGGCTTTCCGCTTCCCGGGGGTCACGCTCGATCACGTCCGGGAGTTCCGCTTCAACGCCTTCCGCCTGACCGGCGACGGCCGGGCCGAGGGGAGCTTCTGGTTTGTCCTCGGCGGAGACTTCCGGCTCGAGCCCAGCCGTGTCCGCATGCCGGCCGGGCAGCTCGCGCTGGGGGATGGCACGTTCGCGCGCGAGGTCGAGCTCAAGGGCGAGGCGAGCCTGGGGCCCTACGCTCCGCGGCGGCACCCCGGGCTCGCCGGGTTCGACTTCCTCACCGGCTCGCTCCACGCGCAGGGGAAGATCTCGGAGCTGCCCTTCCTGGAGAGCGCGGTCCCACCCGAGGCCGGGACCACGCGGCCGGGCTCGCTCACCGCCGACGTGCGGGTCGAGCGGGGCCGGTTCCTGGAGGGGAGCCGCTTCGAGATCACCGCGCCGCGGTCCGTGGTGGCACCGCCCCCGGCGGCCAGGCCGGCCTCGCCCTTCGCCCTGACCGCCTCGGTCGCGAGAGGCCCCCTCCTCCGCGTGGGGGTCGAGGCGAAGGGGCTGGCTGTCGGCCGCCGCAAGGACGGGCCGCCTCTGTTCCGGAGCGCCGCCCTCAGCCTGTCGTCCACCACCTCGGAGACGCGCCTCAGCCGGGTCTTCGCCACCGCCCGCGATCTGAAGACGCGGACCCTCCCCACCACCTTGCCGCTGATGGGGGACGTGCGGGCCGAGAGCGTGCGGATCGAGGCCCCCGGCTCCCGCGCCACGCTCCATGCGACCCTCGACCGCGCCGCCGGCCGCGTCGACCTCGCCGGCCTGCTCGGCCGCGCCCTCATCATCGAAGGGCTTCAGGGGGACGGCGTCTCCGCCCGGCTGGAGCTCGCCAAGACACCCCCGCCGCCGGGGACGACCGCGCCGCTCTCGGTACGGATCGCAGGCGCCCGCCTCACCGGCATCCGCGAGATCGCGCTGGACGAATTCCTCCTCGCCGGCGACTCCCGGGCCGACGCGACCTTCTCCTACGAGCCGGACGGCACCCTCATCGTCGAGCGGGCCGCGTTCGCCATGCCGTCCGGCCGCTTCGAGGCCGCCGGGGAGACCGCCGCCGAGGGCCTGTCCCTCGAGGTCGAGGCGCGGATCGAGCCCTCGATCCTGGGCCAGGCCCGGGGGCGCGAGTTCCTGCGCTACGTCAGCGGCACGGCCGGCGTCCGGGGCCGCATCTCCTCGCTGGGCTTCCTGCAGCCCTATCTCCAGAAGGTCCCCTGGCTCGCGCTCCAGGGGGAGGGCGGGCTCACCGCGGATGTCCGGCTCGACCACGGCCGGCTCCTCCCGGGCACGCGCCTGGCGGTGAGCGCCTCGCCGGCGCGGGTCACCGTCCTGGACAGCCTCGCGACCGGCCGGGGCACGGTGACCGCCT
>DASWME010000115.1:0-37196 GCA_036399915.1 Thermoanaerobaculia bacterium
GCCAAGTCCGTCCTCACGATCCGTCCCGGCGAGGATCACTCCATCGAGCGGCTCACCGGACACCTGGTGCGCTACGGCTTCCGGCGCACCGACCTCGTCTATGAGGTGGGGGACTTCGCGGTCCGCGGCGGCATCGTCGACTTCTTCCCTCCCGGCGAGGACTCCCCGGTCCGCCTCGACCTCTTCGGGGACACGGTCGAGTCGATCCGCTGGTTCGATCCCCAGTCGCAGCGCTCCGAGGACACGCTGGACTCGGTCCGCGTGCTGCCGCTCTCGCTCTTCCCGGCGGGGGCCGAGGAGGCGCGGCGCTTGGCGGACCTGCTGTCCGGGGGCCAGACGGCCGATCCGGACTGGGGGCCCGAGGCGGCCGAGCTGCTGGAGGGCCTGCGGACGCGCGGGGAGTTCCCCGGCTGGGAGAACTATCTCCCTCTCCTCGCCCAGCGCACGGTCTCGCTGCCCGAGGTGCTGGCCGGCCCGCTGGTGCTCGCCGTCGATCCGCCGGCCCTGGAAGGGGAGGTCACCCATCACGCCGAGCGCCTGGAGGCGGACTTTGCGGCGCGGCGGGAGCACGGGCGTCTGGCCGTTCCCCCGGACCTCCTGGAGCAGCCGGCCGGGCAGGTGCGGGAGGCGCTGGAGAGCGCCGCCGTCCGCCTACGGGACCTGGTGGTGGGCGCCGCGGCTGTCGCGGCTGTCGCAGATCGTGACGGCGGCATCGACTTCCGGGGCACGCTGACGGACCTCTTCCACGGCCAGCTCCCGCGCTTCCCGCAGGAGGTGGAGACGGCGCGGGCACGCGGCGAGCGGTGCATCGTGGTGGTCTCCCCCGCTCACCGGCGGCGCATCGAGGAGCTGCTCGAAGGGCGGGAGGTGCGGCTCGGCCGGGGGGGCGTCGAGCTGGTGGCGGGCGAGCTGGGCCGCGGCTTCCGGCTCCCCGTGGCCGGGGTGGCGGTCTACGGCGAGCAGCAGCTCCTGCCGCAGGCGAAGCTCCAGCGGCGGCCGGGCCGCTCCCGCTTCGGGCCCTTCCTCTCCAGCCTGCGCGACCTCAAGGTGGGCGACTTCGTGGTGCACGTGGACCACGGCATCGGCCAGTTCGTGGCCTTGCGCTCGGTGGGGGGCAACGGCGACGGCGCGGGCGGCCTGCCGCCGGCCCTGCGCGACCTCGCCGCGGCGGGCGCGGCCGCCGAGACCGAGGTCATGGAGATCGCCTACGCCGCGGGCAAGCGGCTGCTCCTGCCGCTCTCGCGCATCGACCAGGTGCAGAAGTACAGCGGCATCGAGGGGGTGGCCCCCCGGCTCGACCAGCTCGGCGGCACCTCCTGGAACCGCACCAAGGCGCGGGTCAAGAAGAGCATGCGCGACATGGCGGACGAGCTGCTGAAGCTCTACGCCGAGCGCCAGATCGCCCGCGCGCCGGCGATGCCGTCCGACACGGACATGCTGCACCAGTTCGAGGCCGCCTTCCCGTACGAGGAGACGCCGGACCAGCTCGAGGCCGTCGCCACCATCAAGGACGACCTCCAGCGCGAGCGGCCCATGGACCGCCTGCTCTGCGGCGACGTGGGCTACGGCAAGACCGAGGTCGCCATGCGCGCCGCCTTCAAGGCGGTCGACGGTGGCTACCAGGTGGCGGTGCTGGCGCCGACGACCATCCTGGCCGACCAGCACCTGGAGACCTTCAGGAAGCGGTTCGCCGGCTTCCCAGTCAACGTCGAGATGGTCTCGCGCTTCCGCTCGCCGCAGGAGATGCGGGAGCTCAAGAAGCGGCTCGCCGAGGGGAAGATCGACGTCCTGATCGGCACCCACCGGCTGCTGTCGAAAGACATCCAGCTCCCCAGGCTGGGGCTGCTGATCGTCGACGAGGAGCAGCGCTTCGGCGTGGCCCAGAAGGAGCGGCTGAAGCAGCTCAAGAAGAACGTCCACGTGCTCGCCATGTCGGCGACGCCGGTGCCGCGCACGCTCCAGCTCTCGCTGGCCAACGTGCGGGACCTCTCGGTCATCGAGACGCCGCCGCGGGACCGCATGGCGGTGGAGACGGCGATCCTCCCCTACAGCGACAACCTGGTGCGGGAGGCGATCGAGGCCGAGCTGGAGCGGGGCGGCCAGGTCTACTACGTCTACAACCGGGTGGAGTCGATCGAGGACCGGCTGGCGAAGCTGCGCGAGATCGTCCCCGGCATCCGCATCACGGTGGGCCACGGCCAGCTCAACGAGGAGGAGCTCGCGCGGCGCATGCACGCCTTCACCCGCGGCGACTTCGACGTGCTCCTCGCCTCGACCATCATCGAGAACGGCATCGACATCCCCAACGTCAACACCATGATCGTCCACCGGGCGGACCGCTTCGGCCTCGCCCAGCTCTACCAGCTCCGCGGCCGGGTGGGGCGGAGCAACCAGCTCGCCTACTGCTACTTCCTGGTGCCCGAGGACCGGGTGCTCTCCGAGCCGGCGAGGAAGCGCCTGGCCGCCCTGCGCGAGTTCTCGGACCTCGGGGCCGGCTTCCGCATCGCGGCGCGGGACCTGGAGATCCGCGGCGCCGGCAACCTCCTGGGCGGCGAGCAGAGCGGCCACATCGGCGCCGTGGGCATCGAGACCTACCTGAAGCTGCTCGAGGAGACCGTGCGCGAGCTGCGCGGCGAGACGGTGGAGGAGGCGCCCTCGGTGGCCCTCGACCTGCCGGTGCCGATGTCCATCCCGCAGGACTACGTGGACGACGCCAACCTGCGCATGGAGCTGTACCGCAAGATCGCCGAGGAGCCCGAGCGGGAGATGCTCGCCGAGCTGGCCGACCGCTTCGGGCCGCCGCCGCCCGCGGTGGCGGCCCTGGTGGAGGTGGCCGCCCTCAAGCGGCTGGCCGAGTCGCTGCGCGTGCAGTCGATCGCGGCCAAGGGCGGGGAGCTGGTCATCCGGCTCCGGCGCGACGCCCGGATCGACGTCGAAAGGCTGATCGAGATGGTCTCCAGCCGTCCGGGAGCGAGCTTCAGCCCCACCGGCGTCCTCACCCTGCCCGGGGGCGGCGGCCGGCAGCTCGTGGCCACGGCGCGGGAGACCCTGGAGTCGCTTTCCCAATGACCGCGAGGGGAGTGGGAAGGTTGGGAGCGGCCATGCTGTTGCTGTCTACGGCTTGCCAGCGGTCCGCGCCACCGGCGGCGGACGCCGCGGCGCGGATCGGGGAGACCGAGGTGCGCTACTCGGAGTTCGAAAGCTATCTGTCGCGCAGCGTGGGCGACGCCGGGGTGCTCGGCAGCGACGTGCTCTCCGAGCTGTTCGACCAGTTCCTCGACGAGAGGCTGCTCGCCAGGCTGGCCGCGGACCGCGGGCTGGTGAGGAGCGCCGGCGGCCCGGCCGGTCCCCGGCGGGCCATCGACGCCCTGCTGCAAGAAGGCCTGCGGCAGGAGCCCGGCCCCGCGGAGGTCGCCGCGTACTACCGGGCCCACCAGGGGGACTTCGCCCGCCCGGAGCGCGTGCGGCTGCGGCAGATCCTCACTGAGGACCGGGCCACGGCCGAGGAAGCCCGGCGCGAGATCGCCGCCGGCCAGCCGTTCGAGGAAGTGGCGCGGCGGCTCTCGCGCGATCCGAGCGCCGCCTCCGGCGGCTACCAAGGGGAGCTGTCGCGGGGCGACCTGCCCCCGGCGTTCGCGGAGGTCATCTTCGCGCTCGAGCCGGGCGAGGTGAGCCGCCTGGTGCCGGCCGAGTACGGGTTCCACATCTTCCAGGTGGTCGACCGCGAGCCGGCCCAGGTGGTGCCGCTGGAGCAGGCGCGGGGGGAGATCCTCCGCAGGCTGCGCCAGGAGCGCGCCGACCGCCTCCTCGCCTCCCTGGTCCGGGAGGCGAGGGGCCACTACAATGTCACGGTCTACGACCGCAACCTGCCCTTCGGATACGAGGGCTCTTACAAGGAGTCCCATGCGCAGACTCATCGTTAGCCTGATCCTGCTCCTCACCCTCACCCCCGCGCTCGGCGCCGAGGTGCTCAACCGCATCGTCCTGCGGGTCAACGACCGGATCGCGACGCTGCGCGACTATGAGCAGCGGCGCCAGGAGATGATGCGTGAGATCCTGCGCCGCGAGCAGGACCCCGAGGAGCGCCAGCGGCTCCTCGGCCAGGCCGGGGAGGTCGTGTTCGCGGACCTGTTCCGCGAGCTGCTCCTGGAGTCCCGGGCCGACCAGCTCGGCGTCGAGATCATCGACGCCCAGGTCGACACCGCCATCGCCCAGCTCAAGCAGAACTACAACATCAAGACCGACGAGGAGTTCAAGGCGGCCCTGGCGCAGTCGGGGCTCACCGAGCAGCAGCTCCGCAACCAGCTCCGCAGCACCCTGCGCGTCCAGGAGGTGCGTGGCCGCGAGGTGCAGAGCCGCGTCAAGGTGGACGAGGAGGACCTCCGCCGCTACTACCGCAAGAACCTGGAGCAGTTCCGCCAGCCCGAGCAGGTGCAGCTCCGCGAGGTGGTGGTGCTCGAGGAGGGCGGAGCGCCCGCCGAGGAGCGGCCCCGCATCGCGGCCGAGATCCGCTCCAAGGCGGCCGCCGGCACGCCGCTGGCCGACGCCGCCAAGGACTACGCGCAGCGCGGGGTGACGAGCAACGTCATCGAGCTGGGCTGGGTCTCGCCTGGCGACCTCGACAAGAACCTCGAAACCGCCGTCTGGACCCTGCCGAAGGGCTCGGTGAGCGAGCCCGTCCAGGCCCGCGGCGGGCTGCACCTGGTGCAGGTGATCGACCGCCGCGAGTCGCGCATCCCGCCGTTCTCCGAGGTCTCCGCCGCCATCGAGGCCCGCGAGCAGGAGCGCGTCTTCCGCGAGGAGATTGCCAAGTACATGGTGGAGCTGGAGAAGAAGTCGCTGATCGTGGCCAATCCACCCGAGGAGGCTGTCAACTTCCGCCGTCAGCTCGTGGCCACCGCCATCCAGGAGAACGAAGCCGAAGGGCTCGGCGCCGCCGCCGCCCCGTCCGCCGCTCCCCCGCCCGCGGCGCCGGTGACCGATCCCGGCAAGCCGGGGACCCTGCCCACGCCCAAGCCGGTCGATCCCACGCCGCCGGAGATTCCGCCGCCGCCAGGGGTCTGAGCGTCTCTCTCTTCTCGCTGTTCGAAACGCCCGCGGAAATCCGCGGGCGGTTTCTTTTCGAAGCCTTCTTACGCCTGATTCTTCCATCTTTCCGAGCAAGCGATCGGAATGTGGTGGCTCGTGGTGGAAAAAAATGGACAAAAGTGGAGTGAACTGTTAGGATTTCGCCTCAGACAGCCGACTGAGGGGGCGGGTCAATGTTTCGTGGAAGCGCTCCAACCAGGATCGACGACAAGGGTCGTCTGAAGATACCGACGGACTTCCGGCGGTTGCTGGAGGAGCGCTACGGTCCCGATCTGTTCGTGACGTCGGTCCAGGGCGACTCGGCGTTGCTCTACCCGCTGCCGGTCTGGGAGGAGATCGAGCAACGTCTGGCGGCCATGCCGTCCACCGACCGCACCAAGATGCGGTACCTGGAGCGGGTCAACTACTTCGGGCAGCAGGTGCGGCTGGACGTGCAGGGGCGGATCCTGATCCCCCAGATCCTGCGGGAGAGCGCCAGCATCAACGGCGACGTGGTGGTGAGCGGTCAGCTCAACCACCTGGTGGTGTGGAACCGCGAGCGCTTCGCGTCGCGGCTGCAGGAGCAGCCCTTCAGCGACGAGGACTTCGGTGCCCTCAGCGCCCACGGAATCTGAGCGGCCTGGGAGGCTCGCGGAAGGAGGCGGACCGAGCCGTTGGACGTGCAGCACCTGCCCGTCATGGTCGTGGAGACCCTGGAGTGGCTGGAACCCCGGCGCGGCGGGCTCTTCGTCGACGCGACCGTGGGCCTGGGAGGCCACTCCGAGGCCCTGCTGGAGGCGTCGCCGGACACCCAGGTCGTGGGGATCGACCGCGACCCCGAAGCGCTGGCGCGGGCGGGACGCCGGCTCGCGCGGTTCGGCCCCCGGGTGCGGCTGGTACACGCGAACTTCCATCACCTCGAGAGTGCATTGGCCGGTCTCGGCGTCCGCGGCGTCGCGGGCGTCCTGGCCGACCTCGGTGTCTCCTCGCTGCAGCTCGAGACGGCCGAGCGGGGCTTCAGCTTCCGCCGCGACGGCCCGCTCGACATGCGGATGGGGTTGAGTGATCTGACGGCGGCGGAGCTGGTCAATCAGACCTCGGAGGGTGAGTTGGAGAAAATCTTCAGGGACTATGGCGAGGAGCGGCAGGCGCGGCGGATCGCGCGGGCGATCGTCCGCGCCCGGCAGGAGCAGCCGATCAAGACCACGGGGGAGCTCAAGCGGCTGATCGACGAGGTGAAGGGGCCGCGGGCGGCGCGCGAGGAGCGGATCGATCCGGCGACGCGGATCTTCCAGGCCCTGCGCATCGCGGTCAACCAGGAGCTGGCGGGGCTGGAGAAGTTCATCCAGGAGGCGGTGGACCTGCTGGAGACGAGCGGCCGGCTGGTCGTCATCTCCTACCACAGCCTCGAGGACCGGATCGTCAAGAACACCCTGCGCGACCTGGCGCGGGGGGAGATCGATCCGGTGACCGGCCGCTCGCGCTCGGAGAGCCAGTTGATCGAGGTGCTGACGCGCAAGCCCGTGCGGCCCGGCGAGGAAGAGGTGGAGCGCAATCCCCGCTCGCGCTCCGCCCGTCTGCGGGCGGCCCGCCGGCTCCCGGAGGTCAGCCGGCGTTGAGGAACGCGTACGCCTTCACGCGGCCGGTGGTCAACACCTACCTGGTGCGCGAGCGCGACCGGCGCCGCTGGCGCGAGCTGGCCCTCGTCTTGCTGGTCGTCGTCTGCCTCGGAGGGGGGCTGCTGGCCTACACCTGGATCCATCTGGAAGTGACGCGCACCGGCTACCGCATCGACGCCCTGGAGCGGGAGCTTGACGGATTGACGCGGGAGGAGCGGCAGCTCCGCCTGCAAGCCTCCTATCTCGCGAGCCCGTCGCAGATCGAGCGGCGGGCGGTCAAGGAGCTGGGCATGCAGGCGCCGGCCCTGGAGCAGGTGGTCTTCTGGGAGGAGCTGCCGTGAGACGGCTCGCCGTCGTCGCGGCCTTAAGCGCCGCCTGGGTGCTGCTGATCGCGGCCCGCCTCTACCACCTCCAGGTGGTCCGCTACGAGCACTACACCGGCAAGGCCGAGCGGCAGCAGCAGCGGGTCGTCACCCTCGATCCGCCGCGGGGCACGATCTACGACGCCCACGGCCGCGAGCTGGCGGTCTCCATCCAGGTCGACTCCGCCTACGCCGTGCCGCCGGAGATCGCGGACCCGGCCGCCGCGGCCCGGGCGATCGCCGGCGTGGTGCCCGGCCTCGACGCCGCGAAGCTCGCCCGCCAGCTCGCGGCCGACCGCGAGTTCGTCTGGGTGGCGCGCAAGCTCGATCCGCCGGTGGCCGCGAAGGTCCGCGGATTGGGCCTGAAGGGCCTCTACTTCCTGCCCGAGAGCAAGCGCTACTACCCCATGGGCGAGCTGGCCGCCCAGGTGCTCGGCTACGTCGGGACCGACAACCACGGCCTGGCCGGCCTGGAGCTGGTCTACGACCAGGAGGTTGCCGGCAAACCCGGGGTGCGCACGGTGCTGCGCGACGCCCGGCGGGGCACGGTGGTCTCGCCCGACCTCTCCTTCGCCGAGCCCGAGCCGGGGCACGACCTCTATCTGACGCTCGACGCCGCCGTGCAGCACGTCGTGGAGCGCGAGCTGGCGAAGGCGGTCGAGGAGCGGGGGGCCAAGCGCGGCAGCGCCATCTTCCTCGACCCGGAGACCGGCGGCGTGCTGGCGATGGCGACCTACCCGTCGTTCGATCCCAACGACTTCGGCCGTTATGACAGGGCGCGCTGGAAGAACCGGGCCATCACCGACGTCTACGAGCCGGGCTCGACCTTCAAGATCGTCACGGCGGCGGCGGCCCTGGAGTCCGGCGTGGTGCACGCCGACGACGAGTTCGACTGCGAGATGGGGGGCATCACCCTGCTCGGCATCCGCATCCGGGACCACAAGCCGTTCGGCCGGCTGAGCTTCGCCCAGGTGCTCGCCAAGTCGAGCAACGTCGGCGTCATCAAGGCGGCGCTGCTGGTGGGCAGCGAGCGGCTCTACCGCACCATCCGCGGCTTCGGCTTCGGGCAGCCCACGGGCATCGACCTGCCCGGCGAGAGCGGCGGCATCCTCCACCCCCTAGAGCGGTGGGGGCCTCTGGCCAAGGCCTACATCTCCTTCGGGCAGGGGGTCTCGGTGACGCCGCTGCAGCTCACCGCCGCCGCCGCCGCGGTGGCGAACGAAGGCCGGCTCCTGCGGCCCCACGTGGTGGCCGCGGTGAGCCGGGGGGAGGTCCGGGTGCCGAAGTACTCCCGGCCGCCGGTGGTGGGAAATCCCATCTCTCCGGCCACGGCCCGCGAGCTCAAGCGGCTGCTGGAGGGGGTGGTGACCGCAGGCACGGGCCGCGCCGCCGCCGTGGACGGCTACCGGGTGGCGGGCAAGACCGGGACCGCCCAGATCCCGGTGCCGGGCGGCTACCTGCGCAACGCCTTCCTGCCCAGCTTCGTCGGCTTCGCTCCTGCCGACCGGCCGGCCCTGGTGGGGGTGGTGGCCGTCGCCGAGCCGCAGGGGTTCGCGTACCACGGCGGGCAGGTGGCGGCGCCCGTCTTCGGAGCCATCGCCCGGCAGGTGCTGCTCTACCGGGGGGTGCACCCGCAGCGGGAGCGCCTCGCGGTCTGGCCGGGAGAGATGGTGATGGCGCGCCTGCCCGGGGGCGCTCCGGCGCGTCCCAGCGCGGCTCCCGCCGTCGACGCGGACGACATTCCCACGGACGGCGACGACTGGACGGTCGCGGCCGGTCCCGATCCGGTGCTCTGGCGCGGTCCCTCTCCCGCGGCCGGTCCGGCCCGTACCACGGGAGAGAGCCGTCCCGGGAGCGAGCGCTCTTCTGCCCAGGGAGGTCGCTCTCATGCGCCTTTCTGAGCTGGTGCGCGGCCTGCCGGTCGCCGGCGATCCCGGAGCGGACCCGGAGGTGACCGGCGTCGCCCACGACTCGCGGACGGTCGCGCCGGGCGACCTCTTCGTGGCGCTGGTGGGCCAGCGCTTCGACGGGCGGGCCTTCGCCGCCGCGGCGGTGGAGAAAGGGGCGGTGGCGGTGGTAGGGCCCGAGCCGGACGCGGCGGCGGGGCTCTCCGTCCCCTGGCTGCTGACCGCCGATCCCCGCGGCGTGCTCGGTCGGCTCGCGGCGCGCGCCTACGGCCATCCCGACCGGGAGCTGATCCTGGCGGGTGTCACCGGGACCAACGGCAAGTCCACCGTCGCCATCCTGGTCGCGGCCATCCTCGAGGCGGCGGGCCGTCCCGCGGGGTTCCTGGGCACCCTGGGCTACCGCTTTCAGGAGCGGATCTACGCCGGCGGGCACACCACGCCTGAGGCGTCCGACCTGTTCCGGACCCTGCGACGGATGCGCGACGACGGCGCCGAGGCCGTCGCCATGGAGGTCTCCTCCCACGCCCTCGCCATGGGCCGGGTCGCGGGAGCCTCCTTCGACGCGGCGGTCTTCACCAACCTGACCCGCGACCACCTCGACTACCACCGGGACTTCGAGGACTACTACGCGGCGAAGCGCAAGCTGTTCGACCTCCTGAAGCCCGGGCGCCGGCCGGCGGTGAACGTGGACGACCCGTACGGCCGCCGCCTGGCGGGCGAGCTGAAGAACGCCCTGACCTTCGGCGAGGCGGGCGACGTCCGGGCCCGCGAGGTGGAGCTGTCCACGGCCGGCATGCGCGGGGTCCTGGCGACGCCGCGCGGCGAGCTGCCGTTCTCCTCGCCGCTGCTCGGCCGCTACAACCTGTGGAACCTGCTGGCGGCCGCCGCGGCGGCGGAGACGCTGGACCTCCCCCATCCGGCCATTACCGCGGCCTTCGCGGCCCAGCGGCCGGTGCCGGGGCGGATGGAGCCGGTGGACCGCGGCCAGCCGTTCGCCGTGTACGTGGACTACGCCCACACCGATGCCGCGCTGGCGGCGGCCCTGCGCTCGGCGCGGGAGGTGGTGGGCGGCGGCAAGGTGGCGGTCGTTTTCGGCTGCGGCGGCGACCGCGACCCGGGCAAGCGTCCGCTGATGGGCAGGGTGGCGGGCGAGCTGGCGGACCTCGCGATCGCGACCTCGGACAACCCGCGCGGCGAAGACCCGCTGGCCATCCTCGCCGCCGTCGAGGAGGGGCTCAGGGCGAGCGGCAACCGGGGGTACCGCCTGATCCCGGACCGCCGCGCGGCGATCCGCGAGGCCATCGCCGCGGCGGAGCCCGGCTGGGCGGTGGTCGTGGCCGGCAAGGGACACGAGCGGGAGCAGACGATCGGCGACAAGAAACTGCCGTTCTCCGACGTCGAGGAGATCGGCAAGGCCCTGGGGGAGCGCTTCGGCTCGGCTGTCGGCCGGTGAGAGCGGGCACTGATGCTCTACTACCTCCTCTATCCGCTGCGGGACGTCATCCCGGCCTTCAACGTCTTCCGCTACATCACCTTCCGGGTGGCGGCGGCGATCGTCACGGCCCTGCTCCTCTCCTGGATCTTCGGGCCGTGGTTCATCCGCACGCTGCGCCGCCTCTCGGTGGGCCAGAACATCCGCGACGTGGGTCCGCAGGCCCACCAGGTCAAGGCGGGCACCCCCACCATGGGCGGCATCCTCATCCTGTTCGCCACCCTGGTGCCCACGCTGCTCTGGGCGGACCTGGCGAACCTCTACGTCTGGATCGTGATGCTGGTCACGCTCGCCTTCGGCGCGATCGGCTTCGCCGACGACTACCTGAAGGTCCACAACCGGCGGAACCTGGGCCTCACCGCGCGGGCCAAGTTCGGTCTCCAGATCCTGGCGGGGATCGCTCTCGGCGTGGCGCTGCTCTTCCTGCCCCAGCAGCAGGGGTTCAACCCCACTCTGACCTTCCCCTTCATCAAGCGGCTGGTGCTCGACCTGGACTACCTCTACATCCCCTTCGTGGCGCTCGTTCTGGCGGGGGCCTCGAACGCCGTCAACCTGACGGACGGGCTCGACGGTCTGGCGATCGGCGCCACCTCGATCGCCGCCGCCACCTACGCCGTGTTCACCTACATCGCTGGCAACCGGCTGATCGCCAACTACCTCCAGATCGCCTACGTGCCCGGGGTGGGCGAGGTCGCGGTCTTCTGCGGCGCCCTGGTGGGGGCCGGCCTCGGCTTCCTCTGGTACAACTCGCATCCGGCCGAGGTCTTCATGGGCGACGTCGGCTCGCTGTCGCTGGGCGCGGCCATCGGCAGCGTCGCGGTGCTCGCCAAGCAGGAGATCCTGCTGGTCGTCGTGGGCGGCCTGTTCGTGCTGGAGGCGCTCTCGGTCATCGTCCAGGTGGCCTCGTTCAAGCTGCGGGGCAGGCGGGTGTTCCGCATGTCGCCGCTCCACCACCACTTCGAGCTGTCGGGATGGGCAGAGCCGAAGATCATCATCCGCTTCTGGCTCTTGTCGATCCTGTTCGCGCTCATCTCGCTCTCCACGCTGAAGCTGCGATGAACGGCCCCTGGGGAAGCCACCGCCTCGAGCGGGTGCTGGTGTACGGGCTGGGCCTTTCCGGCCGCGCCGCGGCCCGCCTGCTGCTCGCCCGGGGCGCCGCCGTCCTGGCCGTGGACGATAAACCGGTGGAGGCGGGCGACCTCGCCGGGCGCATCGAGCTGCTGCCGGGCGGCGGGGCCCGCGAGCTGCCGCCGGGGACCGATCTCGTGG
This sequence comes from Thermoanaerobaculia bacterium, assembly GCA_036399915.1. GTDB lineage: Bacteria > Acidobacteriota > Thermoanaerobaculia > Multivoradales > UBA5704 > DATARR01. The sequence continues at coordinate 11,717 of DASWME010000115.1, forward strand.
TGGTCTCCCCAGGTGTGCCCCTGGACCGGCCGCTCCTCGCAGACGCGCGGCGCCGCGGCGTACCGGTGATCGCCGAGGTCGAGCTGGCCTTCCCCTTCCTCAACGGCCCGGTGGTGGCCATCACCGGCAGCAACGGCAAGAGCACCACGACCGCCATGGCGGGCGCCATGCTGCGGGCCGCCGGCCTGTCCGTCGAGGTCTGCGGCAACATCGGCGAGCCGCTGGCCGACAAGATGGAGGGTCCGCCCGGGCGGGTCTTCGTCGTCGAGCTGTCGAGCTTCCAGATCGAGGGGATCGTCTCCTTCCGCCCCAAGGCGGCGGCGCTGCTCAACCTCTCGGAGGACCACCTCGACCGCTACGGCACCATGGCGGCCTACGGCGCCGCCAAGAAGCGGCTCTTCCGCGACATGGACCCGGACGGGGTCGCCGTGCTGAACGCCGACGATCTCGAGACCGTGGAGGTCGACACCCGCGCCCACCGGCGCTTCTTCTCCCGCCGGGGACGGATCGGGGACGGCTGCTTCGCCGGTCCCGACGAGCGGGTGGTCGAGGTCTCCCCGGACGGAGCGGAGGCGGAGCTGTTCCACGCTGCGGACGTGCCGCTCGCCGGCGTGCAGAACCTGGAGAACGCCATGGCGGCGGCCCTGCTGGCCCGTGCCCTGGGCGCCGGCCCGGACTCAATCCGCGCCGCCCTGCGGAGCTTCCGCGGCCTGCCCCACCGCATGCAGCAGGTGGGCGAGCGCGGCGGCGTCGTCTTCTACGACGACTCGAAGGGGACCAACCCTGGCGCCACCCTGAAGGCGATCGAGGGCTTCGCCGACGGCACGGTCCACCTGATCCTCGGCGGCCGCAACAAGGACGCGGACCTCGCGGTGCTGAGGCCGATGGTGCGGCGCAAGGCGCGCCGCGCCTACCTGATCGGCGAGTCGGCCCGCGACTTCGAGGCGGCGCTGGGCGGGGCCGTCCCCTGCGAGCTGGCGGAGACCCTGGACCGGGCCGTGCGCTCGGCCGCCGGCCAGGCCCGGGCGGGAGAGGCCGTCGTGCTCTCGCCGGCCTGCGCGAGCTTCGACCAGTTCAAGAACTTCATGCACCGGGGCCAGGTCTTCCAGGAGCTGGTCCGCGACGTCGTCGGAGGGCCGCATGGCGAAGAAGCTCGCGTTTGACAAGCTGCTCTTCACCACGGTGGTCCTGCTGATGTTCTTCGGCCTGGTGATGGTGTACTCGGCGAGCGCCGCCCTGGCGCGCGACCGCGCGCTGAACCATTTCCTGGTCAAGCAGTCCGTGGCGGCCGGGCTGGGCCTGATGCTCATGACCTGGCTGATGCACGTGGACTATCGCCGCCTGCGCTCCCCGGCGATGGTCTACACCCTGCTCGCCGCCTCGCTCGCCCTGCTGGTGGGCGTGCTCTTCTCGCCGCAGCTCAACGCCACCCGCCGGTGGTTCTTCGTGGCCGGGGTCTCGGTCCAGCCCTCGGAGCTCGCGAAGCTCGCGCTGATCCCCTTCCTCGCCTACCAGATCGAGAAGAAGCAGGAGCGGGTCAACGACCTCTCCTTCCTGGTGCCGGCGGGCCTCTTCACCGCCCTGACCGCGGCGCTGATCCTGCTGGAGCCCGACATGGGCACGGCCGTGCTCCTGGGCGCCACGTTCTTCCTGATGATCTTCCTGGCCGGCCTCTCCTGGCGCTACATCCTGGCGGCCCTCGCCGTGGTGCCGCCGCTCCTCGGCTTCCTGGTGATGATGGAGCCCTACCGCCGGCAGCGGCTCTTCGCCTTCCTGGACCCGGAGAAGGACCCCCTGGGCAGCGGCTTCCAGGCGCTCCAGTCGCTGATCGCCGTGGGCTCGGGCGGGGTGCTCGGCCTGGGGCCGGGCAAGAGCGTGCAGAAGCTCTTTTTCCTGCCCCACCCGGAGTCGGACTTCATCTTCTCGATCGTGGCCGAGGAGCTCGGCATGATCGGAGCGCTCGCGGTGGTGGTCCTCTTCGGCCTGCTCGCCTGGCGGGGCCTGCAGGCCGGAGCCAAGGCGCCGGACCTGTTCGGACGCTACCTCGGCTGGGGGCTGACGGGCGTGCTGGTGATGCAGGCGCTGATCAACGTCAGCGTCACCATCGCGCTGCTGCCCACCAAGGGCATCCCCCTGCCGTTCATCTCCTACGGCGGATCGTCGCTGGTGGTCACCCTGTGCATCTGCGGCATCCTCCTCAACATCTCGCAGCACGCATGACCGGGTGGACGATGAGATGGCATCGGCAGCTCCAGCTCCCCTGCACGTCCTGCTCGCCGGCGGCGGCACGGGCGGCCACGTCTTCCCGGCCCTGGCGGTCGCCGAGGAGCTGCAGGCCCGGGGGTGGCGCGTGAGCTTCACCGGCTCCACGGCGGGCCTGGAGGAGCGGCTGGTGGCCCAGCGGGGGCTCCCCTTCCATCCCCTGCCGGCCCGGCCGCTGGTGGGGAAGGGACCGCTCGATCAGGCGCGCTCCCTGGCGACGCTCTCGGGCTCGGCGATGGCCGCGGCGCGCCTGATCAAGACGGTCGGCGCCCACGTGGTCGTCGGCACCGGCGGCTACGTCTCGGCGCCCGCCGTGCTGGGGGCGCGCCTCGCCGCACGCCCGGTCCTCCTCCTCGAGCCGAACGGCCGCGCCGGGGTCGCCAACCGCTGGCTCTCGCGTTGGGCGACCGCCGCGCTCGTGGGCTACCGGGAGACGATCGCGGACTTGAAGTGCCCCTGCTTCGTGACCGGCGTGCCGGTGCGCGCCGCCTTCTTCGCCGTGCCGGCGGCGCTGCCGCCGCTGGCCTCCGGGGGCTCGCCGCGCCTGCTGGTGCTCGGCGGCAGCCAGGGGGCGCAGCAGATCAACCAGGCGATGCCCGAAGCCGCGGCGCGGCTCGTCGCCCGGTTCCCGTCGGTCCGCATCACGCACCAGGCCGGGGCGCGCAACCTGGAGGAGACGCGGGTGGCCTACGAGAAGGCCGGCGTGAGCACTCCGCACGTCGAGGTGGTGCCGTTCCTCGACGACGTGGCCGGGGCCATGGCGACCGCCCACCTGCTGGTCTCCCGCGCCGGGGCCATCACGGTCGCCGAGATCTGCGCCGCCGGCCGGGCCTCGCTGCTCATTCCCCTCGCCATCGCCAGGGGGCACCAGGTGGACAACGCCCGCCTGGTCGTGGACGCTGGCGGCGCCGAGATGATCCGCTCGGACCAGCTCTCCGCGCTCTCTGCCGAAGGGCTGGCCGCGACGCTGGAGGCGCTGCTCGCCGATGGCCAGCGCCTCGCCGCCATGGGCCGGGCCGCCCGCTCGCTGGCCCGCCCCCGGGCGGTGGCCGACATCGCCGACCGCATCGAGGAGCTGGGGGGGATGCGCTGATGTTCAACCGGTTCACGGACCTCTCGCGCATCCACTTCGTGGGCATCGGCGGCGCTGGCATGAGCGGCATCGCCGAGATCCTCCTCGAGTACGACCTCGAGGTGAGCGGCTGCGACCTGGCGCTGGGGGAAGCCACGAAGCGGCTGGACGACCTCGGCGCCAGGATCGAGAAGGGGCATTCGCCGAACCACCTGGAAGGGGTCGAGCTGGTGGTGATCTCCTCGGCCGTGGCCGAGGAGAACCCCGAGGTGCGGGAGGCGCGCCGGCGCGGCATCACGGTGGTGCGCCGGGCCGAGATGCTGGGCGAGCTGATGCGTTTGAAGTACGGCATCGGGGTCGCCGGCACCCACGGCAAGACGACCACCACCTCCCTGGTGGGCACCGTGCTCACCGAGGCCGGGCTCGATCCCACGGTGATCGTGGGCGGCCGCCTGCGCCTGCTGGGCACCGGCGCGCGTCTGGGCAAGAGCGACTACCTGGTGGCCGAGGCCGACGAGTACGACCGCAGCTTCCTGCGCCTGACCCCGGTCATCGCCGTCATCACCAACATCGACCGCGACCACCTCGACACCTACGGCAGCCTGGAGGCGATCGAGGACGCCTTCGTCGAGTTCGGCAACCGCGTCCCCTTCTTCGGCCGCCTCATCGTCTGCCTGGACGATCCCAACGTCCAGAAGGTCCTGCCGCGGGTCGCGGAGCGCCGCGTCATCACCTACGGCTTCTCGCCGCAGGCCGACCTCTCGGCCTACGACCTGGAAGCCCACGCCAGCGGCTCCCGCTTCGGCGTCCGCCGGGGGGGCGACCGCCTGCTGGGGCGCATTGACCTCGGCCGCATCGAGCTGCCCATCCCCGGCCGCCACAACGTGCTGAATGCCCTGGCCGCGGTGGGCGTGGGGCTGTCGCTCGGCATCGGCTTCGACACCATCGCCCGCGCGGTCTCGGGGTTCGGGGGGGTCCACCGCCGCTTCGAGCGGCTCGGCTCCTGGCGCGGCGCCGCCGTGGTGGACGACTACGCCCATCATCCCACCGAGCTGGAGGCGACCCTGCAGGCGGCGCGCCAGACCTTCCCGGGCGGCCGGGTCTTCGCCGTCTTCCAGCCGCACCTCTTCTCTCGCACGCAAGATCAGGCCGAGGGGTTCGGCCGCGCCCTCCTGGGCGCCGACATGGCGGTCGTCACCGACGTCTATCCGTCGCGCGAGGAGCCGATCCCGGGCGTCACCGGCGAGCTGGTGGTCGAGTCGGCGCGGCGGGGCGGCCACCGCAACGTCCACTACTGCCCGGCGTGGAAGGACGTTCCGGGGCTGCTGCGCGGCGAGGTCGGCCCCGGCGACGTGGTGATCACCCTGGGAGCGGGGGACGTGAACCGGCTGGCGGAGACGCTGGTCGAGGAGGAGGCGGCGGCATGACGGCCACGGCCTCGGTGCTGCCGCCCGGCGCGGGGGGAAGGGTCCTCGACTTCCGCCGCCGCGGCACGCCGCCGCGTCGCCGCCGGCGCAGCGCGCTGCTGGCGCTGCTCAAGCCCCTGGCCGCCGCCTTCGGCCTGGTCGCCCTGCCGGCGGGGCTGGTGGCCTGGGTGCTCACCGCGCCCCTGTTCCGGCTGCGCACGGTGGAGGTGGGCGGACCCTCGCGCCGCGTCCCCGACGGCTGGGTGCGGCAGGCGCTGGCGCCCTTCGAGGGGAAGAACCTGGTGCGGCTCTCCCTGGCCGAGGCGGCCTCGCGGGTCCAGCGCAACCCGTGGATCGACTCGGTGGAGATGGTCAAGGAGCTCCCCGGGCGGCTGCGGGTCCGGGTGGCGGAGCGCCGGCCGGTCGCCCTGCTGCTCGCGGGCGGCGCGCTGGTCTACGCCGACTCCGATGGGCGCGCCATCGCGCCGGTGACGACCCCGGCGGAGCTGGAGGACGCCCGCGCGGCGGGGCTGCTGGTGGTGAGCTTCGCCCACCCGCCGCAGGCGGGCGGGGTCGGTGCCGCCCTCAAGATAGCCGCCGAGCTGGGACGGGTGCAGCCCACCTGGGCGGCGAAGCTCGCGCGCATCGAAGTCCTGGGCGAGGAGGACTTCCAACTGTGGACGGACGCCCTGCCGTTCCCCCTGCTGGTGACCAGCGGGCAGGTGGGGCCCAAGGTGCAGCGCCTGGTCGCGCTGCTGCCCGAGCTCGCGCGGCGCTATCCCAGGATCGCGGCGGTGGACTTGCGGTTCTCGCGCCGGATCGTCGTGCAACCAGCGGTTTCCCCCCCGCCCCCGGGCGGGACTGGAGCTTGACGTCAACTTTTTTCGAGAGAGGGTCAGGCATGGCCAAGACAGAACCTTACTTCGTCGGAATCGACATCGGCTCCTCCAAGGTGGGAGTGCTCATCGGCCAGCGCGACGACAAGGGCGGGATCGAAGTGGTCGGCAAGGGCCTGGCTCCCAACCGCGGCACGCGCAAGGGCAACATCGTCAACGTCGAGGCCACCGTCGAGGCGCTCAAGGCCGCGAGCGAGGAGGCCGAGGTGATGGCCGGGGTCGAGATCTCCCGCGCCTACGTCGGCATCGCCGGGGCGGACATCCGCAGCGTCAACTCCCGGGGCATGGTCTCGGTGGCCCGCAAGGACCGCGAGATCACCCGCCAGGACATCCAGCGCGTGCTGGAGGCGGCCCAGTCCGCCGCGCTGCCGTCCGACCGCGAGATCCTCCACGCCATCCCGCAGGAGTTCATCGTCGACGAGCAGGGCGGCATCGACGAGCCGCTCGGCATGCTGGGCACCCGCCTGGAGGTGATGGTCCACCTGGTGACCGGCAACGTCACCCGCTCGCGCACGCTGCTGACCAGCGTCAACCGCGCCGGCGTCGAGGTCGTCCAGATGGTCTTCGAGCCGCTCGCCACCGCCGAGGCCGTGCTCTCGCCCGACGAGCGCGAGCTGGGCTCGCTGCTGGTGGACATCGGCGCCGGCACCACCGAGTACGCGCTCTTCTCCGAGGGCGAGATCCAGTACAGCGCCGTGGCGCCCATCGGCGCCGGCCACTTCACCAACGACCTCGCCATGGTGCTGCGCACGCCGTTCGCCGAGGCCGAGCGCATCAAGGTCAAGCAGGGCTGCTGCCTGCCCAGCATGGCCACCGAGGAGGAGGGGATCGCCGTGCCCACCGTGGCCGGCGGCACCTCGCGGATCGTGCCCAAGCGCGAGCTGTGCGAGATCCTCCAGCCGCGCGCCGAAGAGCTGTTCACCCTCGTCCGCGACGACCTCATGAAGCACGCCTCCGACGAGGGGCTGCGCGGCGGCGTCGTGCTGACCGGCGGCGGCGCCCAGCTCGACGGCCTGCTCGAGTTGGCCGAGCAGATCTTCGACGCCGGCGTGCGCTACGGCATGCCGCGCGGCCTGGGCGGCCTGATGGACGTCATCAGCAGCCCGACCTGGGCCACCGCCTCGGGCCTGCTGCTCTACGCCAGGAACGCCGAGGAGAGCCAGAGCAAGGTGCAGAAGAAGGCGGGATTCAGCATGCGCGGGATGGTCGGCAGCCTGCGCGGAATGTTCTCGGATCTGCTCTAAAGAGACCTACAAAAAGGGGGTAAAGACATGATTCTTTTCGACGACCAGGACGAGACCGGGAAGGACAAGCCGATCCGCGTCCACGAGGCGGCGGACACCGTCCCCGCCAAGATCAAGGTCATCGGCGTGGGGGGCGGCGGGGGCAACGCGGTGAACCGCATGATCGACGCTCAGCTCCGGGGCATCGAGTTCATCGCCGCCAACACCGACCTGCAGGCCCTCAACAAGTGCCGCGCGCCGCTCAAGCTGCAGATCGGCCGCACTCTCACCAAGGGCCTCGGCGCCGGCGCCGACCCCGAGGTCGGCCGCAAGGCCGCCCTGGAGGACACCGACCAGATCCTCGAGACGCTGGAGGGGGCGGACATGGTGTTCCTCACCGCCGGCCTCGGCGGCGGCACGGGCACGGGCGCGGTGCCCATCATCGCCTCGCTGGCGGCCGAGATCGGCGCCCTCACCGTCGCCGTCGTCACCAAGCCGTTCGGCTTCGAGGGGCGCCGCCGCATGCAGTACGCCGAGCGCGGCGTCGAGGAGTTGCGCAACGCCGTCGACACCCTGATCACCATCCCCAACGAACGGCTGCTCAACTTCGTCGAGCGCGGCACGCCCCTCTTCGAGGCCTTCCGCATCGCCGACGACGTCCTGCGCCAGGCCGTGCAGGGAATCAGCGACCTCATCACCATCCCGGGCGAGGTCAACGTCGACTTCGCCGACGTGCGCACGATCATGACCGGCATGGGCATGGCGCTGATGGGCACCGGCATCGCCAAGGGCGAGCACCGCGCGCTCGAGGCGGCGCAGCGGGCGATCTCCTCGCCGCTTCTCGAGGAGACCTCCATCCAGGGCGCCCGGGGCGTGCTGATCAACATCTCGGGCGGGCACGACCTCACCCTGCACGAGGTGGCCGAGGCGGCGCGCATCATCGCCGACTCCGTCGATCCCGACGCCAACATCATTTCCGGCATGGTGATCGACCCGACCTTAGAAGAGGCGATGAAGGTGACGGTGATCGCCACCGGCTTCGACCGCAACGCCGACGACCGTCCGCGCATCCCGGCGCCGCCGGTCGCAGTGGGCCGTCCGGTCCCGGTCGCCGTTCCGGCCCCGCCCCCGAGCCTGGCCGCGCTGCCGGTGATGGAGCGCGAGCGCGAGGAGCCGGACAAGCCGGTCGACGTGCCGTTCTACCGCAAGGCCATCGCCCACGTCCGCGGCGACGACCCGAACGGCTTCGGCCCCAACTGGTCGAACGTGGACGACTATGACATTCCGACGGTCTTGAGGAAGCAGATGGATTAGGGCGTGTGCCTCATGCCATGCTGACAGGCTCCTCGCCGGGTTGGGGGTAGGGGATGAGGCGCTCTCTAGTGGAGCGCCCCTGCGTCTCGTCGGCGAGTTGGCGCCGTTAGGATGACTTCAACGAACCCTAGGGCTCCGGCTAGGAGGCTTCTCTTATCCAGGTCTTCGGAGTTGACCTCAATCGGTGCGCGAGCTAGTCTTACTCGTAAGATAGGAGACTGGGCTCATGGGATCTCTCGCGACTACCAAGCTCTCTTCGAAAGGTCAAGTCGTTATCCCTGAGGAGATTCCGCAAAAATTAGGACTGAAGGAAGGAACTCAATTCGTGGTGGTTGGTGATCGCGACGTCGTCGTCCTCAAGTCCATCCCTCAACCAGCGATGGAAGAGTTCGATGAACTTGTGGATCACGCACGTCGCGCAGCCGCCGAGGCGACCACAAGACGCCTCGACACTCGCCGTGCGATGGTGAAGCGTAAAGCCTCTTAAAGAGGAGACGCCGTACTATGGCTGCCGGCAAGCTCCTTCGTCAACTCATAAAATCTGGCCTTGAGGGCAATATGGAAGCCTTTCGGGCCGCCTCGGAAGAGGTAATCAGGGAAGAGCGCCAGAAGCAACATCACCTACTCGCTAACGACCTCGAACGCTTGCTATACGGCCGTCCCAAGGAACTCGCTCGTTCACTCAGCCGGCCTTTGGAGAAGCCTCCTGTCGATCGTGAGCGCAGCCTCGCTTTGCTCGATCTTCGTGAGCCGGTCCGGCGATTGGAAGATGTGGTGCTTTCCGACTACACCCGCGCCGCGGTGGAGGAAGTTCTGGAGGAGCACCACCACCAGGAACGGCTGGCGAGCTTCGGGCTGCGAGCGGCTGATCGCCTCCTCTTCTATGGTCCACCGGGCTGTGGCAAGACGCTTACCGCGGAGGTTATCGCCTCAGAGCTAGGTCTGCCGCTCGCAGTTGTTCGAATTGATGCGGTAGTGTCGTCTTATCTAGGTGAAACTGCCGCCAACCTGCGCAAGGTGTTCGATTTCGCCGTTGTCAACTCGGCGGTTGTACTGTTTGACGAATTCGACGCTTTGGCGAAAGAACGCGCCGACGAAGCAGAGCACGGAGAACTCCGGCGCGTAGTAAACGCCGTGCTCCAGATGATGGATACCTATGTGGGTCGCAGTGTGCTGGTCGCCGCCACCAATCACGAGGCCATCCTGGACCTCGCCGTTTGGCGTCGCTTCGAGGAAGTGTTGGTCTTTGAGCCCCCGAACCTCGAACAGCTGCGCCGCCTGCTTTCGCTGAAGCTGCGTGGCGTGCGCCGCGACTTCGAGGTCGACGACACCGTTGTCACCACGCTGTTTAAAGGTATGACACATGCCGACGTAGAGCGGGTGCTGCGACGGGCCATCAAGGACATGGTGCTCGCCGGGCAGGAGTTCGTCACTGTGCGGCATCTCGAAACGGCTGTTTGTCGCGAAAAACCACGACAAACTAGGAGCCGCCGGAAGTAAGTGCCCCCCGAGACCTACCCTCACCTGCCTCTGCTTCGCGAGCAGCCGGTAACCCAGCGCCGGACGCGCCAAGGTATGCTGGTGGCCCCAGAGCCTGGCGATCGGCGCGCGTTTGGGGCGGGTCTGCGGCAAAGCCTGGACTCAGCACGTCAACGGATGGCGCAGGAGGTTGGCGGGTTCGACGAGCGCCGCTTGGTCAAGCTTGAGCTCAACACCCCTCTCGAACCTTCTGAGTTTCAGAAGCTGTCGCGCGAAATTGAGATCATCAGCCAGGAGGACAGGCTGGTCGTCTTGGCCTTCGCCACCGATGAGGCGCTTGCCGAGTTTGAGGCGAAACTAACCACCCTCGCGCAAGGCGGCCAGCCGACATACCGGCATCTGCTGTTCGCGCTTAGGGGCTTTGATCATTGGACTGAAGAGGATCGCTTGGGGTGGGCGATTAGGCAGGAAGGCTGGCCAAGCCGAAGCCCGTTCGCCCTCGACGTGGAACTGTGGCCGGTCCCGCGCCAGCCCGACCGGGATCGGAGTTGCCATTCCTTCGAGGGCTGGCTCCGAGAACAGGGAATCGAGAGAGTCGATGCAGTCAAGCAGCCCCACCTGATCCTCTATCGCCTGCGGGTCAACCAAGAGCAGGCGCAGACGCTACTGCGCCACCGCGATGTTCGCCTGGTTGACCTCCCGCCACGTTACGGTCTGGACGTCAACCTGCTGCAAATGGACATCCAGGATCTTCCACCTGTTCCAGCTCCACTAGAGGATGCACCAGGCATCGTGGTGCTCGACAGTGGGCTTACCACTGGGCACCCCCTCCTGGCAGCGGCAGTAGGCGATGCGGAGAGCTTCCTCCCTGGGCGGGGACCGAATGACGAGCACGGCCACGGCACCCAGGTCGCCGGCATCGCCCTATATGGTGATGTGGAAGAGGCGATCCAGGACGGCTTCGCGCCTTCATTTCGAGTGTTTAGTGGTCGTGTCCTCGACGCGGATAACACCAATGACTCAAGGCTGCTCGAGAACCAGGTGGAGGAGGCCGTCCGTTACTTTCACAGTCACTATGACTGCCGGATCTTCAATCTTTCCTATGGAGATCCACGCAAGCCGTACCTTGGTCGCCACGTGCGTGGACTGGCGGTCACGCTCGACACGCTCGCCCGTGAGCTAGGTGTTCTGTTTGTGGTACCGACAGGAAACTTCGACGGGACCGACACCGCTCCGGCTGATTGGAGGACCCACTACCCCGACTACCTGCTTCAAACTGAAGCAGCGCTGCTGGATCCGGCGCCGGCGCTGAATGCCTTGACGGTCGGGAGCGTCGCGCGATGGGACGCAACCTTCAATGCACAGCGGTACGGAAACGATCCGTCTGAGCAGCCGGTCGCCCGACGTGATCAACCGTCGCCGTTCACCCGCTCGGGACCATCCGTGGGGGACGCTATCAAACCAGATCTCGTCGCCTATGGTGGAAACTTGGCAGTGTCCGTGCGAACGGCTAACCAATGGTTGTTGTCGCGCGGCCTAGGCGAGCTTTCGACCTGCAAGGACTTCACGGCCGGACGGTTACTTGCCGAAGGGTCAGGCACCAGCTTCGCGGCGCCGCATGTTTCGCATCTTGCCGCAAGAGTCCTCGCCGAACATCCAGAAGCCGACCAGAACCAGTTGCGGGGGATACTCGTGGCTCACGCTTATTGGCCGGACTCGTCCACGGCGCTGCTCCAGGGCAATAGGGAGAGACTGCTGCGGCTATGCGGTTACGGACAGATCGATGAGCAGGCGCTAGAACGTTCGACCGAACACGAAGTCACCCTGATTGCGACGGACTCCATTCGTGACCGGCACCATCACTTCTACGAGATCCCACTTCCCGACTCTTTCCTTGAAGGGGGGCAGCGCACTCGAGAGATCACTGTTGCGCTGGCGCACAGCCCTGCCGTAAGGACGACTCGCATCAGCTATAAGAGCTGCGAAATGGAGTTTCGGCTCGTCTGGGCGGACGACTTGGACCAAGTCAGCCGCATGTTCAACGCGGCTACCTCCCGCGAAGAGTATCAGCGCTTATCGGAGGCACCCAGAGCGCGAGTAGGCTCTCGCAAGCGGGGGCCGGGAACCGTGCAGGCGGATCGATGGACCTTGAAGCGTATAAGTCGTCAGAGGCTCATCCAGAAGCTCTTTGTGGTCGTCACTCGGATTGACGAAAGATGGGGGCAGGAGCTTACGCTCACTGAGGAGCCATACGCGGTAACGGTTGTTTTGCGAGATCGCGAGAATGTTGAGGCGCGACTCTACACCCAGATCCAGGCGAGGCTACGCGCTCGCTTGCGCACGTAGGATTTTTGTCTCGGCAGAACGAGGTTCCGCCTAAAAAGGTGCCACGTAAATGGGGAGGCAGTGCCTCAGTTTCGACCGTGGGTCTTTTCTCACCCGCATCTGATGGGGGCCCACTACGCCCACTGAGCCGTAGGCCTCGGCAAAACCGGAGCGTCCGGCTCCCCGCGGCAGCTTGTGCGCCTCCGAGAGGCTGCCGCGGTGCGAAGTGGAGTAGATTAGCGATCGGGCGGAGTCTCCGGCTATAGCTTTCCGCCGAGGCTTGCCCAGATCTTCGCTCGGAAGTTCAAGGTATGCGTGATGCTGTCAAAGCCGGGCATCAGGTACGCCCGTGCGACCTTCTCATGCCATAGTAGGTTAATCAACTCCGTTGCCTCACTCGAAGGCAAAGTTAGCTTCCACAGCCAAGTGCCTGGGGGCCTCATCCTTTCGAAGTCACGTCTAATCACTTGGTCGAAGGGAAGGTAGTTGCCATCACGAAAGTTGAGGTAGGCCTTGGGATGCCAAATGAATAGCCCCTCCTGGGCATCCAGAAATGGCGTCACTTGGGGTTCGATTGTGACGCGCTCTATCTCAGCGGTACCTTCGTTTAGGTAATCCTCGCTGAGAGCCCAGATAGCTAGCGGTTCCGACGACGACTCCATCACGGATTGCTCTGCGGCAAAATATGCAGCTATCACAGGATCGTAGGTCCAATCGAGAAGCGGAGTGGGCATCCCATGGTGCTGTGCAACAGCGAATACCGGGCTGATGACACGATCATGGGGATCTCCTCTTAGAGAGGAAGCCAGGATCGGGTACTCTGGATTCGGAAAGTGCCACAGCGACTCGGGAACACGGATCGCCAGTTTTGCACGATCAGCCAGCAGTACGAATTGGAGAACGGAATAGGCGTGCGCATAGGCTTCTGGAGCAATCTTACTGACATGCGCACGCCATTCCTCGGATGTAGGAAATTCCGGAGGGCATTCATCCACCCTCTTCCATGTGAGCCAGTCGCGTGATAAGCCAATATCCTTTGCGTAATTGTATGCACGCCTCACGGCGGGATAGGTCGCAGAAAACCGATGGTCTCTATATGCGGAGGGCAGAAGCTTCCATTGGTTCGCCCGACCCTGGCCGCGGAAAATCCAAGACCAGCCAACCTCACGCGCCGGCCAATTTGACCCACGGATCCGCTGCAGGAACTTGGCAGCCTTAAGAAAGTGCTGTGACTGAAAGCCGATGCTGCTTCGCATGGGAGCAAAATTCCTTTGGGGCGGAGATCTCTGAACCTATCGCGTGACACAACAGGGAGCGGTCGTCCGAGTGACGTTAATTCTCCATAGCCACGTGACGAGATAGTGCGTGTTCTCGTCGCCTACAGAGTCTATCAGAATACTGCCGGCCCCGATAAAGGTGGGAATCGGCGGCGTTCGCGGTTGCTAAGATAGGTGCCATGCGAAGAGGAAAGCCCAAGACTGAGCCTGCGCCTAGATCGTCTCCACCTCCGATACGCCTCCAGACAGGGGAGGAGAACGGCGGTGTGGTTTAGTTCTTCACCGTGCATCGCCAGTTTGCCCCAGACCCAAAAGGGTAGGGTCGCCGCCACGAACGGCAGCGCCAGCGGGAAGTTGCCGGCTCCCCAAAAGGTGCCACCAAATGGGGAGAATCGGCCCGACCCTCACAAGCCTCACCCTCAAGTACAACCTCCATCTCGGCATGTTCACTCCCAGCGACGCTTAGGAGGCTGTTGAAAAAGTCCCCGCGGCACGGCCGCTCGTGAATGACAATGTTTTGGTACTCATCGTTTTCCTATGTCCCTGTCTTGCAGAGGGCACGCTGTTGCTTCGGTCGAAACAAGGTGCCATGTACGGTCGCTCGATCATGGCCGTCGCGGTACTTTTTCAACAGCCTCTTAGGGCTAGCTTCCCGACCAGCATCCCGCCGTTCGCCTGCTGCGGCCGATCGGGCAGTGAGGGCCTCCAGGACCAGGCGGACGAGCCCAGCGGCGGATCGCTGCTTCCCCTCGCCCGCACAGCGGGGCGCCACGGCTTGCCGATCGTCCTGAAGCCCGGTCAGTGCGTGACGACCAACTACAGCTTGTTCGTGCCCTCCCGGGAGGTCACGTCCATCCGCGTGCAACTCCCGGCTTCCTGAGGCCGTCTACAGCCGGGACTAACGGTGAGGGGATTCAGAGTTCCATTTCGTTCTGTTAGGTATGTCCGAGATGTTACCGAACAACCATCGTGAAAGGAGAAGTATCATGCGTAACCCCATTCGGATGCTGTTCCTGTTGCTGGCCCTGTTGACGGCGGTCCTGGGCTCTCTGAGCTCCCCCACTGTCAAGGAAGCCCATGCCCTGATCTGCTGCTCGGCCTGCGAGGAGGATCCGCCTCCGCCTATTTGCCGGCGCGGCTGCTCGCCCAGCTGCTAGATCCTACGTTCCCGAAGCTCGTTCGGGCTGGCGGTATCGAGATGCCGCCAGCCTCTTGAATTCCCGCGCAAGGCGCTCGAATGAGGTTCCACCCTTTTCGTCCAGGAATGCACCCGGCCCGAGGGATCGAAGCGGCTGCGGACGATCTGCCGCGGTCAGGGCTCAGCGCAGAAGAGGGGGCAGTCCGGGCCGCAGAATCGCGCCCAGTTGTTATAAAAGCAGCACTCTTCTCCATTCCCGCCTTGCGCCCAGGACTGGTGAAAACAGTCGATGGCCTCGCAGTAGACCTGGTCATAACAGCTTTGCGCACAATTCGGACCGGGATCTCCTCCGTAGGTGCAGGATGCCGCGGCCGCCCTGGGTTGGAACGAGAGCAACAAGGCGACCATCGCCACCAGGAACGAGAGCTTCAACAGCAATCTCCGGGAACCAGCAAGCATGTCGACCTCCTCAATGAAGGCTGCTGTCAATTCAGCAGCATCCATAATAATGCACGGTGGGTGCCAAGCGACACCCTCCCATCCCCTTCGGCCTGATCGCCTCGATCGTGCCCCCCGGCCGCGAAGAGCGCGGCGCCCAGCGCGCCAGGGTGACCCTCCATAGCGGCGAGGAGTTGCAGCTCGAGCGCACCGGCGACCTCCGCGAGGGGAATGCCGGCATGCTGATCTTCGTCGACAGCCGTCAGCGCCCCGAGTACGTGCCCTGGATCGACGTCGAGCAGGTCGACTTCAACCGCCCGCCGGCGATGTACCCGCCGCTCGGCTGACCGCTCCAAGCAGTTGCGCTCCAGACTGCGTTGCCGCTAAAGTTGGGTAACTCATAGCCAGTCAAGCATCTGGCTATCATGCACCTGCGGTGGAGCAGGAGCATCTGTGGACAGCGAGGAGGGAACGATGATCTACCGTGTTGGCACCGGCATCGCCGATGTGACTCACCGTGCCAAAGGACTGCCTATGCAAGGGATGAGTGACCCTAATCAGAAGACCGAGGGAGTCGAATCAACCCTCTACTCACGAGCGTTCATCGTGGAAGACCAGTCCTCGGGGAAGCGGGTCGTCATCGTGTCGGCCGATATCTGGGCCGGCACCCAACTGGTCAAGGCGCATGTGATCAATAACCTTCAGCGATCCTTCGGATCGCTTTATACGATCCGAAATGTTCTGATCAGCGGCACGCATACCCATAGTGCTCCCGGTGGTTTCGCGGGTTATCTGCTCTATGATCCGATCGATCTCAAGATCATGGAAGCCGCGAAGAACATCGTCGGCAACGTTGTACGTCCGCTCGACGAAATAGCTAGACGTGTGCAGGAGGCTCTGGCAGGCCTCTACCCGGCAGGGCAAGGGTTCCGAGCACCGGAAACTCCGTTCATCATCGCCGAGGGGATCGCCAAGTCCATCAGGCAGGCTCACGACAACCTGGCTCCCGGCAAGGTCTACATGGCGACGGGAAAGGTCGACGCGGACTGTGGCGGCAATCGCTCTCTGGACGCGTACAACAACAATCCTGAAGCGGAGCGCCGAGGTCAGAGCAACACCGACAAGGAAATGCTGCTGCTCAAGTTCGTCCACGTCGAACACAACGGCGTGGAACGGCCGATCGGTGTCTTGAGCTGGTATGCCATTCATCCGACGGATCGAGGGCAGAAGAACAAGCTGGTCTGCGGTGACAACAAGGGATATGCGAGCTCCCTTCTCGAAAACGACGGCGAGCTGCTCACGCGACTCGGAGCAAAGCGACCGTTTGTCGCCGCCTTCGCCAACGCGAACTGCGGCGATGTCAGCGGGGCCGTGGACCAGAACGGCCGCTTTACTCCTCCCGCTCAACGCACGCAGGAAGGCGACATCCAGAAGATGCGGGCCCATGGGGACCAGCAGTATCGAGCCGCGAAGAGCTTGTGCGAAGCTGCAAAGGGAGAGCTGCGGGGAAGCGTCGACTATCGGCACAAGCACGTCGACATGGCGAATGTTCATGTTCGTGGGGGACGGACCTGGCCGGCCGCGCTCGGACTTTCGTTTGCCGCGGGCAGCAGTGAAGACAGCGTCCCGGACCCGGACGCCGGGTTGCGAGAAGGGATCGTGGAGGGCGCGGTCACACCCACTGAAAGGGTGGCGCAAGGGGTGATGATCGGTGTCTTGTCGGCTCTGTTCGGAATCGCCCCCGAAAACGCCGAGTTCGTCAAGGGACATCTTCCAAAACCGATCGTCCTCCGGCCGGGACTGCTGAAGGGCGACGGGCTTCTCGAACCCGGGTTCGCCTCGAAGACCGTCAGCCATCCGGTCGTCCCGAGCCTGCTGCCGCTCCAACTGCTCAAGATCGGAAATCTCGTGATCACCGGCATTCCCGCAGAGATCACCACCATGGCAGGCCGCCGCTTGAGGAACACCGTCCTGGAAACGCTGAAGGGCACCGGCGTGGACTCCGTGGCTCTCGCCGCCTATGCCAACGAGTACTCCCAATACATCACGACCAAAGAAGAATACGAGAAGCAGCATTACGAGGGCGCATCCACCCTTTTCGGCCCGCATACCCTGGCCGCCTATCAGCAGGAGTTCGCGAGCTTGGCGCGGGACCTACGGGACCCGGGAGAGCCGTGGAAGAAGGCGGAAGGGAACACCATACAGCCCGGGGAGGTGCTCGATCCCGGAGAGTCGATCCGGCATGGAGGCCATGAGTTCAGGTATCAAGACGACGGCAACCTGGTCCTCTACCAGGGCAGTAACGTGAAGTGGTCCACGGATACGTACTATCGGAAAATCGAGAAGATCGCCGGCGTGTGCATCATGCAGCGCGACGGCGATCTGGCCGTCTATGACGCTTTTGGCGTGAGGCTCTGGCACTCCGATACGGCAGGGAACCCCAACAGCAGGTTCGTTCTCGAAAACAGTGGCGATGCGGTGATCGGGGTGATACGGCGGCCGGACGGCGGGTTGGTGCGAAAAATCACCTGACTGCTCCCGCCGCAGTACGAGCACGGCGCCCGCTCTGGGGTCGGGGTGCGCATCGAACGTCACGGGAGCGATGACCCGGGTCGGAGAGACCTGGCCTGCGGAGCTTTACCGCGGACGCCGCCGCACCTCGCTCGGCGGCTGAGCGATCGTCGAATCCCCCTCGACCTGGTTCGAGGTCATTCGCGCCGGGCGCGGCAGCGGCGGCGGATGCCAGCCGGCGCGCTCCCTTTCCTCGCTTCCATCCTCGCCTGACGCACCTCCTCTGCCTTCTGCCGGCCCTGCTCGATCCAGCGGCGCATGGACTCGCCGGCCAGGTCCCGGCAGCCGAGGCCGAACGCCAGGCCCGCCGCCAGCGCCGCGGCGCCCAGCAGCAGCGTGAAGGCCGTGCGGACGATGTCGGCCGCCACCCCGAGCTGGTCCAGGGCCATGAAGAGGGCCAGCGCGATGATGGCGCCCTTGGCCGCCTTGCCCAGCACCGAGAAGCCGGAGACGCCCCCCATCGAGGCCGCGATCACGTCCTTGACGAACTCGCCCAGCACCATCCCGAGGATCAGGATGAGCACCGCCACGATCACCTTTGGGATGTAGGAGACCAGGGAGTAGAACATCGCCGAGACCGCCGTCAGCCCGAGGGCGTTGCTCGCCATCAGGATCGCGACCAGGGCGACCGTCCAGAAGACGAGCCGGGCCACCAGGCTGGAGGGGTCCAGCTTGGTCCCGGTGCGGGCGAGGGCGCGGTTGACGCCGCCCCGGTCGAGGGCGTCGTCGAAGTGGAGCCTCTCCAGCAGGGCGTCGGTTGCCTTCTCGAGGAGCTTGGCGACGATCAGGCCGATCAGCAGGATCAGGATCGCGCCCAAGAGGTTCGGCAGGAAGGCGACGATGCTGGCCCACATCAACTGGGTGCGCTCTCCGAGGTCCATAACCCGTGCTCCTTTCTCGACGACGTCGGTCCCCACATCCAGGAAGAGCAAGAAATCTGCCACTCCTTCGCGGCGGCGCGAACCGGTGACGGAACCGGGGGTCTGATCGTAAGATATGCGGACACCGTTTCAGGGAGGAATCACGATGCCGAAAGTCGCTCTCGCCGACACGTTCAAGGACTGGGACCAACTGCTCCAGGCTGCCGAGCCCCACAGCGACGCCAAGGAGCTGAAGGTGCACCTCGCGGAGCTGGAGACCGCGCTCCACCGGCTCCGCGAGCTGGAAGCCCGGCGGGAGCACCTGCGGGCGCAACGCCAGCAGGCGACCCAGGAGCTCGTCGAGGTCCGGGAGGCCGGCAAGTTGGTCGCCATCCAGATCCGCTCGATCCTCAAGGGAGTCTTCGGTCACGGGAGCGAGAGGCTGGTCGAGTTCAACATGCGCCCGCGCCGTCGCCGCCGCAAGGATGCGCCGCCGTCGCCGGTTCCAGACAGTTCCCCCTCCTCGACGTAGATCTTCGCGTCTGTCAGCCCTGGGGCGAGGGCAACCTGCCCCAGAGGGCCTGCTCTCTCCAAGGCCACGCCGGTTACAGGACCCGCGAGACCGGAGCCCACGAGTCCGACGCCGGAGAGCGCCGCGAGATCGGCAGCGGCGGCGGCCGGACCGTGTCCGTCCACCGTAGGGAGGGCTCCTGCCGCCCTCCGGGGTCGAGCCGCAAAGTTTCAGAGGGCAGTCACTGCCCTCCAGGGTCAAGCCGTCTTCGCCCGCAGGGCGCTCAGTGCCCTCCAGGGTCGGGAAGCCTGCGTCCGGAGGGCACCCAGTGCCCTTCAGGGTCAGGAACCCGATGGCCGGAGGGCGGTCGGCGCCCTCGAGGGTCGGGAGGCAGACGATCGGAGGGCGCTCGGAGCCCTGGAGGGTCAGGAGGGCGATGACCAGAGGGCGCTCGGCGCCCACCAGGGGCAGATCAGGGAAGAGGGTCCGTCGAAAGCAACCGCGCGACTGGGGTTCAGGCAGAGTCGCGCCAGCAGCGGCGCGCACGAGTTCCCAGTGTGCTAGCCTTCAGGAACTCTTCCCCCAAGCCAATCCGCCGGTCTTCGTACCAGGCGTAAGCTTCGTCGAGATCCTGCTCAGCCTCTGGCGCAACGACCAACTCAGCGGCCATAGCGGCTGCGGACCCGTCGCTTGACTTCGTCCCAAGTCAGGCCTGACGCCGGGTTCCGCATGAGATTCGCCCTCCTCCGAGCGAGCTCTTCTTTTTGCCAATCGTAGACAGGCACCGCCTCAGGACTCGCCGCGAGGTCATCCCATAAGTCTTCTACGAGCTGGAGTTTCTCTGCCGGACTTAGGTCGAATACCGAAGTGATGGTAGGGCTCATTGAATGCTCCTAAGATATGCCGTCGGCTCGCACCATCTTATCCCCTTTAGGTCCCCTCCTCCTCCCCCACCACCACCTCCAGCGCCCGCGGCAGCACCTCGAAGAGGGCGGGCTCGTCGCCGATCACCTCGCCGTCGACGTTGAAGGACATGGGCGGGTCGGAGACGATCTCGATGCGCCGGGCGCGGCGGAAGAGGAGGAGGTCGCTCCCGGTGTGCCGCCCCAGGAGGATCTGCGGGACGAGCCTGGCGAGCTGGGGGATCGTCGCGGTGGGGACGAGCATCAGGTCGAGCCGGCCGTCGTCCAGCTCGGACTGCGGCGCGACGGGGATGCCGGCGGCGACGTAGCGGCCGTTCGAGATGACGACGTTGTAGGTCTCGACGTCCAGCCGCTCGGAGCCGTCGAGCTCGAGGTGGGCGCTGAAGCCCTTGAGCTCCGGCAGGGAGCCGAGGGCGGCCCGCAGGTAGGCCAAGGGGCCCCAGCGGTCCTTGGCCTCGCCCGCCTTCTCGCTGACGATGCCGCTGAAGCCCCCCGCGGACATGTTGATGAAGTGGCGCCGCTTGCGCCCGAAGCGGGCGCGGGCCACGTCAACGGCGCGGGTGCGGCCCTGGGCGAGCACGGCGAGGGCGCCCTCCAGGTCGGCGGGGACGTCGATCGAGCGGGCGAAGTCGTTGCCGGTGCCGAGCGGCAGCAGGCCGAGCCGGGCGCCGCCGAAGTCCACCGCCATGCCGTTGACCACCTCGTTGAGCGTGCCGTCCCCGCCGGCCGCGACGATCAGCTCGGCGCCGGAGCTGACGGCCTGGCGGGCGAGCCGGCGGGCATCCCCCTCTTTCCTGGTGAAGCGGACCTCGGTTTCAGGGAGCTTCCCCAGGGTCTCCTGCAGCGTCTCGATTTCGCCGACACTCCCAGCGTTGGGGTTGACGATGATGCGGGTCTTCATCGCTCAGCGGGAGCGGGGAACGTAGCGGTCCGGCCCGGCTTGGTGGGTCTCGATGAGGTTGGGGTCGTACGGCTGGCCGAGGTTGAAGGTGCGGGCGGCGAACCAGGCCAGGGTCAGGGTCGGGATGGGGCCGGTGAAGGGCAGCAGGGCCTCGAAGGCGGCGACGTTGCGCAGGGCCTGGAGCCCGTAGCGGTTGAGGATGACCCAGATGATGGGAGCCGAGAGGAAGTCGAGCGCCAGGTCCAGGAGGTCGAGCCCCACCACCAGCGAGAGCGGCACGGCGCGGACGGCGGTGAAGAAGTCGGCGTTCGGAGGCACGCGGACGCGGCGCAGCGCACGGAAGGCCCAGGCCAGCACGATCGCGGACAGGATGAGGGCCGCCACGGCGATGACGGCCAGGAACTTCAACAGATTTCCCCAGTCCACCGTAAACCTCCTTGAGGGGACCCATGCAAGATTCATGATCGGACCTGCCCTGAGAGCCCCCCACCACCCGGCCCCGATCCTGCATAACCTGGAAGGGCCAGAGCCGCGAGGAGCGCGTATGAAGAAGTGCACGGATCCAAGGACGAACGACGGGACGCGAAGGGGAAGCCACCCTGGCGCGCTGCGCGCCGCCGTGGCCGGGCTGATCGTGTTCGCTGCGCTGGTGACGGCCCTGGCCGCCGGCCAGCCCCAGCGCCCTGCGGAGGACCGCCCGCCCGCGCCGGCCCCGCCGGAGCGCCCGGAGGCGCAGTCGTGGAAGAAGCTCTCGGAGCGCGAGGCGCGCTACCTCGAGATGGCGCTGGCGCACATCCGCAGGATGAAGGGAAACTTCGACTGGATCGGCCGGCAGCCGCTGGCGTCCGGAGCGCTGGCCGCCGCGGCGCTGGCGGCCGAGGGCCGGCCGGATGCGCCCGCGCTGCGCGAGGAGGCGGCCCGCTGGGTCGCCGCCGTGCTGGACGCCTGCCCCACGTGGCACACCAGAGAGTGCTCGCGCGGGCAGCTGCCGTTGCAGCGGCTCGTCCTGCAGTACCCCGAGATCCTGCCGCCCGAGCTGCTGGCCCGCCTGCGCGAGGCGGTGTCCGACGCGGCGCCGCCGCCCCGGGAGGGGCAGATCCGGGATCCGTGGTCGTTCGGCGACACCGAGAACCAGCGGATGATCGCCATGGCCCGCAGCCTGGTGGCCCAGGCCGTGGCGGGGACGCCCGACTCGCCGGCCGCCAAGGGCTGGGGGGCGTTCGCCGAGGCGTTCCTCAAGGCGCACGACCGCGACGGCTGGTACGAGGCGGAGAGCCCGGGTTACCTGGCGCTCTCGATCAACGGCCTGCTCCAGCTCGCCGATCACGCGCCGCAGGCCGCGGTGCGGGACCTCGCCCGGCGGCAGCTCGACCTGCTCTTCGCCGCGTGGGCGCAGGAGCAGGTGGGCGGCTATCCGGCGGGCCCCAAGAGCCGCACTGCGGCGGTCTGGGCCTTGAGCCGCCGCAGCAGCCCGTGGGAAGCCTGGGCCTGGCTGGTCGCCGGCATGGGCAAGCCTGACGGCATCAACTTCATGGACCGGCCGGAGCTGCCGGTCAGCCGCTACCGGCTCCCCGAAGGGGTCGTCCGCCTGCTGGCGGAGCGGCGCAGGCAGCCCCCGTACGAGATCCGGAAACGGCGGCGGATCGAGCCCGCCAAGCGCCGCGACGTGAACGCGGCCCTCTACTCCTACGCGACACCGGACTACATCCTCGGCGCCGCGCAGTCGGTGGGGGACCTCGCCCTGCTCGTCTCCGGAGGGCAGGAGATCGCGGCGACGCTCTACTGCGAGACTCCCGAGTTCGCGCCGCTCTACCTCTGGAGCCGCACGAAGAGCCCGCGCCGCGACGGCGCGGACGAGCCGACGCGGGACCAGGCGGCGGCGAGCAGGAACCTGGTGGTCGCCCGCCTCGACACGACTGGGGCCGGCCTGGGCCACGCCTATCTCTCGCCGCCGTGGTCGAAGCCCGAGGTGACGGGGGACGTCGCCGTGTCCCGATGCGGCGACGCCTACGTGGCCCTGGTCACTGCGGGGGGCTGGGATGTGGCGCCGGCCGTCGAGCGGTTCCCCGCCTACTACGGCGAGGGGAAGATCCGGCGCCGGCTCCTTGCGGACGCGTGGGTGGCGGTGCCGCGAGTCCAGCCGGCCAGCGTGGCGCTCCAGGCCGGGCGGCAGGCGGATGATGGCGACTTCGACGCCTGGAAGAAGAAGGCCGCCAGGGCCCGCCTCCAGGTGCTGGAGGAGGAGATCCGCTTCAGCGCCAGCGACGGCACCCGCTTCGACTTCCTGCCGGGCCGCCGGGCCGCCGTGGCCGGCAAGTTGATCGAGGCCGCGGCGTACCCGCGCCTCGACGCGCCGTTCCTGAGCAGCCCGTCGCCCGGCCGCTGGTCGTTCTCGTTCGAGAAGTTCCAGCTCCGCTTCGATCCCGTGGAGGTGCCCCGGCCCGCTCCGTGACGAACCCGCAGGGAGGATTCATCGATGAACGTCAAGTCCGGATTCGGCCTGATCAAGGAAAGCTTCAAGGAATGGCGGGACGACGGCGCCCTCGACCTCGGGGCGGCGCTCTCCTATTACACGATCTTCTCGCTGGCCCCCTTGCTGCTGATCGTCATCGGCGTGGCGGGTATCTTCTTCGGCCGCGAGGCGGTGCAGGGCCAGCTCGTGGGCGAGCTGCGGGGTCTGGTGGGGCAGCAGGGTGGAGAGGCCATCCAGACGATGATCGCCAACGCCGGCCGCGAGCGCACGGGCGTGCTCGCCACCGTCGTGGGCGTGGTGACCATCCTCTTCGGCGCCACCGGCGTCTTCGTGCAGCTCCAGAACTCGCTCAACCGGGTCTGGAACGTGAAGGCGAAGCCGGAAAAGGGGATCTGGAGCTTCATCCGGACCCGCCTCATCTCCTTCGGCATGGTGCTGGGGATCGGCTTCCTGCTGTTGGTCTCGCTGGTCTTGACGGCGGCGGTGTCCTCGCTCGGCACCTGGGCGGCGGGCCTGCTGCCCGGGGCGGAGGTGCTGATCCAGGTCGTCACCTTCGTGCTCTCCTTCGCCCTCGTCACCCTGCTGCTCGCCATGATCTTCAAGGTGCTGCCGGACGTGGAGATCGCCTGGCGCGACGTGTGGATCGGGGCCGTCGCCACGGCCCTGCTGTTCACGATCGGCAAGTTCCTGATCGGCCTCTACATCGGCGAGAGCGCCGTCGCCTCCACCTACGGCGCCGCCGGGTCGCTGGTGGTCCTGCTGCTGTGGATCTACTACTCGTCGCAGATCCTCTTCTTCGGCGCCGAGTTCACGGAGGTCTACGCGAGCCGCTACGGCTCGCGGATCCGCCCGAGCGAGCACGCGGTGCCGGTGGTGGAGCGCGAGGAGGAGACCTCGACCCGCGACTGGCCGCCGGCCAAGAAGAAAAAGGGGGCGCCGGAGCGCCCCCACTCTGGAAAGGATGATCGCAAGAAGGCCGGATCCTAGAACCGCACCCGCACGCCGACCTGCGTCAGGCGCTGCTCGCCCTGCAGCGGGTCGCCGGCGTAGGCGTTGTACTGGGAGCCGATGGGGAAGCCGAAATTCGGGTTGGTTGCGGGGGTTCCCGACGTGTCGAAGACGACCGAGCGGCTGGCCGGGTTCTTCTCATTGAAGACATTGAACATCTCGGCGATCAGCTCGAGGCCGACGGGGCCGAAGGTGAACTCCTTGGCCAGCCGCAGGTCGAGCTGCGAGAAGGAGTGGCCGCGCTTGGAGTTGACGTGATCGCCCGGCAGCAGGTCGAACACGAAGCCGTCACCGTTCGGGTCGCTGGTCGTGAAGGTTGTAAACGGCGTGGCCGAGCGGTAGCGGTACATGCCGGCCACGTTGATCCCCCACGGACCCTGGTAGACGCTGCTCAGGGTGACGCGGTGCCGGGCGTCGGTATTGAGCGGGCCGATGCAGGCTCCGCAGAGCGGGTCGAGCGGGTTGGCGGAGACATCGCGGGCGACGCGGAAGCTGGGTGCGTAGCCGGCGTCGGTGAGGCGGAACTCGTCGGCGCCCGCGAGGACGTTGCCCTCGGCTTCCGAGTAGGTATAGAAGCCCTGGATCTCCAGCTTCTGGGTGGCGCGCGCCCGGAAGCTCAGGTTGACGCCGTCGTAGTCGGCCTTGCCGTTGCCGTACCACAGGCGGAAGTTGCCGAAGGCGGGGAACCGCCGCGCCCCGGTCGCTGGATCGATGGGATTGGCCCGGAAGCGGAACGGGATGTCGCGGTAGTCGATGGTCACCGCCTCGATGTTGATCCCGAGCCAGTTGTTGACCTGCCAGGAGTAGCCCAGCGAGGTCTGCCGGGAGTACGGGGTGGCCAGCGTCGGCGAGGCGACCTCGTTGGGCGGAACCGCTGGCGGAACCTGGTTCGGCGGCAGCGGGTCGCCCGGCCGGAAGAAGGTGCCGTTCGGGTTGAGGATCCCGGTGGTGGTGTTGGTGTGGTTGTAGACCACGCCGTAGTTGGACTGCACGGCCGCCGCCGGGAACAGGATGGTGGCGTTGGTGTACGGGAAGTCGTAGTAGATGCCGTAGCCGCCGCGCAGCAGTTGCCGGCCGTTCCCCTTCAGGTCATAGGTGAAGCCGAGCCGCGGCGCCCAGTTGTCGTCGTCGTTCTCCAGCACGCCGCCCTTACCCCCCTGGAAGTCGCGCAGGTAGTACTCGTTGTAGGTGGTCTGGGTCGAGAGCGTCTGCCAGATCGGGTTTGAGCGCTGGTCGAGGTCGAAGCCCTCCCAGTAGTCGTAGCGCAGGCCGACGTTCAAGGTCAGACGGTCGCTGACCAGGATGTCGTCCTGGACGTAGCCGCTGGTCTGGTCCACCGGCGTGTCCTCGCCGAAGAAGCCGCCGAAGAAGGTGATGTTGCTGATCGCCGAGTTCGGGTCGTC
>DASWME010000116.1:0-4607 GCA_036399915.1 Thermoanaerobaculia bacterium
GAAGAGCTCGATGCGGCGGGCGAGGACGCGGCCGACGTCCTTGAACAAAGCGTATTGCTCCTCCTCGGGACCGTTGAAATCGGCGGGGTCGGGTACGCCCCAGTGGGCCACGATGGCGTGTCCGGGCCAGTAGGGGCAGGACTCGCGGGCGTTGTCGCAGACGGTGATGACGAAATCGAAGGGAATCTCCCGGTACTCCTGCCACGACTTGCTGCGGGCGCCGCTCGCATCGATCTTGTAGACCTCCCGCAGCAGGCGCAACGCCAGGGGGTGGACCTCGCCGCGGGGGTCCGATCCGGCGCTATACGACTCGAAGCGCCGAGGGTCCGCCTGGCGCAGCAGATACTCGGCCAGAATGCTGCGGGCCGAGTTGCCGGTGCAGAGGAAGAGGACTTTGAAGGGCTCCCCCGCGTTCATCCTGTCTTGCGGGAGGTCTCCGCGAACGAGTGGCGGATATCGCGCCCCTCGACGTAGTAGATGACGTCCTCGGCGATGTTGGTCGCGTGGTCGGCGATCCGCTCCATGTTGCGCGAGATCAGCAGCAGGTGGAGCGCCCGGCTCACCGTCTTCGGGTCCTCGATCATGTAGGTGAGCAGCTCGCGGAAGAGCTGCTTATAGAGGCCGTCGACGGCATCGTCCGACTCGCAGACCTCGGTGGCCATGCGGGCGTCCCGTCGCACGAAGGCGTCGAGGGCCTTGCGCACCATGGTCTGGACCAGCTCGGAGAGGTGCGGCAGATCGATGTAGGGCTTGAGCGGCGGCTGGTCGTTGAGCTGCAGGACCGACTGGGCAATGTTCACCGCCGAGTCGCCGATGCGCTCGAGGTCGCTGTTGATCTTCATCACCGCCACCAGGAAGCGCAGGTCCACGGCCGTCGGCTGTTTGGTGCCGAGGATCAGGTGGCAGTGCTCGTCGATCTCGATCTCTAAGTGGTCCACGTCGCGGTCGCCTTCGATCACCTCGGCGCAGAGCCGGTTGTCGCGGTCGAGCAGGGCCTGGGTCGCCCTAGCGACCATGCCTTCCACCATGCCGCCCATCTTGAGCAGCGACTGGCGCACGCGGTCGAGATCCTGGTCCAGTCGTCGTTCCATAGATGTCCTTCCCTGTCGCATCTTAGCCGCTGGACACCTTGGGTGAAAGAAGAGACGAGCGAATCTTCTGTGACAGGTTGCCGTCGAGGGTGTGACGGCGGCGCGAATCGTGGTGCCCGGCAGGCTTGATCCACCCGTGGCGTGGCGGTGCCTCGCTCCGCGAAGCAGGTGGTCCGCTCCGGCAAGAGGGACAACCGCTCCGGTTCAACCGAGATCCGCTCCGCGGAGCGGAAGGCTCGTTCCGGTCAAACCAAGGCCTGCTCCGGTCAAAACAGGGCTCGCTCCGCGGAGCGAGCGAATTTTTGATCGGAGCGGAAGGCTCATTCCGGTCGAACCAAGGTCCGTTCCGGTCAAAACAGGGTTCGCTCCGCGGAGCGAGCGAACTTTTGATCGGAGCAGAAGGCTCGTTCCGGTCAAACCAAGACTCGTTCCGCGGAGCGAGCGAACTTTTGACCGGAACGGAAGGCTCGTGCCGCGGAGCGGAAGACCTTTTTGGCGGAGCGGGAGGCGTTTTTACCGGCGCGAGGCTCGCTGTGCCCTACCGGGAAGCGGCTCCAGCCGGACGTAGCAGCCAGTCGGGTTTCCAGTTCATCGCGCGCCCTCTCGGTCAGGATTGAGTCCCATCTCCTCAAGGGACTTCGCCCGGACTACCTTTCGCCCTAGTCTGCGCAGCTCCTGGATCGAGGAGATCTCCTCCACCTGCCTTCGCACGTTAGCCGGGAGGCGTCCAAAGCGCAGGGCCATCTGTTCGAGGAGCACCTTCCGCATGCCTTGAATCTGCCCCTCATGGCGGCCCTCCCAGCGCGCCTTCAGCTTTATCTGGTCTGCTTCCCGGAGGATCTTGTCCCGCCACTCGATCAAGGTCTCTTCCAGCATCGGAGCCTCCGCGAGGTTCACTCCCTCAGGAATTATAGCGTCTGGAAATGTCCTGCGGACCACCAAGGTGAGCCACGAGCGAAGAGTTCGCCGTAGGTCAGGCTTCGAGCGGCAGCCGCACGCGGAAGATCGAGCCGCGGCCGAGGCGGCTTTCGACCTCGACCTGCCCGCCGTGGACCTGGGCCACGTGCTTGACGATGGCGAGCCCCAAGCCCGTGCCGCCCTCTTCACGGGCGCGTCCCTTGTCGACCCGGTAGAAGCGCTCGAAGATCCGCGGCAGGGACTCCGGCGGGATGCCGATCCCGGTGTCGGAGACCTCCAGCAGCGCCTCGCCGTCCGTCCGCGACAGGCGGACCACGACCTTGCCGTCCGCATGGTTGTACTTGATGGCGTTGTCGAGGAGGTTGAGCAGCAGGCGCTCCAGCCCGTCGGGATCGCCGAGCACGGGGAGGACCGGCTCGGCCTCGACCTCGATCGTGACCCGCTTCTCGCGGGCGGCCGGAGAGAGCAGCTCGACGGCGCGGCGGGTCACCGCCGCGAGATCCACCAGCTCGCGGTCGGGCGAGAGGGCAAGCCCCTCCAGGCGCGAGAGGGTCAGCAGGTCGTCGAGCAGCTCCTGCAGGCGCTGGCATTGGTTGAGGATGCGCTCGGTGAAGCGGCGAGCCGTGGGCGGCTCGTCGAGGGCGCCGTCGCGCAGGGTCTCGGCGTAGCCGCGGATGGCGGCGAGCGGGGTCTTGAGCTCGTGCGAGACGTTGGCCACGAAGTCCCGCCGCATGTCGGCCACGCGGGTCAGCTCGGTGGTGTCGCGGGCCACCACCACGGCGCCGCGCTCGCCGCCGGAGAGGGCCGCGCTCGCCAGCAGCAGCGTCCGCCGCTCGGGCGAGGGGACCTCGAGCTGCGCGCTCTGCGGCTCGCCGAGGACCAGGGTGTCCTCGATCAGGCGGGCGAGCCCCGGGTGGCGGATGATCTCCAGCACCGGCCGGCCGGTGAAGTCTCCCGACAGGTCGAACAGGCGGTGGAAGGCGGGATTGATCATCAGCGCGCGGCCGTGCGGGTCCACCACCAGCACGCCCTCGGACATGCTGGCGAGGATCTCGCGCAGGCGGTCGCGCTCCTTGCTGACGGCCTCGAACTGCTCGGCGGCCGTGGCGGCGAGGCGGTTCAAGGCCAGGGCCAGGGCGGCCAGCTCGTCCTCGTCCGGCACCTCGACGCGGGAGGCGCGGCCGACGGCGAGATCCTGCGCCCCGGCGATCAGGCGCGAGAGGGGTTGGAAGAGCCGCCGGTCGAGCCAGAGCGAGGTGAGCAGGATGGCGACGCCCGCCGCGACCGCCGCCAGCAGCATGGCGGCCGCGAGCCGGCCATGGAGCGCGCTCAGCTCCTCCAGAGGCTCGGCCAGGCGCAGGACGAGGACGCCGCCTGCCGGGCCGCTCAGCGTGCGGGCGACGTAGACGTAGGTGTGGCCGGTGGTGGCGCTCCTGCGCACGTTCATGCCCCGCCCGCGGGCCAGGGCGGCCTTCACCTCGGGCCGGCCGCGGTGGTTCTCCATGGCGGCGATCCGCCCGGGCTCCACGGAGCTGTCGGCGAGGACCACTCCGTCCTCGCGGATGAGCGTCACCCGGATGCCGCTGTCGGCCGCGAGCTGCACGGCCCAGCGCTCGGGGTCGGTGCGCGGGTCGGCCAGCTTCTCCCGGGCGATGGGGGCCAGCAGGTCCAGCATGTCGAAGAGCTGGACGGTGGCGGTGCGCTCCAGCAGGCTGGGCAGCAGCGAGCCGAGCAGGACGGTGGCGGTGATGCCGGCGACCAGCGCCGGCCAGAGGGGGGCGAGCCGCAGCTTGCGCGGCAGACCCAGGAGCCGCACCGCGCCTCAAGGCCTCAGCCGGTAGCCAACCCCGATCACCGTCTCGATGCGGTCGGCCTCGGGGCCGAGCTTGCGGCGCAGGCGGCGGATGTGAGTGTCCACCGTGCGGCTGTCGATGTCCTCGGCGTAGCCCCAGACGTCGGAGAGGAGCTGCCCGCGGGTCTGCACCCTGCCGCCGCGCTCCATGAACAGCCGCAGCAGGCGGAACTCGGTGGCGGTCAGGGGCGTCTCTCTGCCGCGCACCCGGAGCTGGTGGCCGGCGATGTCGAGCTGGATGCCGCCGACCTCCAGGCGGTCGTTCGCGCTCTCCTCGTGCTGGAGGCGGCGCAGCACGGCTTTGACGCGCAGCACGACCTCGCGCGGGCTGAACGGTTTGCTGATATAGTCGTCGGCGCCGAGCTCCAGCCCCACGATGCGGTCCACCTCCTCGCCGCGGGCGGTGATCATCACGATGGGAAGCCGGGACGTGGCGGCGTCACGCTTCAGCAGCCGCGTCAGCTCCAGCCCGTCGATGCCGGGCAGCATCAGATCGAGCAGGATCAGGTCGGGCGGCTCGCGGCGGATGGCTTCGAGGCCGCTGTCCCCCCGGCGGGCGACCTCCACGTCGAAACCCTCTTTCTCGAGGTTGTACTCCAGCACCTCGGCAATATCGGGCTCGTCCTCGATGAGCAGAATTCGTTCGCGTGCCATGTGCGGCAAGGCTACCACGGAGTCTTCCACAAAGAGTGCGGAAAAGCCTGTGGAAAACCGCCCTTCCAACGGCGGGAGAGCCCGGTTTTCCG
>DASWME010000117.1:0-15236 GCA_036399915.1 Thermoanaerobaculia bacterium
CTTCAAGGCTTACGCCTCTACTATGCCCTCTGCTGACTTCTGCCCGGCGGTCAGGAGGGATTGCTCCCCCCTCAGTTCGGCTCCCACCGAACACCGAGCAGATCTCCCAAGGTAAGACACAGAACTTTCACTGCATAAGCGGCAGATTTATAAAGCCCATCCCAATCGCAGAAGGAGGACTTCGCTGTTCCGTGCCAGCTCGTCCCGGATGGACTACACCTCCTATCTGGTTCCTGTTCGTCGCCCCGCAGTTTTGGAATCAGGCTTCCTTCAGACCCCACCTCGCGATGACGCCCTTGCCTTATCCTAGCCTTCGGCTCTGCGAACACCTGGCAGAGGACTTTCACCTCTTCAGTTCTGTGCCATGCCTGGCACACACGGGATGGCGGTGAGCGGCGGAAACCGCGCGCTTTTTGCGCGGTACCGTCCGCTCGACTGCCAGTGTTGGGCGCTGAAGCCTTGGGTCATGTAAAGACCAGCGGCAGCTGGTTGCCCCCTGTGGCCTCATGTTCCCTCTCCCTGTCGAGGTATGCCTCCAATTCCTAAAGCTTTATTTATGATCTCGCGTTTCATTCGGTCGCGGTCATCGTGGTTTCTTATTGTCTCTGCGACATCAATCATTGTCAGAGTCTGCTGCGAATCAATCATGTGCTGGTGATATGCTACGATTGTCCTTCGCAGCTCTTTGTCCTTATTAAAAAATAGCGCCGCCGTGACCTCAGGAATGACGCTCGCGGCGGCCGTAACAGCACCCGCGGCAACCTCGCCATAAAGAAGTAGGGCTACTCCGCCCAGAACTATCAAAAATCCTAAGGCTGAGAGAATGAGAGTCATTCTAAAAAATTGACTCGATTCATGACGAGCTTGCTCTATGTTCCTTTCAAGTTGCTCGAGGTTTAGTCTTACGGCCGCTCCGATCCTTTCAAAGGCCTCCTTCTCAGAGACCTCTGGTCGATGAGGTCTTCTATTGCCAACGATGTGAACGTCTCGTCCGGCGACAAGGCCCGGCATCAGGGCGATATTGTTAAAACCGGTCACAATAGTTCCTTCGGAGCTGACCCGGTGCTGGGGAACCATTTCAAGGCCGTGAACATCATCGGCGCTATCGCTCTCGTCAGTGTAGTCTTCTTCTGCTGCCATAGTTCTCACCTAGCTTGCCTTGCCGCCGAACCTGAAAGCGTCTATCTGAAGTCCTCCCACACACCAGCGCCTCGAAGTCCCCCACCGGTCCTGGGAGGATTTCAGATAGACGCAGGTTGAACGAAGCCGCGGGCGAGTCCGGGCCGGCTCCTATGGAGATTGAATCCTCCACAGGGATTCCGCGAGAGGGCCTTCCGACCTCCACTCCCGACCCGAGAGCGGGCGTCGCCTCTCGGGAAGACCGTCCGGATGGGAAACTTGCCACATGCTCGGTCTCTCGGCCAGCGATTTCGCGCCCTCCATTATATCGCAGCGGCCTGGCAAGCAACACGACTCCCAATCTCCGGTGGGAGCAAGGAGAAACAGAGAGATAGGGCTATAGATCCTCATCGCCGAGGAGGTGCCCTCTGCTGCCCCGGTGTGGGGGCCAGCTCCTGGATCAGACGCATTGCGGGTTGGCCACAGGTGCTGCAGAGGGACGGATCGATGCCGCCATAGAGGTGCCACCTAATATTACCGAGCCGGTCGCGCCCGGCTGAGCGTCGCCCGGATCAGCGCTTCTTGACGTAGAGCGCTTCGTAGTAGGCGCGGCCGTCACGGGCGCAGTGGATGCGGCCGGCGGCGGCCCAGCGGCGCAGGGTGGCCGAGACGCTGCGCGGATCGACCCTGCGGCGCAGCTTCGCGCCCCAGCGCTCGTGGATCTCTCGCGTCACCGAGGCGGGCCCGAAGGTCTCCTCCGGCGCTTTGCCCTCCAGGACCGCGGCGATCATCCGGCTGAGCGGCCGCCCCTTGCCGAGGTCCGCCTCAGCGTCCTGGACGGCCGTGGGGGCGGCGCCCGGCCGGGAGCGCTCCAGCAGCTCGCCGGCGGCCGCCGAGGCGGCGCGGAACGCCTCGCAACGCTCGATCGCGGCGGCGAGCTCGGCCGCGTGGAGCGCCGCCTGCTCGCGATGGAGCAGCTCCTGCTGGGTGTGAAACGCCTGGCGCTCCCGGTGGTGCGCGACCTTCGCCTCCAACTGCTCCAGCATCTGGACGACCGACAAGCTCGAGCCCATTCGAGTCCCCTCCAATGTCGCAACGTGACCCCACACTGCGACGGAGGTGCCGTTTTGGCCGGGCATGGGCCGCCCCTCCCGTCGCAACGCTCAGAGCAAACGTCGCAGAGTTTCTTCGTTGGTCCGCAATCCTACCGCAGCGGGCGGGACGAAGTCCACCGCCGCCGGTTGTTTCGCGCAAATTGCGACGTTGCAGCCTTACACCAGGCTGCGCCCTCCTCCGAGGATCAGGAGCAGAGCGCAATTTGTCGCAGAGTCTCCGTATTTCGCGACGTTGAGCGGAAGAAAATGCGCAAAGAGAGCGCTCATCGTCGCAAAATTCGCGCGCAATGTCGCAAAGTGCGCCCACAACGTCGCAGAGCGTAGACAATCTGCGACGATGCCGCGACAAGACGCGACGAAATGGGCGGACTCGCAAGGGAGACTCCCCCACTCTGCGACGTTGGACCTGGAGAATGTCGCAATGTACAGGTGCAACGTCGCGTTGTACGCGTGCACTGCGACATGTTGCGCGTGCAATGCGACGTTGCACGCGTACAACGCGACATTGCGCTGGAACGCTGTTGAAGCAATCCCGTACAACGCGACGTTGTACGCGTTTGTTGCGACGTTGTGCGAGGCGATGTCGCGGCTTCCCGGCTCTCCGCGACATGCCGAGGCGCACTCTGGGGGGTTGTTCTAGAATCGCCAGCCGTGGAACTCTCGAGCCCCATGTTCAAGGCGGACCAGATCGACCACGTCGAGCTGTTCGTGCCCGACCGCCACGAGGCCGCCCGCTGGTACGCGCGGACCCTGGGGCTCGGGATCATCCCCGAGTTCGAGCACTGGGCCGAGGACCCGCGGGGACCGCTGATGATCTCCTGCGACGGCGGCGGCACCAAGCTCGCCCTGTTCACCGGCGAGCCCAGGGGCTCGCGGCCCACGGCGGGGTTCCACCTGGTGGCCTTCCGCGTGGACGGCGCCGGCTTCCTCCGCTTCCTGGAGCACGTCGCAGGCAGCCCCGTCTCGAACGAGGCGGGCGAGGAGGTGCGGTCCCTCACGCCGCGGGACCACGGCAAGGCCTTCTCCGTCTACTTCTGCGATCCCTGGGGTCACCGGTTGGAGGTGACCACGTACGACGAGGCGTACGTGCGCGAGCGCCTGGGCTAGGGCCGGCGGACGGTCCTCACCTTGCCGCTACTTCCCCCGCCGCAGAAGAACAGATCGCCGCCATCGGACTCGAGCCCCGAAACGCCCACTCCGGGCGGCATCTCGAGCCTCTCCAGAACCTCTCCCGTTCGCGGATCGACTCGCCGCAAATCGCTCTCGCCACCTTCCCAGGTGCCGTGCCACAGCTCTCCGTCGATCCAGGTGACCCCGGTGACGAAGCGGTTGGACTCGATCGTGCGAAGAATCGCCCCTGTCTGGGGATCGATTTGATAGATCTTCCGGTCCCGATGCTGCCCCACCCAGAGCGTCCCTTCGGCCCACGTGAGCCCCGAGTCACCGCCGCCGCCGGGCGCCGGGATCGTGGCGAGCACACGGCCGGTTTTGGGATCGATCTTCTGGATGCGATCCTCGGCGAGCTGAAACAGGTGCTGGCCGTCGAAGGCCGTTCCTGCATGCGCGGCGACGTCGATCGAGCGCAGCGTCTTCCCGCTCACAGGATCGAAGGCGTTCAGCTTGTCTCCGGCAGCAAACCAGACGTGCTGACCGTCATACGTGACCCCATGCACGTGGTCGACACCCGGAAAGGGTCCATACTCGCGGGCGATCTCGGCGGTCGATCGAATCATGCTTCTATCTTAGTCAGTCGGCAGAGGCGGGGGGAGTAACAAGGTCGTCGTGAATCCCGGCACCGGCGGGGTCGTCCAACGGCGAGCTCGCCCGCGACCAAACGACTGCACCCTGCCTGCTGCCGCCAGCGAGTCGAGCGCCCGCTGCACGGTGCGCTGGCTCGTTCCCAGCGCCAGCGCCAGGGCCGAGCTCGACCACGACTCACCGTCGGCGAGGAAGGCGAGCACCCGCGCATGCTCCTCTTCGACGGGCGGGGCCAGCACGACCACCTCGCGTGCGCGGCGCGGCGCCAGCGCGAAACCTCGCTTCGTCGCGCTCACGTCGGCCAGCGTCCGAAGCACCGTGCGAAGCCGCCCGACTTCGACGCGCAACCGCGCGCGATGCGACTCATCGGCGAGCTTCGCTCCGAAGGCCCGCGCAACGAGCATAGCTCTCGGCACATCTCCGGGCCACGCTTCGCCCAGCGCGCGTGCGAGCGCGAACAACACCGGACGCCTGGCGAGCGAAATCACCGTGCGCGCGTCACGCACGGCATGTCGGCACGCGTCCACGACGAGCGCTTTCGACGCCAGCAACGCTTCGACCTCCGCGAGCCGGAGGAGTCGCTCCTCGCCACTCGCAATCAGGCGCGCCGCGGGCGTGTTCAGGACGAGGGATGCGCTTTCGACCTCCGCCGTCAGCGCAGGGATGCGTGCGTGGCGCGCGGCGCGCCTGGCCCGAGCGAGCGCAGCGCGCGCCGTCTTCGTCCTGAGGCGTCGCATCGCGATCCCCGCGACCACCAGCTCGTGGGCGGTCCGCAACGCGGACGGGAAAGGCGTGGGGTCGAGCTCGGCGAGCGTACGCTCGGCCTCGTCGAGGCGCCCGATCAGCAGGAGACGCCGCATCTCGAGATACCGGGCATGCGCGGCGTTCACCCGGTCGCCGTGCGCTTCGAGCGTCGCCCGCGCGGCGTCGAGCGCCTTCGCCGGCCAGCCCAGGTCGCGCGATGCGAGCGCGATCTCGGCCTCGGCGACGACGCACCTCGCGCGAGCCACGGCCTCTTTCCGGCCGAAGGCGCGCGCGGCGCTTCGCACGAGAGCCTTGGCTCGAGCGAGATCGCCGAGCTGCGCCATCGCGATGCCTCGCAGCGCGAGCGCAGGCGCGTCGTCGCGCAAGGCGACCCGGTTCAGCGCGCCGAGGGGATCACCCGCCGCGAGCGCACGCGCCGCGGCCGTGATCAGCGAGTCCATCGGAATCCCGTCACACTTGTAACTCCCATCGTTTCGATATCCAATGCTAAGTCTATGTCATGACCAGGAACCACCAGGTCGTATCGACAAACGATTTGAAGGGAGAGAAGGACGATGACGACACACATGACCGGAACACGTGAAGAGTGGCTGGCAGCGCGGCTCGAGCTGCTCAAGGCGGAGAAGGAGCTGACCCGGCGCGGCGACGAGCTGGCGCGGCAGCGGCAGGAGCTGCCATGGGTCCGGATCGACAAGGAGTACCGCTTCGAGACCGACGAGGGGAGCGCCTCGCTGGCGGACCTCTTCCGAGGGCGCTCGCAGCTCCTCGTCTACCACTTCATGCTCGGACCCGACTTCACCGCCGGCTGTCCGGCCTGCTCGGCGATCGCGGATGGCTTCAACGGGTTCGTGATTCACCTGGCCAACCATGACGTGATGCTCTGGGCGGTCTCGCGGGCGCCGCTCGCGAAGCTGCAGGCGTACAAGCGGCGGATGGGCTGGAGCTTTCCGTGGGCATCGTCCTTCGGAAGCGACTTCAACTACGACTTCAACGCTTCTGTCACCGAGGAGCAGCAGCGCTCGGGCCTCGTCGAGTACAACTTCCGTACGAGCGACGTCAGGCCCAGCCTGGAGGCCGGGAAGGAGGGGCCACTCGCCGAGTTCGCGGCGGGCGCCGGTACGGACTGGGCGACCTTCACGCGGGAAGCGCCCGGGATGAGCGCGTTCGCCCTCGAGGACGGGGTCGTCTACCACACCTACTCGGCCTACGCGCGCGGGCTCGACGGTCTCTGGGGCATGTACCAGTGGCTCGACCGGGCGCCGCTGGGGCGCAACGAGACGGGCATCTGGTTCCGCCGCCACGACGAGTACGACCAGCGCTGAGCATGGCTTCCGAGCGAGCCTTCTTCGGCGTCTCGGCGCTGCTCTTCGCCGCCAGCGCGGCGGTGACGATCGTCTGGTGCGCGTCCATGTTGGCGATGGGCGGGATGCCGATGCCCGGCGGCTGGACGATGTCGATGGCGTGGATGCGGATGCCCGGACAGACGTGGCCCGGCGCCGCGGCGTCGTTCCTCGGCATGTGGGTCGTGATGATGGTGGCGATGATGCTGCCATCCTTGGTCCCGATGCTGTGGCGCTACCGCCAGGCCGTCGGCAGGACAGGCGAGACGCGCCTGGGTCGGCTGACGGCGCTCGTGGGCGTGGGGTACTTCTTCGTGTGGACCGGGTTCGGAATGGCCGCCTTTCCGCTGGGCGTCGCGCTGGCGGCGGTCGAGATGCAGCAGCCGGCGCTGGCGCGCGCCGTTCCGATCGCGGTCGGTGTGGTCGTCCTGATCGCCGGCGCGCTCCAGTTCAGCGCGTGGAAGGCGCGTCACCTTGCCTGCTGCCGGGAGGCACCCGGGCGCGGCCGTACGCTGCCGGCCGACGCCGGCACGGCCTGGCGACACGGCCTGCGCCTCGGCCTCCATTGCAGCCGCTGCTGTGCCGGTCTGATGGCGATCCTCCTGGTCATTGGGGTCATGGACCTTCGCGCGATGGCTGTCGTGGCGGCAGCCATCACCGTCGAACGTCTCGCACCGGCCGGTGAGCGCGTTGCGCGAGCCATCGGGGCCGTCGTCGTCGGGGCAGGGTTGTTTCTGATCGCGCGAGCAGCCGGGCTCGGATGACGCATCTCCGGCCCGCTCCTAGTGCTCGGGCTCGACCGGCCGCGGGCCGCCGCCGGCCCGCCCGACGCCGAGGTCCTCCAGCACCTCCGACAGCTTCTCGCCGCCGCGGACCCCGAAGTCGAGCGTGCGGACGGGGAAGGGCATGGTGATGCCGTTCTCGTCGAAGGCCTGCTTGAGCCGCTCGATGGCCTCGCTGCGGGCCTGCAGGTAATCCGCCTGCTTGGCGGTGAAGTCGATCCAGAAGCGCGCCACCAGGTTGACCGAGCTCTCGCCCAGCTCCTCGAAGAAGAGGGCCACCTCGGTGTCCGGCTTGCGGGCGGACACCTGCTCGAGGGCGCGGATGCCGACCCGCCGCACCTTCTCCAGGTCGTCGCCGTAGGAGACGCCCACCTTGAGGTCGATCCGCCGCTGGCCGGTGGCGCTGTAGTTGACGATCGCGTTCTCGATGACCTGCTTGTTGGGGATGAAGACGAGCTGCCCCTGCGGGTTGCGGATCTCGGTCCAGCGCAGGTGGACCCGCCGGACGATGCCGAAGAAGTCCTTGGACTCGATCAAGTGGCCCACCCGGAACGGATGCTGGATCGCGAGGTAGACCCCCGCGATCAGGTTGGCAGCCATGTCCTGGAAGGCGAACACCAGGGCCAGGGTGATGATGCCGGCGCCCGCGAGCAGCGAGGCCACGGTCTTGTCCAGGCCGAGGATGCCGAGGGCGACGAAGACGCCGGTGGCGAGCAGGGCCACGAAGGCCGTCTGGCTGACCAGGTGGTTGACCTGCTCGCTGTGCGAGACCCGGCGCAGCAGGCGCAGCAGGACGTTGCGCGCCACTTTCGCCCCCACCCAGAAGGCGATCAGCGCCAGGATGGCGAGCCCGAGGTTGGGCAGGAGCAGGACGAAGTCCCGCACCCAGTCCATCACCTTGCCAGAGAGGAGGTCCCACACTTTCGAGAGCTGCACGAGGGGAGTCTACAGCAAACCTCCGCGCCGCCTCCACCCATCCGGGTGCGGCGGACCGCGGCTCGCCCGGCGGGCCCGCTGGTACACTCCGCCCGTGCTCGTAAGGAGTCGGTCCGGGGCTCGGCGCATCGCGGCCGAGGCGGGGATCGCCCTGGCCTTCGCCGGGATGGCCTGGCTGCTCTACCATCCCGTCCTCCGGCTCTGGTGGACCCACGACGACTTCTACCACCTGCGCCACCTGATCACCGGCCGGCCCGGGTGGTATCTCTTCGACGCAACGGAGTACCGGCAGCTCGCCAAGGTCTGGACTCCCCTGTTCTTCCTCTCCTTCGACGTGGACCGGCGCCTCTTCGGGCTCGACCCGCGCCTCTTCTATCTCCATCACCTCCTCGTCTTCTGCCTCGGCCCCGCGGTGCTCTACGGCGTCCTGCGGCTCTGGCTGCCCCGCCCCTGGGCGGCCGTGGGGGCGTGGCTCTTCCTGACCGGACCGGTGATCGCCTCGCTGGTGTCGATCCTCATGGGCCGCCACTACATCGAGGCCATCCTCTTAGCCGCGCTCGCCGTGGTGGCCTGGGCCGGGGCCTTGCGGCGGACGGGAGGGGGGGCCTGGAGGCTCGCCTGGCTCTCGGCCGCGCTCTACTTCGCCGCCTCCCTGGCCAAGGAGATCGCGGTGCCGCTCGCCGTGCTGCTGCCCCTGCTGCCCGCTCCGGCCGGCGGCCGGCGCACAGACCTCGCGGCGCGGCTCCGCCTGGCGCTGCCGCACGCCGCGGCGCTCGCCCTCTACCTGGCCCTGCGCTACGCGGCGCTGGGCACGCTCCTCGGCGGCTACGGATTCGTGGTGACGCCCTCCGCGCTGCCGGCGTTCGCCCTGGCCCTGCCGGGAAAGGTCGCGGCGGAGCTGTTGGGGGGCCGGCTCTCGCCGGCGGCCGTCGCGGTCTCGATCGCCCTCGCCGCCGGGACCCTCTCGCTCCTCCTCCTGCGGGGACGCCGGGCGGCCGTCCTGACCGGGCTCGCCTTGCTCGCGGCCATGCTCCCGGTCCTGCCGGTCTCGACGCAGATGGAGCCGCGGTACGCGGTGCCGGCCTGGATCGTCTTGAGCGTGGCCTTCGCCGCCGGCTGCCGGGCGCTGGCGGAATCAGGGAGCCGGACGGCGCGCCGGGCCGGCGCCGCCCTGGCGGCGGTGGCCTGCCTCGCGGGCCTGGCCTTGAACCGGCAGGACTGGCGCGTCCGCTTCGCCCGGATCGAGCGCATGAGCGCCGAGAACCGGTTCCTCCTTGGCATGCGAGAGGGGGACCTCCTGCGGCAACCGCTCACGCTGGCCGCCTCGCTCGGGGAGCTGCTGTGGATGAAGGAGAGCGTCTTCCATCGTCCCCCCGGCGGACGCTGGTTCCAGGACGACCTGTACCTCTGCGTCCACCGGGGGCCTCTGGGGCGGGTGTGGGGCTACCACCCGGCCGCGCGCCGCGTCGTGGACGTCACGGCGCGGCTCCCGGAGCTGAGAGCGCGGCATTGCTCGTCGATCCGCCCGCAGGCTCCCTTGAGCGCGAGCTTCCGCGTCGCCGGGGGAGCCCTCTTCTGGGATCTCGGCCCCTATGCCGAAGGCAGGTACGGGTTCGTCCTGGGCGACGGCGCCATGGCCTTCGAGATGCCGCGGCGCGCCGGATTCCGGTTGCAGGAGCGCGCGCTCCCGCTGCGAATCAAGTACGAGTCCCCCGCCGGATGGCTCACCTACTCCCCCGAGCTCCGGCTCGCGATCGAAGAGGGGTCGAGCCTCCGCTGGCGGCGGCCCTGACGTCCGCGGTCAGCCCAGGGCAGCCAGCCGCTCCTCCAGCCGCGCCTTCACCTCCGGCCACTCCTCGGCGAGGATGCTGTACATCACGGTGTCGCGGATGAAGCCGTTGGAGCGCATCTGGTAGCGGCGCAGCACTCCCTCGCGCCGGGCGCCGAGCTTCTCGATGGCCCGCTGGCTGTGGACGTTGTTGAGGTCGGTCTTGAACTGCACGCGCACGGCGGCCAGGTCCTCGAAGGCGTGGCGCAGCAGGAGGAGCTTGCTCTCGGGGTTGATCCGGGTGCCCTGGTGGGACCTGGCGATCCAGGTGCGGCCGATCTCCAGGCCCCGGTGGGCGGGGCGGATCTCGAGGTAGCTGGTCATCCCCACCGCCTCGCCCGTCGCCTTGACGAAGATGCCGTAGAGGAGCGAGGCGGGCGTCGTCAGGCAGTAGCGCACCCAGTCCTCGAAGGCTTCGCGGCTGGCGTCCCGCGGCCATTCCAGGGTGTGGCGGAAGACCTCGGGATCGGCCTGCGGCCAGAGCAGCGGCGCGTGCTCGGGCACGAGCGGATCCAGGCGGATCGTGGGGCCTTCGAGGGGCACGGGCTCGACGTTCATGGAGCCGCCGCCTTCGACTCCTTTCCCGCCTTCTCCTGCGCCACCCACGCCCTGACGTTCTTCTCCAGCAGGTCGAGCGGCAGGGCCCCGTTGCCCAGAACGTGGTCGTGGAAGGCGCGGACGTCGAACTTCGGGCCCAGCTCCTTCTCGGCATGGGCCCGCAGCTCCTTGATCTTCAGCTCGCCGATCTTGTAGGCGAGCGCCTGGCCGGGATTGACGATGTAGCGGTCCACCTCGACTTCGATGTCGTGCTCGGCCTTGCCGGCGTTCGCCTTGAAATAATCGATCGCCTGCTGGCGCGTCCAGCCCATGGTGTGCAGGCCGGTGTCCACCACCAGGCGGACGGCCCGCCACATCTCGTAGGTGAGCTGGCCGAACCGGGTGTAGGGGTCCTTGTAGAGGCCGATCTCCTCGCCGAGGCTCTCGGCGTAGAGCCCCCAGCCCTCGGTGAAGGCGGTGTAGTCGTCGTACTTGCGCCACTGGGGCACGCCTTCGAGCTCCTGGGCCAGGGAGATCTGGAGGTGGTGGCCCGGCACGGCCTCGTGCAGGGTGAGCGCCTCCATCTCCCACTGGGGGCGCGACTTGAGGTCGTAGGTGTTGGCGTAGAAGTTGCCGGGCCGGCCGGCGGCGAGCGAGCCGGGCTCGTAATAGGCCGTGGTCTGCGACTTCTCCATGAACGAGGGGATCGGAGTGACCCCGTAGGGCAGCCGCGGCAGCCGGCCGAACAGCCTCACCAGCTCGGGATCGATCCGCTTGGCGATGTCCCGGTAGCCGGCCAGCAGGTCCTCGGGCTTGTCGTAGAAGAACCGCGCATCGGTGCGCAGGAAGGTGAAGAACTCCTGAAGGCTCCCCTTGAAGCCGGTCGCGGCCTTCAGCTCCTCCATCTGCCCGCGGATGCGCTTGACCTCGGCGAGGCCGATCTGGTGGATCTGCTCGGGCGTCAGGCTCGTGGTGGTGTAGGACCGCGCCGCGAACGCGTACCAGGCCTTGCCGTTCGGCAGGTCGCTCATGGCGATCGAATCGCGGGCGGCCGGCACGTAGGTGTTGGCGAGGAAGCCCTGCAGCTTGCGGAAGGCCGGTGACGCCTGCTCGT
Source organism: Thermoanaerobaculia bacterium (assembly GCA_036399915.1). Taxonomy (GTDB): domain Bacteria; phylum Acidobacteriota; class Thermoanaerobaculia; order Multivoradales; family UBA5704; genus DATARR01. Next base: position 11,295 of record DASWME010000117.1, read on the forward strand.
CGAAGGCCTGGACGGCCGCGCGCTTCAAGCGCTCCTGCTCGGCGGCGGGGATGGTGGACGGGAACTTCTGGAAGGCCCGCAGCAGGGGGCTCTTCATGGCCTCGTCCACGAGCAGGTTCTCTACCTGCCCGGGCACGTCGCGCAGGGTCACCCGCGGCGGCGTGATCCCCTCCTCGAGCCCCTTCTGAAGCAGCGCGATCGTCTGCTCGATGACCCTGGGAACGCCGCGCAGCCGGGCGATGAGGTCCTCGTAGTCCTTGACGGTGCGGGCGGGCGTGAACGACAGGAGCTGCGGGATGCCCTGATGCACGCCTCCCAACTGGTTGACCACCAGGTACTCGCCGTGGAACTTCTCGCCTTCGAGCGACTGCTCGATCCGGCGGTGCCCCAGGTCGTAATAGACCTGCTCGGCGGGCTTGAGCTGCGAGCGGTCGATCGACTCCAGGGCGGCCTGGAGCTTGCGGGTCATCTGGCGGCCGAACTCGATGGCCTCGAACGAGCTGTCGGACCAGCGGTCGTTCTGGCCGGGATAGCCCACGTAGGTGGCGAACTCGGGCGAGGCGTGCATGTTGAAGTCCCAGAACAGGTCGAACAGCTTCTGCAGGCGCTCGCTCTCGCTCCCCTGCCCCCTGGTGGCCGGGAACTGCTCGAACCTGCGGGCGTAGTCGAGCAGGACGGGATCGATGGCGGCCGAGGCGGTGGTGGCGGCCAGCAGGAGGGCGCAGGCGAAGAAGAACAGGAGGGGTTTCTTCATGGCGGGATCCTCTCAGGGGTTGACGGGAGGACGCAGGAGTCCTTGGGGATTTTACGGGATGGGCGAGAAGAAAGTTGCGGGAGAGGGCATCATCTCCTGCTGCTCGTCCCGAACGTCACCTCCACCGTCACCCGCTGGCCGTCGCGCTCCACGACGGCCGTGGTCTTCTCGCCCGGCTTGGCGCGCTGGAGCACGTACATGAAGTCGTAGATGTCGCGGACGGGCTTGCCCGACAGCTCGACCAGGAGGTCGCCCCGCCGCAGGCCGGCCTGCTCGGCCGCGCTGCCGGGCCGCACGCCGGCCAGCAGCACGCCCGGGCGGCCGTCGCCGGCGTAGTCGGGCACGGTGCCGAGCGAGGCGCCGAAGGAGCGGGTGTCCCCTCTCGGCTCGGGGGCCGGCGCGTTCCTGTAGGTGGGCCGCTGGGGCCGGCTCGCGATGTCGCGGGCGAGGTCCGCCACCAGGGCCGCGACGCGGGCGCCGCCGCCGGCGTTGATCTTGTCCGCGTCGTCGGAGGGCTTGTGGTAGTCCTCGTGGGGGCCGGTGAAGAAGTGGAGCACCGGCACGCCCGCGGCGTAGAACGGGCTGTGGTCGGAGGGGCCGTAGCCGTCGCCCGAGGAGGCGCAGAGGAGGAGCGCGCGCTCGCAGGCGGGCGGCAGCAGGTCCTTCCACTCCTCAGCGGAGTCGCGGCCGAGCACGGTGACGAGGTTGCCCCGCAGCCGGCCCACCATGTCCATGTTGAGCATGGCGGCGAGGTCGGCCACCTTGAGCCCGTTGGGCGGCTGGCGGGTGAAGGCGGTCGAGCCGAGCACGCCGGACTCTTCGCCGGAGAAAGCCACCAAGTAGACGTCCCGGCGCAGGCGGTCCCGCTCGCCGGCGAGCCGGCGCGCCGCCGCCAGGAGGGCGGCGGTGCCCGAGGCGTTGTCGTCCGCTCCGTTGTGCACCTCGTGGGAGTCGGGCGCGAGCGAGCCGCCGCCGCCCCGGCCCAGGTGGTCGTAGTGGGCGCCCACCAGCACGGCGCCGGGGAGGCGGTCCGCCGCTCCGGCCCGCACCACGCCGGCCACGTTGACCGCAGGCTTCGTCTTCCGCTCGAGGTCGATCTCGAGCGCGGCGCGGTGGCCGCCCGCGAAGAGCGCCGCCCCGGCGGAGCGCTTCAGCAGCACGACCGGCAGGCCGGCGTCCCCCCCGCCGGCCTCGGTCGAGTCGATGGCGAGCCCCGGCAGTGGCGCCTCGTCGCCGGGTCCGCCGGCAGACATTTCCGGCAGGTCCACCACGATCACGGCCTTCGCCCCGTGCTCGCGGGCGTTCCAGGCCTTGTAGCGCAGGTCGCTGTAGCGCCGCTGCGCCTTATCGTCCGCGAACGGCCCGCCCTCGGGGGTGAAGCGGCGGACGGCCACGATCCTGCCCCTGGCCTCGACGCCCTTGTAATCGTCGATCCCCAGCTCGGGGGCGGTGATGCCGTAGCCCGCGGCCACCACCTCGCCGGCGGCCTCGCCGTTGCCGGAGAAGGACGCCGGCTGGAAGCTGTCCCGGGCGACCGGCGCGCCGTCCACGGCGACTTTGGTGCCGGAACGGGCCTCGACCGCGACCGGAACGTCGAAGCGCTGGAACCAGCCGCCGGCCTCACCCGCGGGCTCGAGGCCGATCTCGCGGAAGCGGGCGGCGAGCCAGCGCGAGGCCTCTTCGAGGCCCGCCGTGCCGATGCCCCGGCCCTCGCGGGCGTCGTCGGCCAGCCAGCGCACGTCGTCGCGGTAGCGCTCCGCGGCGCTCTTCTCGGGCGTCGCCGGAGCCTTGGCCGGGCGGTCCACCCAGCGCGCCACGAAGACATTGGTCTCCCCGGGCGCGCTCTGGTTGCGGTTCGAGGCGAAGGCCAAGCGGGCGCCGTCCGGCGAGAACAGGGGGAAGCCGTCGAAGCCCGGGGTCCAGGTGATGCGCTCGAGGCCGGTGCCGTCCACGTTGACGGCCCAGAGGTCGAACTCCCGCCCCTTGGGATCGCCATGGTTGGTGGCGAAGAGGACGCGGTCGCCCGCGGGGAAGAACGAGGGCGCGAAGGAGCCGGCGCCGAGGTAGGTGATCTGCCGCGCCTCGCCGCCGTCCGCGTTGGCCACCCAGATCTCCAGCCTGGTGGGCCGCACCAGCCCCTGGGCCAGCAGGCGCTTGTAGTCGTCCAGCTCCGGCCCCTCCCTGGGACGGGAGGCCCGCCAGACGATCTTGCTGCAGTCGGGAGAGAAGAAGGCGCCGCCGTCGTAGCCGGGAGTGTCCGTCAGGCGCCGGACGTTCCTGCCGTCGGCGTCCATGCGGTAGAGGTCGAGGTCGCCGTCGCGGGTGGAGGTGAAGAGCAGCGCGCCGTCCTTCGGGCAGACGGTGGTCTCGGCGTCGTAGGACTGGTTGGCGGTCAGGCGGAGGAGGTCCGAGCCGTCGGGCCGGGCGCTGAAGATCTCGTAGGCGGGATCGATCGGCCAGACGTAGCCCTGGGAACGGTCCGGGGGCGGCGGGCACTCTTTCTGGATGAGATGCGTCGAGGAGTAGATCACCCGCCGGCCGTCGGCGGTGAAGTAGGCGCAGGTGGTGCGCCCCTTGCCGGTGGAGACCAGCGCCGGCTCGGCCGTGCCGTCCGCGGGCATGCGGAAGATCTGGTCGCAGGCGTACGGCGGGTGGGTGGACTGGAAGACGAGCTGGGAGCCGTCGGGGGACCAGTAGGCCTCGGCGTTCTCGCCGCCGCGGGTGAGCTGGCGCAGGTCCGCCAGGTGGACCTCCCGCGGGTCGAGCGGCGGCTCCGCGAGAGGCCGCCGGGCGTCCTCTCCAGCGGTCAGTGCGCCGGCCGCGAGCAGGCCGGCGAGCGCGAGCGGCAGGATGCATACGTTCATGGGCTCTCCCATCGTCTCCATCGTCCGGGCGCGTTCAGGCGCCCTGATATTCTGCCCGAACCGGAGCCGGAATTTCCGGGAGCGTCCGAGCCGTTGAATAGATGCCCGGCATGATATTTTCATGCGCTTTCGCCCGGAGCGGGTGCTCCGGGTACGCCAAAGACCCCTCGACGCCCCCAGCCGCAAGGACCCCGAGAAGAGAACACTGGAGAAGATGGAATGAGCGATCAGGAGAATCAGCAGCAGAACGACTTTGGCCAGGAGCCTGGCCAGGAGCAGAACGATTCCGGCCGGGGGCTCAGCCAGGAGCAGAACGACTTCGGC